>JABCZK010000015.1 GCA_013289695.1 Acidobacteriota bacterium
ACAACGTGCTCACCGCGCTGAAGCGCTTGGCGTTGCCAGCAAACTTATTGACGGCACGGCCCAAGCGACTGCGCTTTTTGATTTTCCATATGCCGGGTCGCCTGGTGCATCATGCGCGACAGCTGAGCTTGCGACTGGGGACGGCCATCGCGGAACTGGCCATGTGCCTGGACGCCATGCGCTTATTGCCGGTTCCTGCCTAGGAGCGTGTAGTTTCTTATCGACGGATTTGCAGAGCGCTTTTTGGAGTGCTTCGAAAAATCACCGTCTGTCGACTTCCCGATTGACCTCACCAGCTTGTACGCTTTGCACACCGACCCACAGGAGGAGTTCTGGCAGCGGATCCACTTCGCGCAACTCGCATTCGCGCTGCCGAGCACCCGTCACGGCTACCTTACGGACGGATTGGGGTCTGGCGGTCCCGCTCTGTGCGACCGCCGCGGCAAATTCAATGGCAAGTTCGACGGCCAAAGCCTGCCGAGATGCTGACGTAGGGGCGGGTCTGGGACCTGCTGCTACGGATACAAATCCGTCGCCGCATTCGCAGATGCTGCGGTTCACTGCGCAATATCTTCTAGCGCGAGGCCGCGGGTGCGCGGGCCGAAGATGCTGATCGCCAGCACGACGACCACCATGGCCGCGGCGATAAATGCGAAGACGCCGCGCGTACCGTAATGGCGCAGAAAGAAAGCTATAAGGAAGCTGGTGAAGATGGCGCTCAGGCGGCTCCAGGAATAGACGAAGCCGACTGCTTGGGCGCGGATGCGCGTGGGAAATAATTCCGCTTGATAGGCGTGGAAGGCGATGGACATGCAATTGTTGGCGCAAGTGAGCAGCACGCCGCAGGTGATGAGCCAGACAGGATCGTGATGGCGCGCGAACAGCAATCCGAAAATCGCGATGCACGCGGCGGTGAAAGCGATTTGCCATTTGCGTTCGATGCGATCTGCAACGCGGTATGCGAGCAGCGGGCCGAGCGGCGCGCTGAGAGCGATGAGGAAAGAATATTGCAGGCTGTTGGTGATGGTGATGCCGGTCGCGATCAGCAGCGTGGGGACCCAGGACGCGAAACCGTAATAGCCGATGGTTTGGAAAAAATTGAAGACCATGAGCATGAGCGTACGCTTGCGATAAGGCGGGCGCGCTAGTTCGAGCAGGCTGCCGCGAGCTTCCGGGGAATGCCCGGCGAGAAGCATTGCGCTGGCGATTGGCGGCGACTCAAGCCCGCGTGCCGCTTGGCGTTTGCGGTCTTGCTGGACGCGCGCTTCCATCGCGGCGGTGACCCGCTCCGCTTCGTCGAATTTCCCATGCGCCATCAGCCAGCGTGGACTTTCCGGCAAGCCGCGGCGAACAAACCAGATGAAAATCGCGCCGAGCGAACCTGCGAGCACGACCCAGCGCCAGCCGTCCAGGCCGAGCGGTTTCTGCGGAACAAGCCACCAGGAAAGCAGCGCCACCGCAGGCAACGCGGTGAAGCCGACTATCTGGCTGAGGGCGATGGCGCGGCCACGCAGTTGTCGCGGCATCAGCTCGGTAATGTAGGTGTCTATGGTGACCAGTTCGACGCCTATGCCGACGCCGGCGATCATCCGCCACACCACAATGCCCTGCGCAGAGTGTTGAAAGGCCATCACAACGGTAGCGGCGGTGTACCACAACAGCGACGTTGTGAAGATCAAGCGACGGCCGAAACGGTCGGCGGCGAAACCGAAGAGCAGCGTGCCGACCAGCAGTCCCGCGAAAGTGGCGGCGACGAAGCCGGCGATGCCGTTGAAACCGAAGAATGCCGCGGAGGTGCTAGTGAAAAGGCCGCTGCGCACCAGGCCCGGACCAACGTAGGCGGTGAAAAACAAATCGTAATATTCGAACCAGCCGCCTAGGGAGAGCAGCAGTACGAGCGACCAAATGTAACGCGTGGCGGGCAAGCGTTCGAGGCGGAAGCGAATAGCGGTGACGCGATAGGCGGCTGCGTCGCGATGAGGCGGGTTGGGCGTAAATGGAGGAGGTGGAGACGACGTCGGCATCGTCGTCAGACTAAACGCTCGCGAGGGCTGAGACAAGCGGACCTTTATTGATTATAAGGAGCGTTAGCGAGGTGGCGATGCAGCCGTACGGCGAGCCAGCAGCGAAAAACCGAGGCAGAGAGATGCGAAGTTAGCGGTTCGATTTGCTAAGACAAGGCCGCGCGGGATGTTGCAGGCATATGCGTACGGCACACGAGTGGCGGGGAAACCACTCGGTGTTGAGCAACTACTCGGAGGAAGGAGTTGGCGGGAGCGGAGAGCGCAGATGGGGCCCAGCCCTTAAAATTTTATTAATAAGGTTTCCCGACCTGCGCTCTCGTTCTCCCGTTGCGCATAATCGCGGAAACGTACTCATACGGCCATACAGTAAATACCTTAATTTTGACCTACGAAAACCCTGTGTTGGGTTGGCACCTTTTGATGATGTGCTGAGTCGGGCGGCGCCCGGCGCCGTGCGGGCTGGCGCACCGCGCGAAGCGTGCATGGCATCTTGCGACACGCACGTTCAGCGGACTTGCAGGCCGTGTTGTTGTGTTGGCGGCGGGACGATGCCGTTAAGCCGCAGGTAATAGGCGGTTTGGCCGTAATGACCGGCGATGTGCCATAGCGCGATTGCCGCTATGCCCAGCTTGGTCTTCGGGCCGCCGTAGCGGCCTTCCGCGCGGTCCATCGCGTTCTTCTCGTCGATGCTGGCCAGAACGTTGTTGCCGTAGTCGAAGCAATCGCGCAGGTATTTCAGCAGCTCGCCTTTGGTCTTGGCGGGCGCGGGGACTCTCTTTTCGCAGCCGTCCGGCGGGGTTTTGCCTTCGATCTCATTGAAGAATGCGAAATTCGCGCAGGCCAGGTGCTTCACCTGTTCGGCGAAGGAGCGCACGCCATCGAATTTTCCGCCCGGCGCGCTGGGGATGTAGGAATATTTTTCGGCAGGCATCGCTTCGGCGACCGAGAAGAATTGATCTTCTGTATATCTCAGAATCACGCCGATGCTTTCGGCTGTGGTCCTGGGGACTTCTCGTTGTTGCGCGCAAGACGGCACAGCAACGGTGGTGACGGATGCGAGCGTGACGGCTGCGGCCAGCAGAAATCGCGCGGATAGGGATGCGGATTCCATGGTGAGGGCCTGCTGAACCTACGCGAGAGGATACGCGAGCGATGCGGAAAATTGAAGTGCGGATGCGGCGGTTAGGCTTAAACGGGCGGGGCGGATTTGAGCCAGCTCTCCATTTCGTTGTGGTCCACCAATCCAGGTTGTTGCATCACCGTGAGGCCACGGTAGAGAACCACGAAGTTGGGGATGCTGCTCACCTGGAAGCGCCCTGCGACTTGCGGATATTTCTCCGTATCCACTTTCACAACGATCGCTTTGCCGGCCATGTCCGCGGCGGTGCGCGCGACTTCGGGCGCGGCCGCGACGCACGGCCTGCACCAGCCCGCCCAGAAATCCACGAGCACTGGAACGGGGCTGTTCTGCACGATTTCATCGAACAATTGGTCGTCGACCGCGAGGGGTTCTGCGAGGGGCGGCAGCGGCGACTTACAGAAGCCGCAACGGCCCGCGCTGGCGAGAAACTTGGCGGGAACGCGATTCTGCTTTCCACAGTGGCTGCAGGCGCGAATAACAGGCAAGCAAAACCTCCACAAACGTCAATTCCGATTCGACGCGAACGATAGGATGCCACGAACCATACCAAAGTTCCCCTGGGATCGGCCAGAGACGGTACCGGTGGCGCGCCATGCCGGTCGCTGGGCGGGCAAATTGCCTGTGTTGACTTTCGCTTTTTGTTCGCCTACACTTTCTGGCGTTGTGACCCCAAACCGCTGAACACTTTGGAGGATTTATGGCACTGAACGAAGCGCTGTTACCCGAATTCGACGCCGAGATGGCCAATACGCGCAAGACGCTGGAGCGCGTGCCGACGGACAAGTTTTCCTGGAAGCCGCACGAGAAGTCCGGAACGATGGGCTGGCTCGCGAATCACGTGGCGGACGTCCCGGAGTGGGCGGTGTACACGCTGCAGCAAGAGTCGCTGGACATGGCTCCTAACGGAGTCGCGCCCACGCCGCCTCCACCGCCCAAAACCACGCAGGAGCTACTGGCGAAGTTCGACAAAAACGTAACGGCTGCCCGCGCGTTGTTGGCGAAAGCCAGCGACTCCGAGATGCACAAGACGTGGTCGCTGCTGAGCAATGGGACGACGATCATCGCTATGCCGCGTATCGCCTGTCTGCGTACATGGGTGATGAACCACGGGATCCACCATCGCGCGCAACTGGGAGTGTATCTGCGGTTGAACAACATCGCTGTGCCGGCGATCTACGGGCCGTCGGCTGACGAAAGCGGGATGTGAGCGCGGCCGCATTGTCGGTGGGGAATGAGTTCCCCGCTCCACCGGGGGTGGCAGAGTTCCCGTTAGTTTCCTAGGTCTGAACGAGCACACGGGAGACGACGGAGATGCTTTACCGCCCGCCGGTCATCTGAACTTTTTGCGACAAATTCGACGGATCACGCCAAAACGCTCGCAAACCGCCGGAAAAGTCCGGCTGGGGTACGGCCGCTGCGGACACGCATACCGCTCGCGCGACCCGAGTCGGTGTTGACGCAAACCTTAGGTCAGGCATATCGGTACTAACGGCCCATTCCCTGGTGCCGCCGCGACCGCTATTGTTCAGGCGGGTCATCGGCTGCCGCCACAGGTAGCACAATGGGCATAAAGATCCTTTCGACTTATTTTCGCTTGCTGGGCCTATCGAACTCGGGGTTAGCGAAGGCGCGCCTGCGCACTAAGCTCCTGATTCCGCTGACGTTGCTCATCGCTGCGCTTACCTTTGCCACGTTAGCGGTGGTACGCCATGCCGCCGAAGCACAGGTGCGGACGGCGGTAGAGCAGGATGCCCGCAATTCCGTATTGACCTTTCAGAATTTGCGCAAGGAACGCCAGATTCAACTCGACCGCACCGCCGAATTGCTTGCCACCCTGCCCACGTTGAAGGAAATGATGGCGGATGAAACGCTCGCGCGCATTCAGGATGCTTCCGAACAGATCTGGCGTTCGGGCGACACCGAACTGTTCGCGCTGGCCGATTGGAAGGGAAAAATCGTCGCGCTGCACACGTCGCTCCCCGGATTTCCACGCGAAGCGGCCGAGAGCGCACTGGCACATTCGTCCGGCGCGAAGGGCGTGGGAGGCTGGTGGTTTGGACATGGTCATCTATACCAGGTAGCGGTCCACCCGATTGAGCTGGGCGGCCCGTCATCGAGGATGTACTTGGGCACGGTAATCGTCGGACGCGAGATTGATTCGAGTGTGGCGGCCGAGGTGGGCCGAATCGCGTTGTGTCAGGTGGCGTTCCGCTACGGCGATCAGGCGGTGGTCAGCTCGTTTTCCACGATGGATGACGCGATGGCGGCGAATCGACTGAAGTCCAACGCCGGCACAAACAAAATTGAAATTAATAATAAGAGTTATCTGATCAGCTCGGTGAATTTAACGCCCGGGTCGTCCCCACCGCTTACTTTGACGGTGCTCAAGCCGTATGACGACGCGATGGCGGTGCTCACACGATTGAATCACACCCTCATAACCCTGGGATTTCTTGGCGTATTCGCGGGCGGAGCACTGGTGTGGGTGCTTTCGCGCACATTTACGCGCCCGCTGGAATCGCTGGTGCAAGGCGTGCGCGCGCTGGAACAGGGGAATTATGACTATCCGCTTGGTCCGGACGGCGGAGACGAGGTTTCGGAGGTGACCGCCGCGTTTGACCGCATGCGCGGAACGCTGCAGAAAAACGAGGAGCAACGCCATTCACTGGAAAACCAGCTGCGGCAAGCGCAGAAAATGGAAGCGGTGGGCAGACTAGCGGGCGGCGTGGCGCACGACTTCAACAATCTGCTCACGGTGATCAAAGGCCACAGCGATCTGCTGGAAATGAGGTTGGGGACGCTGAGCCCGGCGCATCAGAACATCGCGCAAGTGCGAAAAGCCGCGGACCGCGCCACGGCGCTGACGCGGCAACTGCTAGCTTTCAGCCGCATGCAAGTGCTGCAACCGCGCGTGCTGGATCTGAACGCCCTGATTTCCGACGTGAGCAAGATGTTGCCCATGTTGATCGGCGAGGAAATTGAATACACCTTCCGTCCGGGCCATTCCTTGGCGCGAGTGAAAGCCGACCCTTCGCAGATCGAGCAGGTGCTGGTGAATCTGGCGGTGAACGCGCACGACGCGATGCCTAAGGGCGGCAAGCTAACCATTAGCACCCAAAATGTGGTCCTGGATGCTGCCTACACGCAAAGCCACCCTCCCACGGTCGAGGGGCGTTATGTGTTGCTGACGGTGGCGGACACCGGCTGCGGTATGGACGAATTGACCAAGGCGAAAGTGTTCGAGCCGTTTTTTACAACCAAGGAACTGGGCAAAGGCACGGGGCTTGGTCTCGCTACTGTATACGGCGTGGTGAAGCAAAGCGGCGGATATATATGGGTGGACAGCGTACCGGAGCAGGGCACGCGCTTTGAAATATTCTTGCCGCAGAGCACGGCCGCGCCACAGCTTCCCTGCGAGGACGAACCCGCCGCCAAATATTCGCGCGGCGTCGGGACCGTGGTGCTGGTGGAAGATGAGGAAGGGGTTCGCGAGCTGGCGGGCGAATTTCTACGCTCGAGTGGATACCAGGTGATTGCGGGCAAAGACGGTTTGGACGGGCTGGAGAAAGCGGAACAGGAAACGGGAGCCATCGATGTTTTGGTGACCGACGTGGTGATGCCACGCATGCGCGGCACCGAGCTTGCACGGCGGCTGAAACGCGCGCATCCGCGCATGAAAATTGTGTATATGTCCGGCTACCTGCAGCACAACTCCGATGAAGCCTTCGTCCCGGATTCCGGGCACTTGCAAAAGCCCTTCTCGCGCGATTCGTTATTGAGAAAAATGCGCGAGGCGCTGGGACAGGAAGAGGAACAGCCGCTTCAGACGATCTAACGCTGGCGGGCTTCCAACTTTGCGTCAGCCCCGTCAGTGTCGAGGAAGCCTTGATTGACTTGGAGAAGATTCAGCGCGATCCGACACCGTGGCCGGGCGTGAGCCGCATTATCAAGGCGAGTAGGACGATGACGGCTGCAAAATAGACGGCGGTCGGACGGCTGGGCCGCTCGGGAATATCGTTAGTGAACAGGCGCCAGCAGGCGCCGCCAGCGACCAGAGCGAATATGCCTTCGCCAAGCAACAGCCACAGCGCGAGACTAATCGTCAGAATCGCGATGCGCTCGATTTTGTTCAGGGCCAGCATGGCCTGGCCGCCGTCGAGCACCCATATCGGGATCAAATTCAGGACGTTGAGCCATGCGCCGGTGCGCGCAAGCGCCGCCCACAGGGGATCCGCGGTCTTGTACCAGATGATGCCGCATACCGCCGCGGAGATAAATCCGGCCAGCGGTCCGGCCAGGCTGATGAAGGCGCGGGTCACGGTGGACACTCCCAAGGCGCGCCATTTCACGTACGCACCGAAACCCGGCATGAACACCGGCATGTCCGCAGGAAGCCCGCGTCGCTTGATTTCGACATAGTGCCCCATCTCGTGGATAAGTATGAGCACCGCGAAGCCAATCCCGAACCGCGTGCCGAAAAGTGCCCAATAGAATCCCAGGAAGGCGAAGAGGCTAAACAGAAAATTGAGCTTGAAGACCGTGAACAGCACCTTGGCCTTGGAAAGCGCGAGCACCACGGGAGCGAGCGGACCCAGTTTCTTAACCCACTGGTTTTTCGGCGGTGTAGACGCTGCGGCTCTTGCAGCAATTTCCAGCGAACGAACTCTCTGCTGCACCCATTCCGCTTGCGTGGAATCGGCTGGCAGCAACGGCAGGGTCTTCATCCACGCTTCGCGCGCCTCAGGCATTTGGTCGAGGTCCTCGTGTTCTTGCGCCCACGCCGATAACCGTTCGAGGTTTTCGGCGTGCACTAGTGTGTGACACTGGTTACACACTAATGCTCCCGGAAGGAGCTGCAGGGAACATTGCTTGCATGGTTTTGTTAATTCGATCGGTGTTGAGGTCACGGCAATCTGTTCGTAAAATCGGGTTCGGCGAACACAGGCGCTCCGGCTGAAATATTAGTTCTTGAAGGGCCCCAGCACCGCTTTGGCACCAGAATCATCCGTCATCTGCCACGCAATCCGGATTCCGACAAAAAGTATTACCAGGCCAATCGTTGTCGAGAGTGAGGGGCCATTTCTATAGAATTCCGAAAAGGGTGACGCCAGTCCCGCAAGCAATAGAGAGCCGAGGATCGCTGGGAAACTTACGGGATGACGTGCCGGAATAGTGGGTGGGGCTTGAGCCGCGTTCGGAGACGACGCCGAATCATCCCCGCCCTCCGAAGAAGGATGTTCGCTGCTAGGTCTTTGAGTCAGCGGAGCATGTGCCGCTGCGCGATGTGCGTCTCGGGCCTTCACGTACTGCGCAATGCCCATGGGGACGGCGGACATCGATACGGCTACATAGGTCAGCAGCGCTGCGGCGATTTGATAGCGCTGTCCACCGACTCCCCCGGAGCCGATTTTGATGGCTTTCGCAACAACGTAGCCGACCGCGAGCGCCACATACCCGATGATCAGGCCGGTGAGGATGCCAACTGTCGCGTACAAAATCATCCCCAAAATGGCGCCGCCTACGCCGAACGCAACGCCGCGCACGAATGCCACGTGACTATCTTTCGGCAATTTCAGCGCGGCCAGCTGCGCGCAATTCTGACAAGCTAGCACGCCGTTGATCCGATAGTACTCCGCGCCAATCGGTTGATTGCAGGACTTGCAGCATTCGGGACCGCCTCGGCTCGCATACTCGGCCGTTCCGAACTGAGGGGCATTTTTAGAGAAACCGGGTCCCGGCATGCGCGGGAAGGTACCACAGTAGCCTATTGTCGAAAAGCAAATATTCGCGCACCGAGCGGATCGCGATTACCGATCGCTGTGATCGAAAAGGCGGCTACAGGCCGTTCGGTTTTATATACTCTTAGGACAAACTTGGGGTAGAGCTTGCGCCAGCACTCGCCAGAAGCGGTATGTTTGCAGTTGCGGGCCTGCATAGGCACACGTTCAGGAATTCCACCGCGGCGTGCGGCTCGCCATCGAACCGATACTTTTTGGAGCTGTGAGTGAGAGGGGGCCGAGCCCAGGGAAAGCACGGTCTGCGCGAGCCGGAGCGTTCGCGCAGCAGGGGCGCGGGACAGGCATTCACTCGGGTTTGGATCTGACTGCGCCACACGCAATTTAAGATTTTACTGGCAACGACGGGAGTTGCCCGCCCGGCGAATGGCGCCCCGCGCGCGGCTTTCCGGGTGCACAACGTGACGACGCGGCCGGCGTCGCTGGCGAGGTAGCGATGAACGAGCAAACGAAACTTTCCGTCGTGCGGGCCTCTTGTATCCTGCTTTTGATAATTTGCCTTTGCGGCGGGCGAGCGACCGCGCAAACCGATTACACAGCGATCACCGTGCAGAACGGAGGCGCTGTAGCAGGCACTGTCACTTGGACGGGGCCAGTCCCCAAGATCCCCAAACTTCCTATTACCAAGAATCCGGACGTCTGCGACCCCGAAGGCCTGAAGACGCGAGATCTGGAGCGGCTGTTGATTAATCCCGACGGCAACGGCGTTGCCAACACCGTCGTGTTTCTGCGCGGCATCACTAAAGGCAAGGCCATGGACCTGCCGCCCAATCGTATGCAACTGGATCAGAAAACTTGCCGCTACATCCCGCACATCATGATCGTCCCGGAGGCGGGCACGCTGAAGATCGAGAGCGAAGACCCCGTCCTGCATACCGTGCAGATGTTTGGCGTCGCGACGAACAACGTTCCCTTCCCTTTTCAGCATCAGTTCATTCCGGTCACGTTGCAGCGGAATGGAGTGGTGGAACTGAAATGCAACGCGGGGCACGTGTGGATGAACGCGAACTTGCTGGTGGTGAAGCATCCCTACTATGCGGTGACGGACGACCGTGGCGGTTACAAGCTCTCGGACGTTCCACCGGGAGAATACGAAATTGTGGCTTGGCATGAGGGCTGGCAGGTTCTATCGGAAGCGCGTGTACTGGACGTCGGGGCGCAAGTGGAAGTCAAGCGGCCGATGTACAGTTCGCCGGCCAGTTGGGCGAAGAAGGTGAATGTGAAGGCGGGTGAACCGACGGTAGTGGACTTCACGATTTCGGAGAAGCACGAATAGAGTCGTTGTCCTGGTGATGCATCCGGTCTCTTGACTGTACCGCGTCCGCGTGACTTACGACGCGACTGCTCGCAGGTCCACGCCGCTCCGGCGGCTTTGTCGCCGCTACGATTTCCTCCAGCTGTCTGAACTTATCCCTACGCACAGACGTATCATAGAAATAGGAGGCGCGCGCATGCTGCCCGTGCCGTTTGCCGGCCATCTGGGATATGACGCGATATTCATCGTCACCTACGCGGCTTGGCTGCTGTTTGAAATCGTGACGGGCCGGTCGCGGAGATCAGCCGATCCCACGAAAGCGCGAGACCGCGGCTCTTTCCGGTTTTTGATCGCGATGATCTGGGCGGGACTGGCGCTGGCGTTTACATTTTGCTTCGGTCTTCAGCAGGCGGCCATACCCTGGATGCGCACGCAACTCTTCTTTGTGGGAATCGCGCTAATGTGGGCGGGCATTGGATTTCGCTACTACGCCATGCGCGTGCTGGGGCGGTATTTTACATTTCAAGTTGACGTGCATTCGGGACAAACAGTGATTGAGGCGGGACCATATCGCTACGTCCGGCATCCTTCGTACACGGGCGCGCTGATCACCGTGATTGGCCTGGGGCTGGCGCTGGGAAATTGGGCCAGCATTCTTGGGACGCTCGCGTGCATTTCAGCCGGCTACGCGTACCGCATCCACGTGGAGGAGGCGGCGCTGGTCGCCGCCCTGGGCCAGCCCTACAGGGAATACATGAGCCGTACGGCGCGCCTGGTGCCGTTCGTGCTTTAGTACGTATTCAGGAAATCCGATGATTCCCCGGGTTTCGACGCCAGATTCGCTTGAGCTCTGTCGTGCCCTGTCCGCAATTCAAGCCGCATTCCCGGTCAAACGCGGAATGAGCAGGCGGAAGAAGCGGTCGGGATCGACCCCTACTGCGACTTGCGCGTTGGGCTTGAAAGGTACTTCCGAGGGCTGCGGTTCGGGCGCGCTGGTTTCCATCGGCGGCGATTTGCGGACTGGGCCGTGGCCGTCGAAGCCGAGCGTTTGACCTGCGGTCCATTCCCCGGACGTTTCCACTTCGACGTAGTAGTCCTTCCGCGTGATCACGCCGGGGTCAATCAGCGAGGCGACCGCTAGGGCGTCGTGCAGAGCAATTTCCGTGACTTCTCCGCCATGGCGCATGCGTTCGTAGGTGGCGCGCATGATTTTTCCGGCGGCCTGGCTCACGGGGTTGCTCGCGGCTTCCAGCTGCTTGATGTGTTGCTCGCTTACCAGGCACTTACGGGTCACGTCCAGGCCGACCATGGTGAGGGGGATATTCGCATCGAAGACGATGCGCGCGGCCTCCGGGTCCACGTACAAATTAAATTCGGCCGCGGGCGTGATGTTGCCGCCGGAAAGCGAACCGCCCATGATGGTGACCGCGGGAATCATGCTCGCCAGCTCGGGATCTGCGCGCAAGGCCATGGCGACGTTGGTCAATGGACCGACCGCGACGATGGTGATCTCTCCGGGATTTTCGCGCACGATGCGGCGAATGATTTCCGGCGCGGTCTCGTGAACTGGCTTAATTTTCGGCTCGGGAAATTCCACACCGGCCAAGCCGTTGACGCCATGAACGTGGCCGGAGGTAACGAGGCGTCGAACCAGCGGATGGCTTGCGCCCGCGGCGACGGGAACATCGGTGCGACCGGCGATTTCCACCAGGCGCAGTGCGTTCGGCAGAGTTAGGTCCAGAGGGACGTTGCCGCAGACAGGCGTGATCGCCTCGACCTTCAGCTCCGGTGAACGCAGCGCGAGAAAGATGGCCATCGCATCGTCAATGCCGGGGTCCGTATCAATGATGATGCGACGCGGTTTGCCCGGCGTCGGGTTGGATACTAATGACTTCGTTGCGCTTCCGCGTGCCATCATTTCATGAGCCGACAGCGGATGATTTCCCGCCAAGCCGCTGATCGCGCCGGCGACGGCAAACCCTGTCGAATTCGCTAAGAACTCGCGACGGCTCCACGCGGCTCGCTCCCTATCGGCGGACCGGGAACCACCACAGTTCTTTTTCTGCTCAATCTCCTGCTCTGACTTCGGGTCGCGGTTCATGCCGATGTTGCCTCCCATTGCGAATAGTAGTGCCGCGGGATTCTAGCGCGACGCGGAAGCTATAAGCCAAGGGAAATTGCTTGCCGGACTGCCAAGTCTCGGCTACCCGCGTTGGCCGCGATTGACGGGCGCGTACGGGGCGAGTAGACTTCCTTGCAAGATACGAGTGACTGAGTCGTAATTGGACGGAACACGCGGGTTCCGCACAGAGGCGGCGGGCGGGAGTGGCCGAATGAGTACCTTTGCGGGCGGTTGTGCGTCGCGTGGGGGGGCAGCTAGGCGCACTGTCCGCTTGGTTCGTGCGCTAGCGTTTTGCGCGGCTTTGGGCTGCGCTATCCAATGGCTCGAGCGACCTTGCCAGGCTCAAGCTGCGGCCCCGCAGAATACGACGCCTCCTGCTACGCCCGACGACCCGCCGCCCTCACTGATCAAGCACCCGAAACCTCAACCAGCGCCGCCACCGCAACCGGCTGCAACCCCGGCACCACAATCTGGTTCGAAATCGCCGCCTGCGGAGCAAGCTCCTGCGCCACCAGCGGACGCCACGCAAGGTGCGGCGGGGCCGGTGAGTTCTTCAGCGCCGCCGTCTGCCGGGCAAAATCCCGCCACTGCGCAGTCCGCCGCGCCGCCTGCATCTGCCCCCAGTGTGTCGCCGACCGCTGGAGGCGAGATATCCACGAGGAGTGCGCCGTCACCCAACAACGCTCCAGCATCCGGGGGAAGTCAGTCGCCCGCAGCGCAGTTCGCTGCGCCGTCCTCGACGGCTCCGGCTGCCGCCGGGCCCGTCTCCGCCTCCACGCCTTCCCCGCCCGAAATTAACACGCGCACTTCGCCGGTGCCGCTGGAGTCGCGCGCGAATCTAGTTCCAGTGCGCGTGGTGGTACACGATTCAACCGGCCACGCGGTGGAAAATCTGCACAAGGACGATTTCCAGATCAAGCAGGACGGCAAGTTGCAATTCATCACGCATTTTTCAGTGGTGACTCCGGGGAGTGCGGAGAAAGAACTGGCGCGCGGTGAAGCGATTCCGCTGCCGCCGGACTCGACGTCCTATGCGATTTCAGATTCCGCGGGCGAAGCAGCCGGAAGCGCTAGTCCTGCCCCGCCCGGCGCTCTCGCGATGCCTTCGCGGTTTGTGGCCCTCTTGTTCGACGACGCGCATATCGACGTCGGCGACCTTTCGCGATCGAAAGTCGCGGCATTACGGTTCATAGCAACGTCGGTAAAACCGAATCAGCGGCTCGCGGTGTACACCGTGTCCGGACACCACGAGCTGGATTTTACCGATGACCAGGCGAAGATTCGCGCCGCCATCACTGCGCTCATCGCCAGCCCGGTAGGCGCCTTCGATCCCGCCACGCAGCATGGCTGCCTGCAGATTACGTATTACCAAGCGGATTTGATTCAGAACAGAAATGATCCGCAGGCGCTCGCTGCGGCTACAGCAGATGCGGTGGCCTGCATTACAGCCGAGACCGGGGCGAGTGCAACCCAAGCCCAGCAACAGGCTACTTCGACGGTTGCGTCCACGGTGGCGGAGGACCTGGCCGCGGGCGAAATCAACACGCAATACTCGGTGCGACGATTGGCGGAAGTGGTGCGCCGGGTTTCCGCCCTGCCAGGGCAACGCAGCATTGTGCTGGTTTCCCCCGGGTTCCTCACCTCAACTTTTGAGTACGACGTGTCAGAGGTGATAGACAAGGCCAACCGTTCGAACATTTTCATCAACACACTGGATGCGCGCGGACTTTACACCGTGGATCCGATCGGCGACATCACACAGGACGCGCCGCTGCGAGCGAATGCCGCGACTTCGGGACTCTCGCTGCAGTATCGCCTTGACGAGCAACGAGAACAGTCCGACGTGCTCTCTGATCTGGCATACAGCACGGGCGGTTTTTATTTTCACAACAACAATGATCTCGACGCAGGCTTTCGCACTACGACGGCGGAGCCAGAAGTTTCCTATCTGCTGGCGTTTGTTCCATCGAATCTGAAGAACGACGGCAAGTTTCATACTCTGGGCGTGAAGCTGGTGACCAAGGAAAAGTACACGGTGCAGGCGCGGCGGGGATTCTTTGCGCCAAAGCGGGGCGAGACGCCGGAACAGCTGGCAAAGCAGGACATCGAGGACGCGTTGTTCTCACAAGAGGAGCAGCAGAGCTTGCCTATTCAGCTCCATTTGCAGTATTACAAGTCCGACGCGAACAACGCGAAGCTGTCCGTGTTGACGCATGTGGATCTGAGTCACGTGGGATTCCAAAAATCGCAAGGCCGCAATTGGGACGACCTGACAATCGTGGCCGCGCTCTTTGATCGCAACGGCAATTTCATCACCGGCACGGAAAAGACTTTGGAATTGCGATTGAAGGATTCGACGCTAGAACGGCTAAACCAGACGGGCGTGACTTTGAAGACTAACTTTGACGTGAAGCCCGGCGGGTATCTGGTTCGCCTGGTGGTGCGCGATAGCAAGGCCGCGCAGCTCTCCGCACGCAATGGCGTGGTGGAGATTCCCTAGAATTTGACCGAGCAGATGGACATTCGAAAACGTTTGCTGCAGGAAGGTGAAAAATGAACCGGCGACGCGTAGCTTCCATTTTCACGATGCTGCTTTTGTTTTTGGCTGTTGGCGGACTCCTCTGGCGCGCGATCCAATCGCCTGCGATCGTGCGCGCGCAGCAATCGTCGTCCCCTCCGGCGCCCCAGCCACAGACTTCGCCGCAACAGGAAACAACGACCGCAACTGCACCGCAGGCGGCGCCCCCTGCTGCGTCGCAGCAGGCGCAAACGCCGGCTGGAGGCACGATCAAAGCGGAAACACGCGAAGTCCGCGTGGACGTGGTGGTGACCGACAAGAAGGGTAACTACGTACAAGACCTGACCACCAAAGATTTTCGGCTCTACGAAGATGACAAACAACAGTCGATCAATTCTTTTTCTTTCGGCGCAGACCCCAATGGCCCGATCGAAGCGAAACGCCACTACATGGTGCTGTTCTTCGACAACTCCTCGATGGATCTGGGAGACCAGCCTCGCGCGCGGGCCGCAGCAGGAAAATTTATTGACGCGTATGCGGGGCCTGACCGCGTGATGGCGATTGTGAATTTTGGCGGTTCCTTGCAGTTCGCACAAAACTTTACGATGGATGTGAACCGCCTGAAGCAGGCGGTTTCTGGCATTTCCAGTTCCTCCGTGTCGCCCAATGCCGGCGCATCCAATGGCGGAAACATTGCTACGACCTCCGGGAGCGCGATCAATGCCGATCTACCGACGGCGGGGCTGCAAACTGGGCTGCCGAGCTTGGGAAACGCCGAGGGCGACTTCGGCGCGTACACCTTGCTGCTTTCGCTTCGGCAATTGGCGAAGAGCCTTACCCCAATTCCCGGCAGAAAGAGCTTGATTCTTTTCACCGCGGGATTTGAACTCAACTCCGAACGCTATTCAGAATTAACCGCGACGATTGACGCCTGCAACAAGGCCAACGTGGCGGTGTATCCACTGGACGTGCGCGGCCTGGTAACGCCGTTTTCGCAAATGCTCGGCAGCGGAACGCAGCGGACATGGGCCAGCGAACGGGACCGCTCACCAGATTGGATAGCGGCGCGATCGGGCGGTGCCTCAGCATATGCAGCGCCTGTTGCCGCAGCAGCGCAATCTTCGCAGCCTGGATTACAGCTTGCGGCGTATCATCCGGCTGCTGCGTTAGTTGCCGCTCCGCAACATGGCGGCGGAGGCGGTGGTGGAGCCGGCGGAGGACACGGCGGCGGTACGGGAGGTGGCGGCGCCGGCGGTGGTGGGACAGGAGGCGGAGGAACGGGCGGAGGTAAGGGCGGTGGGACGGGCGGCGGTACCGGTGGCACCGGCGGCGGCAGGGGCGGGCCCGGAGGTGGCACGGGAGGCAGGCCTGGTGTCGGCAGCCCGTACAGCAATTCTCCCTACAACCAGGCACGGCAGATTGTTCCGCCGTTTCCTCCATCCGCGTCCACCAATCAACAGGTGATGTATGCGCTTGCGACTGGGACGGGTGGATTCCCAATCCTGAATACGAACGACCTCATGTCGGGGCTGGAGAAGATTGCGCGCGAACAAAGCGAATATTATTTGTTGGGATACGCACCCGCGGAATCGCCGGCGGGAAGCTGCCACACGTTAAAAGTGAAAGTAGAACGCAGCGGTACGAACGTTCGCGCGCGCAGCGGATTCTGCAACATAATTTCCACGGATATGCTGGCCGGTAAACCGATCGAGAAGGAGATGGAATCGCGCGCATCGGCGTCCGGATCGGCTGCTGGGAATGCGGCGGCAAGTGCGACGAGCGCCAGTGGCGCGGCTGCTGCAGGCTCGCTGCAGGCGCCATTTTTCTACACGGCGCCGAACGAGGCGCGCGTGCATCTGGCAATGCAAGTTCCGACGGCTTCGATCGACTGCCCCAAGGTGAAAGGAAAATATCACGCGGATGTGAACGTGCTGGGAATCGCCTACCGCCCGGACGGAACCGTCGCGTCGCGCTTCAGCGATGAAGTGACGCTGGACATGGAAAAAGATCAGTGGGAGAAATTCACGCAGGCGCCGATGCAATATCAAAACCAATTCTCCGTCGCGCCCGGCCAGTACCGTCTGAGCGTGGTCGTTAGCGGCGGCGGCGAAAAATTCGCCAAGTTTGAAACTCCCCTCACCGTCGATGCCTATGACGGAAAGAAATTCAGCCTCAGCGCGGTAGCGTTGAGCGATCAATTCCAGCCGGTTTCAGAATTGGGCAGCTCGCTGGACGCGGATTTACTGGCGGATCGCGCGCCGTTGGTCGTTCGCAACCTGGAGATAACGCCTTCCGGAACCAATCACTTCAAGAAATCGGACAAGGTCGCAGTCTACGCGCAAATTTACGCGCCGCAGCTCGCGGATGCGAATCCGCCGACCGTGAAGTGCACCTACGTCATTGCTGACCCGAAGACCGGTAAAACGCTGGGGTCAATGGCGGGAATTGACATGGCGACCTACATTCAGAAGGGCAACACCACGATTCCGGTAGCGCTAAAGCTGCCGGTGGAGAACTTTCCTCCAGGCGAGTATGTGCTGAAAATACAGGCCAGCGAATCGGGCGGGAGCCTGACGCAGATCCGCAGCGTAAATTTCGTGGTGGAGTGACGCGGCACCGCCAGACGGCTTGGAAAGGTGTCGATTAGGATAGTCCTCGGCCCTGTGTGTTCTGCAACTTACAGGCACATCGAATCGCCGGAGCGACGATTAGGAATTGCCATTGGTGTTTTTCGCGACAAGCGCTTAGTTGGTTCTGCACAGCCAAGACCTCCCGGATTACATCCCAGTACGAGGCCATTTTGACCTGCAACTTTGGGGTTGGATTGGGGTTAAACCCTTAGGAGTCATTCGTCTCTGACGAGGTGGCCCTGGCAGCTTCTACAGCGATTCATCGCGCTCCTTGCTTACTCTTAGAGATGCGCCCCGTCCAGTTCGCAGTCAAAATACCAAGGGGGAATTCTAGGCGGACGCGGTCCGGAGGAATCATTTGTTAGCGAGACGACCGTTGCGTTCGAAAAACCTGCGGGCATCGGCGGCGTTGCTGCTCGTGCTCGGCCTGGCGGACTTATTGATGCCACCGGCGCATGCCGATGCCGGGGTGGTGTTGAACGAATCGCTCGATACCAGCGTTGCGCGGATCACTGGCTCCGGCCACAGCGCGGTTTATCTGTCGCGCATCTGCCCCGACAATTCACCGGTAAAAATGCGCCTGTGCCGGCCGGGCGAACAAGGCTCGGTACTAAGCAACTACACAACGCTCGGTGAAGATCAGCCCTACGAATGGAACATTGTTCCGCTGAGCGTTTATTTATATGGCGTGGAGGACCCGGGCGATCGTCCGCTGGTCAGCTCGAAGGCCATCAAAGCAGCGCTGGAAGAACGCTACCGCGACAAATATCTGGCGGCGATCTGTACCGAACAGCGCTGTCGCACCGGGAAGAGCGCCGAGTGGCGCGAGATGGTGGGGGCGACGCTCGAGCGCAGCCTGTACATGTTCGTGGTAAAGACGTCGGTCAAACAGGACCGCGCGTTGATCGCCGAGTTCAATTCCCTGCCCAACGTGAATCACTTCAACGGCATCACGCGCAACTGCGCCGATTTCACGCGGCGCGTGCTGGACACTTACTATCCCGGCGCTGTGAAGCCCGATTACCTAAACGATTTTCTAATGACCACTCCGAAGGCCGCGGCGCGCTCACTCACTCATTACGCCGAGAAACATCCCGAAAGCGAATTCCGCGTGCTGCATTTTACGCAAGTGCCGGGCACGATCAAGCGCAGCAGTGAATGCCGCAGCGGCACGGAACAGCTGTATCACTCCAAGAAACTGGTGGTTCCGCTCGCGGTTTTCGCATGGCAAGGAGTTCCGGCGGTGGCCGCGTCTTACGCGATTACGGGCCGCTTCAATCCAGAGCATCAGTTCGAAGCGCATGCGTCGGCCGAAGCGGCTGGAAGCGCCGGCAACCAAAGCCCGGAAATTGGCAACGGATCTACGGTCAGCGTCCAGGAACTTGCGGCGGAAGGCAGCCTAGAACGCGAAACGATTGTCGGCACCAACGGCGAATGGAAACAATATCAGGACCGACTCGACGCGGCGGTTGATGAAGCCATTCGTAACGAAGTGATTCCTGATCGCATTTATTTGAAGCGAGTCTTTAAGAAGTTGGGCGAAAGCAGCACGATTTCGGTTGACGCCAACGGTTCGCTGTGGATGAATTTTCGCGGCCAGCAGCCTCCGCTGCGCGTGGGGATCAGCGCCAGCAACGTCTTCGCGGTCGATTCAGACGGGCAATTTGCCTACCAGATCATGCTCGCGCGCATGGCAGACGAACTCAGAAGCCCCAAGCACAGCCGCGAGACCATGCTGGATTTTAAACAGGATTGGACGCTGCTGGCGGACATTCGCGGGAGGGGGTTGCAGACTGCGGCCGAAAGAAGCGCGCAACCAGAGCCGCGGCATTCTACCGCGGATACAAGTAAAGCTGAGTCGAGCTTAGCCACCCCGGCGTCGGCCGCTGCGCCGACGATTCAGCCCGTCACGCGCGGTGGTCACAGCACCCTCCCGTAGCTGCCGATCGTTCGTTACTCCGCAGTCAGCGTTACGGACGTGGTGTGGCTGACTTTGCCGGCGGTGCTGGTGCCGGTGATGGTGACGGCCACGGGCTCGACTACGTTGGGTGGAGGCGGCGGGGGCGGGGGGTTGGAGCTGCTGCTGCCACCACCACATGCAGCGATGCCGAGCGCCATCAGGAAGACGGTGCAGGCTGCGGCGGTGCTCCAGCGGCGATTCTTGCTGGCGGAGATGAGTAAAATAATCGCGATCGCGAATGCGCAGACGAGAGAGGCTAGTGTGTCGGCGGTCCAGCGGCCAGAACCTAGCGGCCGGACAGCGGGCGGTGCGGCGGCCGCGGCAGCCGTTGTGATAGTGAGCGTGGTTGTTCCGTTCGCGCTGACCGGCGAGGTGGTGAAGCTGCAGGTGGCGCCTGTCGGCAGGCCGGAGCAGCTGGAGGGGCTGAACGCGACAGTGTCGTTAAAACCGTTGACGGCAACGACTGTCAGCACCGTGTTGCCGGTGCCGCCGGCGGTGCTGACGGTGACTGCCGCAGGGCTCGAGGAGATTACGAAGTCCGCCCCACCGCTGCCGACGTTCCATTCGTTGACGAGACTGGCGACGTTGAGCGAACCAAGACCCGTCGCTAGGTTGTAACCCGGGCCGGCGTTGTAAGCCAGGGCCTGGTTGGTCTGATAGGTTTCGCCGATCTCGTCAGTATTGACCAAGACATCGCAACCCGTAGCACCGTTTCCCGCAGTGAGTATGACGTCGCAAGGCATCGCGATCGTGCCGCTGGTAACCTGATTGAAAATGCAAGCGCTGGTCTGCGCGCCCCCAGATTGACAATTGGCCCAGGTTTGGCCCGCGAGCGCATAGAGATTCGTGTTCACAAGGCCCTGGGCCGAGCCGGTGCTCTGATTCAGGAGGGCCACCATTCCGGCAAAAACTTCGGCGGAAACTGAAGTACCGCCAACCATTTGAATGTCCGGGTAAGGAGATGAGCCGCTGCCGGACGTTAGGCTGCATGCCGCGCCCTGCGGGTCAAAGTCCGCCTCGCAATAATCGTAGAAATTCTGAACCGTGCTATCGCCGGCGAAGATTGCGAAATCCGGCAAATCGCGTTTGCCGTCCGAGATGGTGAGGGCCGTTTGCCAGGAGGGCTTGGCATACCCGCCTGAGCAGGTACTGAAAAGGCCAGTCTGATTCGTCGTATTGTAGTCAGACGTTGTGCACGCACTCACTCCGCCACTGCCGCCGCCGGGCGCCACAAGAAAGTTCAAGTTAGCTTGCGTTGCCAGCTCGTTGCAGTCCGTCTCAATATCCCCGCCCAAATCGAGCAGGGCCTCGATAATCGTGTTGGTGCAAGTGTCGTTGTAGGTGACTTCCGGAATGTAGCCCTTTACGGAAGCTTGGGTCGTCGCCGAGGGGTTCGAGGAATTCCAGTACGTGGTGGGATTGGTCGCATCGTTGAAATCGGTGCCGCCAACGGCGACGTTGTACGGGGTGGAAGCGACACCGTTCACGGCGATCCCGTACTGCGCGATCGGCTCGGTATCCGAATCGCAACCGGCCGAACCCGTGTCACCGGTCGAGACAACGACGGTGATGCCTTCCGCCGCGGCTTGTTTCCATTCACCGACGGAGTCCTTCAGCGTCGGGGTGCCGCCGTAGAACGCGTTTCCGGCAGTGCCAAGAAAGAATTCGCACTCGCCGTAGCTATAGCCGATGATTTTCGCGTTATTGACTTCCGCGGGGTTATCAATGATGAACTGAGCCGAGATGTCGCCACCGAACGAAGCACCAGTCGCCGAAATAACGAGGTTAATGCTAGCTCCCGGAGCCACCGCGCCTGACCATTCCACATCAATGTCTGCCTCACACTCATCGCCAGTGGGCAGGCTGCAAGGTTGTATGCCCGGATTTGAACTGCTGAAGCCGGGCGTGTAAGTTCTCGTAAAGTTAGCCGCAGGAAGACCAAACAACGAGCGGAAATTCGTGAGGTCCGCGGGATTGATGTCGCTATCGGAAACGATGGCGATGGTCTGGCCCGTGCCTGTGATGCCGGCATTCCACAGCGGCAGGATGTTGTAAATCGTTGCAAAGTCGTAGGGCGCGACGCCGTAGCATTCCGAACCGGTGGTGCCTTGGCAACCGGAGGCGTATGTAAATTGCGGCTTGACGGCCTTCAGCTTTCCGGTGGCCATATCTCGCGTGAACGTGCCGGCCAAGCGGTGCGCCGCTCGCCTGGGGAAATTGTTAAGCGAAGCTACGCCAGTAACAGCAGGCATCAAGGCCGCGGGGATGGACGGGTCGCTCGCGTTCGCCCAATGTTCCTGCGAATTGACTGTGTATTTGTGAATTGCAGTGTGAAACGCGGACTGTACCTGCCCGGCGTTGCCGGAGAACTGGATCACGTTTCGACCGTTGGCGACGCTATCTATGTGGAATCCGTGCGCTGCCAGCCACGAAGTGATCTTTTGGATGTCCGCATCGGACACGCCAAACTGGGCGCCGAATTCCTCGGGCGTCAGCCACTTGTGGTAATTCGGGGATGAGCGATCCTGTTGTTGTGCCAGCAAAGTCTCGAGCGCCGCTCCCAGCGCGGAGGTGGTTTTGAGCACGAGCATCATGCGGTCCATCGCGAGGCTGGCGGGCGCTGGGCCCTGATCGTACTTGGCCCGGGCTAGCGGATGGGTATTGCCCGGGAGCATGACGAGCCTTCCTTCGTCAATCGGCTGAGTGATCAGCGACGGGGCGATGGTGGATTGTCCGGCGCTGCGCTGTGAAAGGAAGGCGACGGAAAGGACTGCGAGTAGGCAAGCGCACACAAGAAGTGGTTTGATACGCATTCGGCCCCCCAGGAGATTTGGCTTCATGACATCACCCTTTGCTTCACAGGACTTTGGCTCGCGGTTATTAGGTCGGCGACGCCTTGCTAGGCCGCAATCAACCCGGCTCCACACGCAGTCCCTTCGCTCAAACTCTGACCCGCATTCTTACGCCGCATGCAGTCGTCTTGGATGCGGCGGCAGGCACTTAAGTTAGCTTGCCGCGGATTGCTCCCGGCCGCATTTTTACGCCTGGGGCTGTGATTCCGTTACGCGGTCAGAGGCCGGGACCGGGGTCACCGGGACCGCCTGCGCCACCACCTTCATCGCCGCCGCGACCACCACGGCCACGCGGTCCGCCACGTCCCATATCTTGCTGCATCTGCGAATATTTGGTGCGCTGATCCGGTGTGAGCAGCTTGTAGATCGCCGCGTCCGTCTTGGCGCGTGCGAGGGTGCTCTGCGCGGTGAGACTGCCGATGGTGGTTGCGGCTTGTTCCATCGCGGCAGGATCACCTGCTTGTGCGGCCGCGTTCAGACTATCGTGCGCTGCTTTCATGCTGGCGCGGGAAGTTGAGCTATTGGCGTCGGCAGAGTTGAGAATCGCAGTGATTTCTGTTTGCTGCGCCGACGTGAGCGACAGTCTCTCGGCGAGCAACGCTACGCGGCGCTGTACGCCGTTGCCTCCGCCCGGCGCGTCTGGGCCTTGCGCGAATGCTGCTGGAGCCGAGCAGATACATGCAACTAGAAGTGCGATGGCTGCCTTTTTCATTTTACAGAAGCCTCCTGGTTCATTCAGTGGCCGAGAAAAACTTGCCGTCTTTACTTTGATTTGGCCCATCAGTGAAACTCGGGGTACACGCCCACAACCCCACGCCGTGCGCACAGGTGATTGCCAAATATCGGCAAAAAAGTTCCCGCAATTTCGAACGAGTGGGCGAACCGCAGGCTGGAGCTTTCTGGTGGTCGGCGGGATGCGCAAGCCGCAGCGCCGATTGGTGATTGCCGCGGCGAGCGTAATTAGTTCAGCAGAAACTGCTGGATGAACAGGACCGTGGCGTAAAACTGGTAATCCACATTTTTCTTCTTGCTGAAGCCGTGTCCTTCATCCTTGGCCATCAAGAACCACACCGGGGCGCCGTTCTTGCGGACCACGGCGACCATCTGCTGGGCCTCGGTCCAGGGAACGCGCGGATCGTTCTTGCCTTGAATGACGAAGAGGGGCTTCGAGATTTTCTGCGCGTTGTTGGCCGGCGCGATGCGTTCCAGAAACGCTCGCATTTTAGGGTCGCGCTCGTCGCCGTACTCGACGCGACGCAGATCCTGGCGATAGCCAGAGGTGTTCTCGAGGAACGTCACTAGATTGGATGGGCCGACGATGTCCACCGAGCAGCGTAGCCGGTCGTTGTAATTGGTAGCCACGGCCAGAGTCATGAAGCCGCCGTAGCTTCCACCGGTGACCATCACGCGGCTCGCGTCGAGATCCGGTTGCTGCGCGATCCAATCGAAGAGCGAGTTGATGTCCTTGTAGGAATCCTCGCGCAGGAATCCGTTGTCCAGGGTGAGGAAGGTCTTGCCGTAACCCGTCGAGCCGCGCACGTTCGGGAAAATCATGGCGATGCCCAGTTCGTTCATATAGTAATTGTTGCGGCCGAGAAACGCGGGACGGAACTGCCCTTCGGGTCCACCGTGAATATCAATGATCACCGGCCGCTTGCCGGTGAAACGCGCGGCGGGACGATACAAGAATCCGCTGATGGATTTTCCGTCGAACGTTTTCCAGTGCACCAGCTCCGCTTCGGAAAAACTCTCCGGATTTAAGCCGCCCGTTTCGCTGCTGGTCCAGCGATCCACTTTTCCGGTCGGGACGTCTATGGAATACACATCGGAAGGCGAACGCGAGCCGGTGACTCCGAAGGCGAGGTCGCGGCCGTTGCGGTGCCATTTCACGCCGAAAATCAGACCGGCGGGGAGTTTGGGCGCGGGCTTTTCTTTTCCGCTCTTGGTGTCGAGTAAGTGCAAGACGCTGAAGCCGTCTTCATTTGTGGTGAAGGCGATGGCTTTGCCGTCGGGCGTGATGTCGAAGTCCTCAACGTCCCAGTGAATATGTGCGGTGAGAAAGGTGTATTTTTTCGACGAGAGGTCCAGATAGGCGAGGCGCTGAAATTCGGAGTCTTTGTCCGTGGTGAGGTAAATTCCCTTCCCATCTTTGCTGAACTTCGCGCTGGCGTAGGCAATTTTCTCAGCGCCGCCCTTCGGAGTGAGCAGAGTCTTTGCGCCGGTGGTAGAGTCCACCAGCCAGACATACGTTTCGTTCGCGGAGATTTCTTCCAGGAGTAGAAGCTGCTGGTCATCGGGCGACCAGTCCAGCGCGCCCCAGCCTCCGCCGGTCATTTGCGCGAGCATGCGGTTGGTCTTGGGATCGTCCGGGTGCGCGGGTTCGCTGAGCCAGATGTCCACGTCTTTGCCGTCGCGGCGCGTAGAGCTGTAGGCCATTTGTTTGCCGTCATTCGACCAGACTTCGCCGATGTTACGGGATTTTCCGTCGGTTAGGAGCGTCATGGCGCCGGTGGAATCATCGTAACGATAGAGCTGATAGAATTCGCCGCCGCCAATGTCTTTGCTGAATACGAAGGAGTCGCCGCCTTTCGGCGGATACTGTGCGCCGCGCACGTCGTCAACGTAAAAGGTGAGCTGTGTTCGAGCGCCTGCCGGCATTTTCACTTGGTGGATCTGGAAAGTATCCGCGAAGCGCGTGGCGATCAGCATCTCGCGCTTGGTGGGATGCCAACTGGCGAAAAATGCCGAACGAAAATTCGTGTAACGGTCCGCCTTCTCGGCCAGCGCTTGCGGAATCGGCGGCACGCCTTCCACGATGAGATTTTCGTTGGGCGCCACTACGGCCTCCTGAGACGAGTTTGCACTTTGCGCGAGCGTTGGCCGCGGCGAGGAAAAGACCAGCGCGGCCAGCGAGACAATCAGTGCGACGCACATCGCAACCCACAACAATTTTACATGACAAAATGCGCGCACGAGCTTCATCGTCGCCGTCCTTCAGGCGTTTCCGCGCGCCGCACCGGCACACGTACACGCCGACGCCATCTGGAAACCGGCCGAAATATTTCAGTGTACGGTCTCCGCGCGGTAAAACTTACTTCACACGCGCGGAGACTGTCAACGAAACTCAAACCTTTTCGTTCATGAATCGGGTATAAAGCCTGGCAGAAGACTTCTCGGGAGGAACACATGCGGTTTTTCTCTGACCAACGATTTCTCGCGATTTATTCGGGAGTTCTCACCATCGTTTTCGCCCTCAGCGTGCTTTGCGGATTCGCGGCGTTGCGTAGCCAATCGTTCGACCAACTCACGGTGCACCGCATCAATTTCGTCGAGCCGGACGGCACACCGCGCCTGATTATTTCCGATCGCGCCGAATTTCCCGGCGCGTTTATGCGCGGAAAGGAGTATCCGCGGCCGGACCGACGTGATGTTGCGGGCCTGCTGTTCATGAATGACGAAGCGTCCGAAATGGGAGGTCTGATTTGGGCAGGGATGAAGGACAAGGACGGCAAAATCCAAAATGACGGCCACCTAAGTTTCGATCAGTACGAGCAGGATCAGATTTTTGCGATTGATTCCGGCCAGGAGGACCAAGATAAGTTTTCCGCGATCCGTATCGGCGAACGCGGAGATTACCCGATTCAGCAAGCAATCGATGCCAAGTTGCAGATCCGCAAACTGCCCAAGGAGCAGCAGGATGCGGAATGGAAAAAATTCTTCACCACTCATACCGGTGACGCGGATCGAATCTATCTGGGCCGGTCACCCGACAAATCCGCGTCTCTGCGGCTTAAGGATGGACAGGGTCGCAATCGCCTAATCATCCGCGTCGACGCCGAAGGTAATCCCGTGATCCAGTTTCTCGATGAAGGCGGTAAGGTCAGTAAGGAGATACGCGCGGAGAACTAGACGAAAGCGCTCGGGGCGCCAGTCTCGCCGAGGGCAACGAGTTTCAGCCACACCCCTAGACGCTCGCTAAGCGTCACTGAGAGTGCAAGCGCAGGGCTGGGAGCGCGCCTGTTAGATAATCGCCAGGTACTGCCACTGGCCATCAACGGACTTCAGTTGGTGCACGCGGCCGTCGTCGGCGTGGAGGAAGTAGCTTCCGTCCGGGATCGGGTGATGGTGCGCCGCACGCACGGAACACCGCGTCCACCTGCCACCGCGCGCAGCTCCCCATCCGCCGCCATGTTCTCTGGCTTCCTCGGTGAGTTCGATGCCATACTTTACCTTGTACTCGACGCCGGTCAACCGTGTCGGCACCAACCTTCCACTACCCTTCAGCTGTTCTTTGCTCATGATCGAATTAGACGCGGCTACCTAGCGAAAGGTTTCGCCGGTCCCCTCAGACAATTAAAGTGTCACTTAAGATTAGACCTCTTTCCACTACGATAATAGCACATGTCGGTAAGAAGCGCTAGTCCCGGTTTTGCGACGGGTTTGGGCGTGCGATCACACGCGACCTTCCCTGCAGAGACCCGTACAGTGCTGAGCTGATGAGAGATAGGGGCGATACGCTGCTTGCCGCCCTGTTGCTGCCTACGAACTCGATGCCATCAGCCAAGATTTCATGCACTCGAGGCCCATCGGGCTCCAACCCTTGAAGTTCGAGCGCGATGCAACTAATGATGTTCGCTGAGAGGCGCCCCGCGTTGTGCTACTATCCGCTTTCCCGCAGGCATTGTGATGCGCTCTGCTATTTATTCCTTTTCGCTCGTCCTCGCCGCCGTCCTTGCCGGTGGCAACGCGATGCCGGTGCGTTCGGCGACGCTTTTGCGGATCGCGCGGCTCGCTTCTCCCGGGCCTGGAAATCTCGCCGCTAGCGCAGAATCCTCGAAACCGGGCGGCCAAATCATAGTAATCGGGTTCGTCGGCGGATTTGTGCGACACGATGATTTGGTGCACAGCGGCGTGCAACTCGCCGCGCGGCTGCGCGAGGACTACCCTTCCGGCGTTTACGTATACACCTTCGGAAATCATCAGGGTGAGCAGGCGCACCGCCAGGTTCTGAGGCTTCTCGATACCGACCACGACGGAGCGCTCTCCGCTGATGAAAAACGCAATGCTCGCGTGGTGATCTACGGACATAGCTGGGGCGGCTCGGAAACCGTTACGCTGGCCAACCAGCTCAATCGCGACGGGATTCCGGTGCTGCTAACCATCCAGGTGGACAGCGTCGCGAAATCAGGCGAGGACGATTCGGTGATTCCAGCGAATGTCGAGCAAGCCATCAATTTCTATCAGAGCGACGGACTGCTTCACGGACGTCCCGCGATTCGCGCCGCAGATCCAGCGCGCACCCGCATACTGGGAAATTTCCGGCAAGACTACGCCGTGAAACCCATCCGCTGCGATGCGTACCCTTGGTGGGATCGAATATTCATGAAGTCGCACATCGAAATTGAGTGCGACCCGCGGGTATGGAAACAAGTTGAATCGCTCATCCGCTCGAAATTGCCTCCACCGACTCGCGCTACTTCTGCACGGAGCGCTCCGGACCTCGCGTTCGCTGAGTCAGCCGAATAGAGAGAGTCAGGGCGCCGGCGGCGAATGCGAGCCGAACCGCACGAAACGACCGGCGATTCCGGCGAACGGCGGTGAATTCGGCGGAAACGCGCTCGTCAACACGGAATGCGTGGGCGAGTTAGGGGGTTGCGAATTGCGCGCAGGCGCGGCGGCTCCGCTCAGCAGCGGCACAGCGCAAAATGTTGAAAATTAAGACTGTTTCGTGCGCGGGGGCCAGGGCTCTAGGAGCTGTTCTTTGCGATGGATCAGGGCGTTGATGTTGTAGGGGGCGAGTTCGATGCTGTGGCCGTGCGTGATCGCGTCGGTGGGGCACGCTTCTACGCAGTAACCGCAAAAAATGCAGCGCGAGTAATCAATATTGTAGACCTTCGCATAGCGTTCGCCCGCAGAAATACGATTGGCAGCCGTATTTTCGGCGGCTTCGATGTAGATGCAGTTCGCAGGACAGGCCGCGGCGCACAGAAAACAGCCTACGCACTTTTCGTAGCCGTGCTCGTCGCGCTGTAAAACATGGATGCCGCGGTAGCGCGGTTGTACGGTGGGCGGCGCGTCCGGAAAGCTTTCGGTGGTAGTTTTGCGAAACATCGTACGTAGCGTCACGCTGAAGCCCTTGTAGAGGGTGAAGAATGTTTCGCCGACTTCCTGGATGAGCGAGGCCATCGTATTCACTTTAGCAGAGTCGGCAGAGGCGAGCAATCGGAGCGTGGCCGATGATTCGTGAGTAGTGGCAGGTCATGAGTGTCCGGTTAAAAGGTGAACATTTGCAATCGGTTGTGGATGTCCGGTGGTTCGGGGTGCGCCGCCCGCCGAGACGTGACGAGGCTAAGCGAGACGTCAAGATGCTGAGAGAGCCGACCGTGCTACAAAAAGAAAGGCGCCACGACCTTGCGATCGTGGCGCCTTTTGCTGGAGGCGGCTGCGTTGCGGCGGACGCCCTGGGGGTTAAATGTTAACGACGGCTGTGGTCACCGCCGTTGCCGCCGTGTGAGCCGCCGCCGCTGGACCTCCCTGCCTGTGGTGCGCTGCCGCGCGATCCGCCATTGCTGTGTGATTGCTGAGGAGCGGCTGATCGAGCGGGGCGACTTTGCGCACGCGTTGTGTTGGAACGGGTAGCCGGCCGCGAGGCCTGCTGCCGAACTGCGGGACGGGAAGACTGCCGCGCGGTGTTGGACGAGCGCGAATTAAAAGCGTGCGCGTTGTTTTGTTGGACGTGAGTTGAGTTGTTGTGCGAACGCGAGACAGCATTTTGGCGTGTCGCATTGCGGGACTTCGTAGCGCTGTCCGAGGCTCGCGCGGTGTTATTGGCGTTCGGGCGCGCGAGGTTCGAGCCGCGGTTGGAGTTGTTCGATGCTGTTGCGCCGCGGCCGGAAAATTCTCCGGACCGCGCGCTGGCCGCCGTTCGCGGCTGACCATGATTCACGGAGGCGAACTGCGCGCGGTTGGTGCTGGCGAAATGCTCCTGCTGCTTCTGCATTCCGGTGGCACCGATGTGATGATCGCGATTCGCCGCCATTTCCGCGGACGTGGGACGCGCGTTGACGCCGCCGCGGCCACCGTTGAAGCTGACGCGATTCGCATCGCGGTTGTTGATCACTGTGCGGTTGTAAACGTTGTGGACGTTATGGATGTCCACGTTGTTTACGCCGCGATTGTAGAAGAAGTGGCCGCCGTGCCAGTAGCCGCCTTCGTAACCGAAGCCGCCGTAGCCGAAGCCATAATTAATTCCGCCATAGAAGCCGACGTGCGGGCCCCAGTAACCGGCGTGCCAGAAATATCCGCCGCCGCCCCAGCCCCAGTATCCTGGAGTCCAGAGAAATCCGATTTGCGGCGCGATGACCCACGTGCCGGGGACCCAGAAGTAGCCGTCGGGACCATAGGCCCAATACCCCGGCGTCCAAATGTATCCGTCGCCCGGGCAAACGGGCTGTGCGTACACCGGGAGGGGCGGAGGAGCGATGGTGATGGCGACTCCGAAACCAAATGCGGCCGACGCGGTGGGCGCAGTGGCGGGAATCGCCATGAGAACCAGCGCGAAAAGCACAACACGGATGATGAGAGTCTTGCGCATGTTGTCCCCCTTTCAGTCTGCTGAAACCCGAAAGGTTTCGAGCGCTGAACCGTCTTTGTACTGAAACCTCCGGCGGTTCTTGCGCCTATCCAGTTCAACACGGGAGCGGGGCGAAAGTCGCTGGTGAAAATCCCTCAGAATCGTCGAGAATTCACCTGATTTTGCGGCAAGGAAAAGCGTAGTATTTGAGGTCGCGAATTCGCAGGCGCGGGCGCAACGCTGAGCGAGGCTGGACTTTTGGGGCGTGCGGATTGCACGTAAACCCTCAGGCGCAAAATTCTGATGGCGGGGAGAAGTTCGAGTGCGCAAATTCATTGGAGCCTTTATGTGGGTGATGGTGGCATTGCTGATGATGGCGCGTTCGGAATCCACACGAGCGCGAATGGCGCCACAGGCGACGAACGAAAAACAGGCTGCTTGGGATAAGTTGGCCGACGAATATTTCGACCAAGTGTATTTCAAATTCGCGCCGAGCAGCGCCACGAGCGCCGGATTTCATCAATACGATGCGTTGCTGGAGGATTATTCGCGCGCGGGAATGGGCGCGAATGTTGCGGCATTGACCACATTCGGAAAACGCGTGGCCGAGGTGGACCCGCGCGGTCTAGACGAAACGCGTGCGGCGGACCGCGAACTGGTGCTGGCGAATATTCGCGGCGCGTTATTGACGCAGGAAACCATCCGGCCTTGGGAGAAGAATCCGGATTTCTATTCGAGCGGGGTCAGCAACAGCGTGTACGTGATCATGATCCGGAAGTTTGCGCCTGCGGATGAGCGGTTGCGGTCGGTGGTGGCGCGCGAAGAGAAAATGCCAGAGGTGTTTGCGGCGGCGCGCGTGAATCTGAAGAATCCACCGCGGATTTACACGGAAATCGCGCTGGAGCAGCTGCCGGACATCATCAGCTTTTTTCAGAACGATGTGCCGGCGGCTTTTGCGAGCGCGAGCGATCCCGCGGTGAGAGCCGCGTTTGCGAAATCGAACGGCGCGGTGATCGCGGATTTGCAGAACTACGCGGCGTGGCTGAAATCGGAAGTGCTGCCGCGGTCCAATGGAGATTTCCGCATCGGTGCGGAGACGTTTTCGAAGAAATTATTGTACGACGAGATGGTGGATACGCCTCTGGATCAGCTGCTGGAAATCGGCCGGGCGGATTTGCACAAGAATCAGGCTGAGTTCAAGCGCGTGGCTGCAGAGTTGGAGCCGAATAAGTCGTCGAGCGAGGTGCTGGCGGAATTGATGGCGGATCATCCGGCGCCGGATCATCTGCTGCAGAGTTTTCGCGATACGTTCGACGGGCTGATCGCTTTCATTCGCGCGAAACACATCATTACGATTCCTTCGGATGTGCGGCCGATTCTGCAGGAGACGCCGCCGTTCATGCGGGCGACGACGTTTGCCTCCATGGATACTCCGGGACCGTTCGAGAAGGTGGCGCAGGAGGCGTATTTCAACGTGACGCTACCGGGAGCGCACGACACGGCGGAGGAAATCGCGGGGCGCATGGCGGCTTTCAACGTGGGGACCGTCGTGAGCACTGCGACGCACGAGGCGTATCCCGGTCACTACGTGCAGTTTCTGTGGGTGCACGAGGCGCCTACGAAAACACGGATGCTGTTGGGCGCCAGCTCGAACGCGGAAGGCTGGGCGCATTATTGCGAGCAGATGATGCTCGACGAAGGATTTGGGCAGCCGGGTACGGGCGCGAAGGACGCGCGCGAAGCGAAACTGATTCGCCTGGGGCAGCTGGAGGATGCGCTGTTGCGCGATGCGCGCTTCATCGTGGGAATTGAAATGCATCGCGGCAAGATGAGCTTCGATCAGGCGGTGGAATTCTTCGCGCAGGAAGGGTATCAGACGAAGGAGACGGGGTTGGTGGAAACGAAACGCGGCACGGCGGATCCGACCTATCTTTATTACACGTTGGGGAAGCTCGAGATTTTGAAGCTGCGCGCGGATGTGAAAAAGAAAGAAGGCGCGGCGTTTTCGCTGGAGCAGTTCCACAATAATTTCATGCGGCAGGGATTTCCGCCGATCAAAATCGTGCGCCGGGCGATGCTGGCAGATGATTCGCCGACGCTTTGATCGGCGCGAAGGCTAAAACGCGTGAGCCGTCGGCTATTGCTCGCTGGCGGTCTCATAGAACCTGTTCTGCTTCGGCGCCGCCCGTAATTTAGACGACGCCGGCTCAGGTGCCGCCCGCGACCGCGAACGTTGCGTACAGCTTCACCTTCCACGGTTCCGGATTCGCCCCGCTTAGCTGGAGCACTGCTCCGGCGCTTAGCGACGCCCTCTCGATAAACTCGAGCACCGGTGCAGTGACGGGCACGCCGACGCCGGCAACAACACTGAACTTCAGCGTCTCGCTAACCGATGGCCTCGGGGCTGGTTAGATGACGTTATCGGCTCTGTTAAGGGACACTTCTAGCGATGGTGCGCAACTGTGGCCCAGATGATAAGTCACAAGCTGGAGCGGCGCTACGGTCAGCGGCACTTGCATTTTATTACGTGTAGCTGTTACCCACGCCGGCCCCTGCTGGGAACGGCGCGGAAGCGGGACGTGTTTCTGAGGATTCTGAATGCGGCGCGCGAGCGCTATCAATTCTGGCCGGTCGGCTATGTGGTGATGCCCGAGCACGTTCATCTGCTGATTTCGGAGCCGAAAGTGGGCACGCCTTCGACGGTGATGCAGGCCTTGAAGCAGCGCGTGGCGCAGTGCTTGCGACGAAAGAGGCGACAGCGATCGAATAAGAATCAAATGCGATTGTGGACCGAGGCACCGGCAGAGGCGCCGCGGAGTTTCTGGCAGCGGCGGTTTTATGATTTCAATCTGTGGAGTGCGAAGAAGAGGATCGAGAAGTTAAACTATATGCACAGGAATCCGGTGAAACGCGAATTAGTCGCCGAGCCGGGGATGTGGGCTTGGAGCGGTTATCGGTTTCACCAGTATGGGGAGAAGAGTGCGTGCACGCCTGACCGCAAACCGAAATAGAAGTCTTACGGGACGGCTGTCGCGAGGTCGCATCTAAACCCGCACCCTCGCCTGCGGCGAGAGTGCGGCACCCGACAAGCAGGATCTCAGGATGAATCGCGCGTTCGCGCCAACCCTTCTAACCGGCACCGCCGGTTCTCGGGATGAATCGCGCTGTGGCGCGATTCACAGGTCAACGACAAAGGCCAAGAGCCGGTGAGGCGTCGGCAGGCCGGCGCTATCGGACGGCCCTCGTTACTTCTTTTGAGTGGAAGGGTGGACCAACTGGCATTTGTTATTAAGGATACAGACGCGCATGCGGACGCCCGCAATGAGCGATAGTACTTTAGGCACAACGTTCACGAAGTACTGTTGTAAGTTTCTTATCAAACCGCCATCTTCGGTTCGCCACAGGGACCACTTGTAGAGCGGTGCTCCTTCCTTGCACGTTAATCAGATTGGCATCTGAACCAAAGGCGGAAAAATCGATGAAGAATTTGTCGCTCGTTTTTGCTGTCGCTATGGTATTCGTGTTGTCGAGTTGCAGCTCTTCCACTCCACAGCCCAGTGTTACGCTATCTCCAAGCGCAGCTCAGGCGATCGACCTGGGGCAACAGAAGGTCTTCACCGCCGCGGTAGCCAACGATTCAACCAGTGCAGGAGTGAGTTGGGCTTGCGCCGGTGCGGCCTGTACGGCGCTGGCAAACGTCTCTACGACATCCGCGACATTCAGCGCGACCGGGACAGCAGGAACGGCGACGATCACTGCGACTTCGATAAAGCTGACCACAGCAGCTTCCAGCGTGACAGTCACGGTCAGCGCTCTGCCGACTATATCCACCACACAAGCTCAAGTGACGGCAGCACCGGCTACCGCCGGCGTCGCTTACAGTTTGGCATTGGCAGCGGCAGGCGGCGCGGGAACTCTTACATGGAGCGCCGTAGGTCTGCCCGCCAATGGGCTCTCGATCAACTCAACCACCGGCGCAATTACCGGAACACCCACAGCCAAAGGGACAGTCAGCTTCACGGTCACGGTGACGGATTCGAGCACGGCTGGTGCAAAGCCAGCATCAACACTACTTATCATCACGGTTAACAACCCGGCCCCACCGACGATCACCACCACCCAGACGCAGGTGACGGCAGCGCCGGGTACAGCCGCCTCTGTGTATGGCTTCACCTTCCATGCCAGCGGAACTGGCGCACTTACGTGGAGCGCGACAGGTCTTCCTGCCGATGGGTTGTCACTAGCGGCAGGCACGGGCATCGTTTCCGGCACTCCGACTTCGAAGGCGACGGTTAGTTTCACGCTGACCGTAAGCGATTCGTTCGGACAGTCTTCCGCCGCAACAGCATTCGTACTCACCGTTAACAATCCGACCGCACCAGCAATCACGTCGACGCAGGTCCAAGTGACAGCAGCGCCGGGCACCGTCGGCAGCGTTTATAGTTTTGCATTCCATGCTACTGGCACAGGCACGCTCACTTGGAGCGCAGTAGGTCTTCCGGCTGATGGGTTGTCACTTGCCGCAAGCACGGGCATCGTTTCCGGAACGCCGACTACGAAACAGAGTGTCGCTTTCACCTTGACCGTGAGTGATACGTTCGGCCAGGCTTCGGCTGCGACGGCGTTCAGCATCACCGTGAACAATCCGGCAGCGCCTGTAATTTCGACGACGCCGGCTCAGGTGCCGTCCGCGACCGTAAACGTCGCGTACAGCTTCGCGTTCCACGGTTCCGGATTCGCCCCGCTTTCCTGGAGCACTTCGCCGGCGCTTAGCGACGGCCTCTCGATAAATACGAGCACCGGTGCAGTGACGGGCACGCCGACGACGGCAACGACACTGAACTTCAGCGTCTCGCTAACCGATGGCCTCGGGCAAGTAACTACTGTGAACGGATTCTCGATCGTGGTCAGCATGGAGAGCATCGCATTCACGCCCTCGGCGCCCTCTACGGTAACTGCCGGCGGCACACTGAGTGTCAATGCGACGGTATCCAATGACGCCGGAGCTGGAGGCGTGAATTGGTCGGTGACGTGTTCCAGCGCACCCTGCGGGTCGTTCACCGCAAGCCATACGGCGAGCGGAACTGCGACGACCTACGATGCGCCGCCCCAACCGCCTACTGGTGGAACCGTGACGATCACTGCCACCGCGGCTGACGCTCCGTCGCCGATCGTGTCTGCAGTCGTCACCGTCAATGCGCAGCCACTCAACTTCACAACCAGTTCGTTGCCCAACGGCACCATCAACACCGCCTACAGCGCGACCATCACCGCCAGCGGCGGCGTTCCACCCTACACTTTCAGCCTGGACGCGGCTTCCAGTGCGCTTCCGACACCGTTGACGTTCAACGCAGGCAGTCCATCTGCGACGATCACTGGCACACCCACGGCAACCAGCACAACGAACAACATCGTCGTGGACGTCAAGGATTCCGAAATCGTTCCGATGACCGCGCAGATGACCTTCTCGCTAACAATCAACGCCGTTAGTGCCGCCTGCGGTTCGGGCAGTGAGTCTCTCTTGAACGGGCAATATGCCATCGCAATGCGAGGATTTGATGGTAGCGGACCCGCAGGTATCGGCGCCACATTCGATGCGGATGGCGCAGGACATCTCGCCAAACTGGTTGGCATCGAAGACATCAACACCAATGCGGGTATCGGACCACAACTAAATCTGTCCATTACCTCAGCGAGTAGTTCCTACTCCGTGGGATCAGACCACCGCGGGTGCCTGACCCTTGCAACTTCGGCGGGAACTCAGAAGTTCCGCTTCTCGCTGGGCGCAATCTCCGCAGGTGTTGCCTCGAACGGGCAGATAATTGAATTCGACACTACGGGTTCCAATACTTCCGGTGTACTCCGCAAGCAGAATACCCTAGATTTCTCCACCGCGCAGATCAGCGGGAATTTTGCCTTCGGCGTATCCGGTGCCGAAATCGGGGGAGGGAAATTTGCGGCGGTTGGGATGCTTTCTTTGAACGGTGGCGGCGGCTTCAACGCTAGTCCCACCAGCGTTGTGGATTTCAATGACAACGGGAACGTAGACAATAATGGGCTCGTTTATCCCGCGAGTCCTGTTTCTCTCAGCCAAGGCGCATACACCATCTCGTCGGCGAGTGGACGTGGCACTCTTTCCTTCCTTCCCGGCGGTGGTGGCGGTTCGACAGTGCACGCTATCGTTTACGTCGTGTCGTCTGCCGAACTACTCATACTGAGTTCCGACATTCAGTCCACGGATAATCTGTTCGTCGGATCGGCCCTGCAACAGACTGTGGCGTCGTTCAGTGGCACATCCTTGAACGCGGCGAGCGTCCTCTATACCAGTGGCCTGGGAAACAACGGCGGGACAGCTGTCAGCCGTGTCTCTGCAGGTATTTTGACGCCGAGCGGCGGGGCGAATTTCTCGTTTTCCGGCCAACAGAACAGCGGAGGCGCGATTAGCGCGCAGAGTGCGACAGGCACTTACAGCGTTGCCTCGAACGGTCGCGTCACGCTCGCGGGCGGAGGTGGTGGGGGTGCCCCCATCATCTATCTGGTCGGCGCAAACAAAGGGTTGCTGTTGTTCACCGACGGATCCACCCCGGGCCATGTCGAATCCGGCTTTCTCGAGCCGCAAACGGGTAGCCCCTTCTCCGGGTCATCCACGCACACTACTTATGCATTCGGGACCATCCAGCCCGATGAATTGAATGTAAATGACGAAGCGGGTGTTGCAATTTTCAATGGGGCGGGAAATATCACTGGAACTAACGATAAAAACCAATCAAATGGAACCTTGATTGCCAATCAACCGATCACAGGCACGTACTCGATTGATTCAACTGGCCTGGGAGTGATACCTGCCAATTGCACCCTGGGGACAAACTGCGGGAATTTCTTCTTCGTCATTTCACCGACGAAGATAGTGCTTTTGGGCGCGGATCAAACCAATACCGACCCGGAGCTCGAGGTCGCGGAACAATAACGATCCGATTCACCTTAACTAGACTCAGCAGATTCATAGAGTGAACGAAGGCCGGCGCCAGAAGCGCCGGCCTTTTGTCATTGTGCTGGTGCGATGTGGATGCGATTGACTGACGGCGACAGGCGGTGATCCCTCCGCGGTAGTCGCCGTAGAGCCTGATGGGCGTGAAACCTTCGGCGGCGGTCTGCAACAGGTCCAACAGACCCGGCGAACTTACAGCTCCTCTTGCTCGCGCCGCGGGTAGCCGGATTCCCGCGGCTCCGTGACTGCCTTCGACAAGTAAATTATTTGGCCTACGTGATGGTAGGCGTGGGCGGCCATGCGCAGGAATACGGTGAAGCGGTCGTGGGCTTGTGGTTCTAGCGCGGCGGAGTAGGGGGCGGCGAAATCTGCGGCGGATTGCTCGCGGATGGTGGCGGCGACCATGTCGATCGTGCGGTCGAAATCGGCGAGGACTTGCTCCTTGGGTAGCTTGCTCGGTTCGTTGAATTCGCGGTCGCGGTCGCGCACGTAGCCGGTGCCGGCAATTTGCGCGCCGATGTAGTAATTCAGATTGCCGGTGAGATGCAGGAGCAGGTGGCCGATGCTGTTGCCGTAGGGGTAGGGCTTGCGCCAAAGCTGGTCGATGGAGAGCGGCGCGACCCATTGGTGCAGGCGTCCGCGAACTTCTTCGTAGTATCCGGCGAGAGAGGAAGCAACGAGTGCGCTGAGGTCTGGCATTGGAGTCTCGTCTTTCTGGCGCCTCGCTCATGTGCGCCGGCCGCTGGCGGCGTTAGTCGAGACGCGTCGCTTAGCCATTCGCGGAGTTTTGTATTCGTGTCCGAGCGTGGCCCTCGGTGCTGCACGACGCCGGATGATACCACTGCCGCGCTGCGATTGACTGGTCATTCCCCTGGGTGGCAGGAACTGCGGCAGCCCGTTGAGCCAAATCTGTATTCGGCGCCGCTCTTGCGACGAATTTCCTGGCGCATTTTCCCGCGTCCTGCTCCGAATCCACGCACATCGTGCATACTAATTTTCGCAGCTTTTTGCGCGTGTACGAAAACTCGTACGCGGTCGTGTGGTTCATAATGTTTTTTGCGTGGCGCGCCGATAAATGAATGCGTGTGGCTTACGGATTACAAATTGCGGCGTCCTTACTGAATTATGCGAGTCCGCCGACGCATCGTGTTTATCGGGCTGCTTTTCTTTGCGGGCACTTCACTTCTTGCCGCTGCCGCGCTCGACCGCGCCGATGCGTTGTTCGCAAATGGTTATTTCCCGGAAGCGGAAGCCGCGTACCTGGAGGAGCTGCACAAGAATCCCGGCGACCTGAAAGTCAGCACGCTGCTCGGTATGATTGATCTGTTCTCGAATCGCCTGGACGAGTCGGAAAAATATCTGCGGCGCGCGGCGCAGACGGGGCCATTCGAAGAGGCAGCGAAAAATCTGCTGGGCGAGATTTATTACCGGCGCGACCAATTTCCGGAGGCTGCGCGATGGTTTCGCGCCGCGGGCAGCGCTGAGCGTGCTGAGCCGCTGGAACTTTTCGGCACCGCGGCGCCGTACGCGATTAGTGGGCCGCCGGACGAAACGCGGCTGCCGTTCGTCGTCACCGATCCGCTTCCGCTTGTGCGCGTACGTGTGAACGGTGGCGAGGCGGCGGAGTTCCTGATTGATACGGGCGGCGCCGAAGTGCAACTCGACGCTGATTTCGCGAAACGAATGAATCTCAGTGCGGCTAGCGGAATTTCGACGATGCTTCTCGACGGGAGCCAGACAGAGATGCGCCACGGGCGCGTCGCTTCGCTGCAGTTGGGCGATTTCAACGTGCAAAACGTGCCGGTGGGGATTCGGCCGCTGCCCGTTCTTGCGGGACGCAAGCTGGATGGCGTGCTGGGAACTGTGCTGCTGTATCACTTTCTCGCTACGCTCGACTATCCGAACGGTGAGTTGATCCTGCGGCGCAGGTCGGCGGAGGTTTTGCGCGCTTTTAAAACAAGCGCGCTGGCGGAAAAACAAATCGCGATGCCTTTTTGGCTGGCGAGCGATCACCTGATCGTGGCGCGAGGGCGTGTGAATCAGGCGCCACCCGCGCTGCTGTTCGTGGCCACAGGCTTTACGTCCGGATTCGCTTGTCCGGAGTCTATGATCGAGCAGGCTTCGCTCTCGTTTGATCGGCAAGGCTCGATTCTGCCGGCGACGGCGCGGCGCACCAACCTTGCGCCATTTGTTGTGAGCGACTTGTACCTGGGCGACGCGCGGCAGCAGAACCTTGCAGGGGTCGCCGGCGCGTTTCCGGCGGGGCTGGAACACGAGTACGGCTTCCGGATCGGCGGGTTGATCGCGCATCATTTTTTCCGGCCGTATGTAGTGACGTTTGATTTCACCGGGATGCGTTTGTACCTTAGCGGTCCGGCGCCGAAGCCGCTCAACAAGACTCCGATAGATGTGCAGACGGCGTTGCTACCGCGGTGATGGATATGGCGCTCCTCAACTTTTGACATTTGACCTCGTACTCTCGCCGCAGCTCGGCCCGCATTCGAAAAGCAAATAAGGCTGAATAATTCAACGCGCGTTGAACCGTTCAGCACTAGGGAGGCCGCCGATTCCCGCTGCGGTTTGCGGGTCCGCCGCCTAAGTCCCGTGGCACCTGGGAATCGCCGTCTTCGCCTGAATGAAACGTTCGGTCGCCGAATTGCACTACTGCGTTGTATAGCGCGGAAGCCAGGGAGGCCGGCGACGAGGAGTACCCGACCCTGGGCTCGTAAGTCACTAAAAAATAAGGCAGTTTCGCCAGTCAACCCCCTGGTCATATATCGACCTTTTCCGTACGGTCGTAAGTGGCGGAAGGCCGTTGGATGTAACGGGAAACAATTTGGTCCAGGCACCGCGGTGCCAGCCCTCTACGGGCCCTGATTTGCAAGCGTTGGATAGCTGGCTGGACGCTGATCGCAGTACGAACCACGAGGAGATTAATAAGCCCAGATGAATCAGCCGAACGCAATGCCGCAAGATTCGTTTGAAAAAGCCCGCAGCGCATTTTTTGGGAAGGCAAACGCAACGTCGAACCAGAATGCACCTGCAGCCGGCGCGATGACGCTGCGCAACGAAGGCGCTCAAGAGCCCGCAGCACAGCTGCCTGGCGCCTCGGCTTCCAGCTAGCCCCCAACGCTTCTTTCGATCGCCTCGGTGATAGCTTCGAGGCTCGAAATTCCACTACTCCTACCCATCGCACGGACTCACGTCGCGAAGGGTGGGTTCCCGCGACATCCCGAGACACATCGTTAACATCCCACGTTGCGGCTTGGCGCTTGCGCCTCGCAGCGCTGTTTCTTGCAAAATGGTGTCGATTAAAAATTGGTGCGCTCTTTGTTTTCATTGGGTTGCGGCGTTTTCTAATCGCCGCGACCGTCGATTATTGTTTGCGTGTCTATGCTGATGGTGTCCGTAAGCCTACTGATTGCAGTGGGATGCTGTCGGTTTGGAGATTCTGGTTCGCGCACTGGCGCTTGGAGTTCGGGGGCGGGCGCCGCTGGATTGACGCTCGGGGAAAAAATGACGTGCTTGGGTGGCTCGACCCAAACGCCTTTGCCGTTCAGGCGGGCGCAGATTTGGATGGCGCGGAGGATGGTGTCGGGGCTGGGTTCGACCTGGTCGGCGTATTCGATTAGTAGCTCGGCGGCAAAGCGCAGGTTTTCGCAGCGGCGTTGGTAGAGGCCGGCGGCGCGGGCGTGGGTGTAGATAGTGCGGAAATTCGGGAGATCGTAATCGATCTGGATCAGCTGGGCATTGCGCCAGGAAACGAAATCCTCTTCGAGGTCGGCGCGTTTGGGATGATTGCGGATGGCGCACTTGCGAGAGTGATGCTCGAGGGTGACGGGATCAGAAGCACCGTCGCGGTGTAGGGAGACGGATTTGGTGATGCGCCGGTCGAATATTTCGGAGACGTACTGGGCCGCATCACCGGCTGGGACGACTTCGGCGATTTGGACCCGGTTGGCGTGGGTCATGCGTTTGCGGCTCGGGTCGCGCGCGGTTTTCTGTGGCGGCCTGGATCGGGCGCGCTTCCCCGCTGCTTTGCGCACCGGGACAATGATCTGGGTGGTGTGGAGCTTCGGCGGCTCGGCTATTAGATCGGCGGGCTGATTGGCGGTGACGGGCTGTCGGTGCGGTGCGGCTGGCGCTGGAGCTGAGCGATTTTCGGATACGTCCGGCTGGTGTTGGAGAGCTAGTTGCGCGGCTTGGATCAATTCGACGAGGGTGAGGACTTCACAGAGAGGATTTTGCAGGGCGGTTAGCGCGAAACGCGGGCCGCGAAACTTTCGAAAATGTTTCATGTTTTTGTTCTCCCGGTCCACGGTAGCCGGAGGAGCGAGAAAGAACAGCTGTACGAACGAACAGACGCGGTACAGAAACGGGACAGTGCTAATACTTAGTGGTTGAAATTAATTTTTGCGGATGTAATTTTGGAGATTGAGGTTCGAGTGGGTGCTGCGGAGTTTTTGTGATGCACGAAAAAACTTGTGCGGAGTTCGGGCGCTGCGGAGCGAGCTACAAATAGGGAAAGTCTAAACCCTCACCCTTCGCGTGAACCAAAAGCGCGAAGGATGGAGCAGCCGTAAAAACTCGCGGAGATCGATTGGGTGGTTTGGACGGGTGGGCCACCCGCCGCGTCGCAGTCTATACGAGTCTCTTCCGACGCCAACCTACCAAACCCAGCACTCCGGAGCCGAGCAGCAACAGCGAGGAGGGTTCTGGCGCGGTGGCCGACGCGGTCGTCACAGTTCCCTCGAGATTCACTCCCTCTAAAAAGCTATCCGTGCCTGTGATGTCGATAGACAGGGTGTTCGTCCCGACAACGAAATCGCCGCTGGGAACTGTGAAGGATTGGAGCGAGCCCCAATTGCCACCGCCAAGCGTCGCAACTACATTCCCGTTAAGGAGGAGTTCCCCACTGTCATCTAAGGTCCAACTTCCTGAAAGTGCCGCTGACGAAATATTGGCCGAGGTCAAAACGAACGTGGTGCTATAGTCACCAAGGCCGTTATCGCAGCAGTTAGTGGGGTTGTACGCAATCCAAGATGAGCTCGAACTATTGGCGACCCAGCCTCCGTACCAGTCGGCGTCTGTGGGCGTGACCACCGAAGCTGTCGCAGTCGCGCCCAAGTTGTAGCCGTTTTGTTCCACCACGGTATAAGTGGCTGTGCCCGTGGACAGGTTTTGACCGTCTCCCAGCGCCGGAATAGACATGAACAAGGTCGCGGCAGCGACCACAAGCAAGCGCTTCATCATGTTTTTCCCCTTGTTTTCGTGTCGAACTGAATCAGTAACCCCAACGTTCTCGCAATCGCCGCTCCAATTTGTGACTGGACAACACTGAAGGAAGACCTTGCACTTACTTGCCCCGTAATGCCCTTTCGTGTCCTTTCTTGTCCTTGCCTTGTGCCAGCATAGCCATGGGGCACCTAGCACTTCAGGGGAGCGGTATCACGACCCAAAGACCTCCGACCTGAAAGTGCTTGCACACTTCCGGCAGGGAAATTCCCAGATTTCGCACTTCCTAATCTAACGCTGGGCTCCTGTCCCGGCGCAGGTAAACTCCCTCAGCGACATGGCTATGTGCTTGTAAGTCACGTTACCGGAAATGTGAAGCAACACTTTATTTCTCCGATAACGGACTTGTCGGCCTGGGCTAAATAGCTTTGGCGCTTTGCGCGATTGCGGCCAGCGCCCGGATGGAAATGGTGTAGACTTGCGGCATTCGTCCCCCGAAGGAACTCCCATCTTAGGAGATTAAAAATATGGCGCGACGTACGTTCCTGACTCAGTTGGCTGGTTTGCCTTTTCTAGCGTTGGGTCTGAAGGTCGAGGAGTCAAAAAAGCCTCTTAAAATTATGATGAAAAGCGCGTGGGGGCCGGACGACCCAACACGGGCAGCATTTCCGTTCGCGCACGGACTCGCGCTCGCAGAAGCGGGCCACGAGGTACAAATCTTCCTTCTCGCAGAGGCCACTTCTCTGATGCGAAAGTCCATGGTGAACGCGATTCTGCCGGTTGGCTGGCCGCCGTTGAGCGAGACACTCGACAAGGTTGTGGCAAGACACATTCCGATCTTTGCTTGAGGAGCCTGTTCCCGGGCCCGTGGGGTCACGGAAACAGACCTGAATCAATGGGGAGCAAAATTTGGTAATCCGGCGATCTTTGTCTCGCTGGTGGAATGGTCAGACCGGATTATCGTAGAGTGAAAAACAGGCAGTACGTCCAGGGCGGGTAAGATTTCGGCTGTCTCCGGCACACCGTCAACGTCTGATAAGGGTGATCTCAATGGGTCGACGCACCACGAGGCTAGAGCCCGCCCGGCATTGAGAACAAAAGCCAAAATCGCTCGCTGAGGTCAGACCAGCAGGAAAGCTGCCCTGGCTAGGTTTTGGCCGAGTGCAGCCAAACAGATGGTTCTCCCGCGGAAGCATTGCCGAATCAATCCACTGGCTGGTGTTGCGCTGACCGGTTGGGCTGGCAGCGTTAATCAATCAGGAGTTATCCTCCCGTACGTGAGGGTCCCGCTCAAAAAAAGGGCTGACGAGTACATCTCTAAGTAAAACTTCGCTTTCCCGGTCACGGCGATTACCGGGGCTTGCGACGCTTCAAAGGCTCATGGCGAAGTGTTCATCGCGTTAAGTACGCGACTGGGATTGCGGTCCCGATGACAATGGCGCACAGCACGATTCGCGGCCAGCGCGGGATGTATTCCCAGCCGCGGCCGCAGTTGCCGTTTGCGCGGGGTTCGGGGGCGACGATTTCGTGGGTCATGTGGTCCTCTCGGCGGGTAAAATCCGCGCGCAACCAAATGGCCGTACGGCTCGACATTTACATTGAGTACTTGTTCAGACTATTGGTCCGTGCGATACGGCTGGTGCGCTGTTATAGAAGTTATCGCGCCGGCGGTTCAGCCTCTGGCTTTCTGGCGGCCTGCTTGAAGCCTGTGACTTCGAAGTCTCGCAGCAGATCGGAACGTACGCCAATTTCCCAGCTTGCTTTCACAGCGGAAGACGCGGAGTCTGTCTCGGCTGGCTTCTCTATTTGCTTTTCAAGTAATTGTTTTCTGTCTGGCATTGCCGTGCTCCTTTTCGAAAACATCCCGCGAGTCCCTGCGGCTTGTGCGTCAATGATAAGGCCAAACTGCAGGTGGATCACGCACTGAATCTGACTGGGGGGCGGCCGACCCTTCCACACCTCCGAGACGTAGCAGCTGGGTTTTCAGGGCGGTGCTCTGTCGTTTGACTGCGGCGGGCGTGCTGTAGCGCGATTCACAAGCAGCGACGCTACCAGCGAGACCAAAATCGCGCGGCGAGTTGAGGTGGTCCAGCTGCCAACAGCGTTGCTACGGCTCCGGCGTGAGCGCGCCGGTGGAGCGGTCAACGCGGAAGTACGAAACGGTGGAATCTTGGAAATGTGCCACGGAAAGCCCTGTGCCAACCGGATTGACTTCGACGCTTGAAGGTTTCGCGGGCGCTGGAAACGGTGAAGCGACAACGGGATTCAGTTCGCCGTTCTTCCAGTTAATGCTGAAAGCCGAAATACTTTGGGAAGTGTGATTCACCACATATAGGTAGTGGCCAGAGGGATCGATCGCCAGCCAGCCCGGCCCATGTTCCGGCAGCACGGATAGCTCAGTCGCGGCCATGCTCTCGCCGTCGCGCGAAATCATCAGTGAATCTGCCAAACCATTCGCTGCGAATGTCATGTGCTGGCCCGTGTGTAGATTGGTGACGTGCAACACGCGCGAATCGCCTTGCACGGCGATGGCGACATTCGGGGCGGTCGTGACGGTCAAAAGCGTCTTTGTATTGTTACCGTGGTAGCTGGCCGAGACATTCGCCGTTCCGACGGCGACAGCTGTTGCCAATCCCGTAGAGTTGACGGTCACTACCGCCTTATTGTCCGATGCATACGTGGAGTCGCTGGTGGTTACGTTCGAGGTCTGGCCGTCGAGATACGTCGCGGTCAGAGCGAACTGCTGCGTGGTGGCAACCGCAATCGTCGGATTCGCCGGAGTGAGCTTGACGCCGGTGATGAACAGGTTGCTCACGTCCGAGCTGATGCAACTGGACAACCCAAGAATCGAAAGCACAGAAACAATTTGTACGAGCTGCTTAAACTTGAACAATGGATTGACTCCGCATTCGCCCGCGCGAAAACCTTAAACCGGATTTTCGATTCGACTACCCGGCCGGCCGTTCCACTGCAACTGGTCAGCTGCTCAGTTGGGGATAACAGCTTGCAGCGATGCTACCACGGGCGGCATGGCGCCACATGGTTACAAGCTGGGCGGTTTCCAAGGGATTGGCAGAGGGAAACCCGAGAACCGACAATGTCGGGTCGAAGGGTTGGCGCTCCAGGGGGAGAGCCACCGCGCCGTAGGGCCAGCGTGCGAGGTGGAGTTCGACGGGACGGTTGCCGCGACACTGCGGGTAACCGCGGGATCGAGAACCGCGAGGTGACACACAAATCCAGGCGCAGATGTTGCACAGCCACGGTCTCGGTGGCGCGTGGCCGACCCTTCCACGCCTTCGAGACGTAGGCAGTAGGTTTTGAGGTTGCCGCATTCTCGCTTGCCTGCGGCGGGCAGGCTGCAGCGTCAACCCTTCGAACCCGGCACAGGCGGATTCTCAGGATGAATCGCGCAGTAGCGCGATTCACAAAGTAACAAGAGGCGAGCACAGGCAAGATTGATCGCCTGTGCCACGAAAACAGATTGTGGTGGTCGGACGATTGGGAGGCGGCGGAGCTCAGCGCGCCGGAAGTGATGCGGAGTGCGGCTCGATAAGGCTCACCGCGAGAGAGAGCCCTGTCTGCGGCGGGCAGGCATCACTGCGCTCCCTTCGCAAAATCATCCAGGGCAGGATGACGTACGAAGGAAGGAACTCGAGTGTCGGTGAAATCTTCGAATCGGAACTTGAGTGGCGTGGAGAAATGTGGCATCCGGCCAGCGGGGAGAATCGCGGGGCTAACTGCTGCTCGCGGCGGTAGAGCCAGCACGCGCGGTCTTGCGCCCACCGAAAAAACCAGTTTGAAGTTGATCGTCGGAAACGTGCACGCGTTCCATTTCAGTAATGGATAGCTCGAAGGGTTTCTGGCAAGCCGGACAGATCATTTCGATGGAAGCGGTCTCGGAATCAAAACGTTTCTTGTCGGAGCCAAGCCTGGAAACGATGACGATGGCACCGCAGTTTGACCTGTCGCAAATCGCACATAACTCAATTACGTGCATGCACTCCCCCTTTGCCTGTGTGGGGGGTCACAGGTCATAGCTACTGCAAAAATTATTCTACCCCGATTCGTCAACGCTTTGTTGCAGCTGTTTTAAATTTGTTGTGCGAATTAAACAATTCAGCTGGTGTACGGCGGCGTACGGAACGACGTTGAAGTCGTGGCGTGAATACGGCCGCTACCACCGCTCGGGAATTTGGTGGACGTGAGGGGGCTCGAACCCCTGACCTCCTCGTTGAAAATGACAAATTAACTGTTCAGGATGTTCGCAACGTCCAGCATGTTCAACAAAACGCCCTCGGTGGCCACAAGCCGCTGACGGCGCTTTTGTTGGCCCGCTGGACACTGGATCGGACACCCCTGCTGATTTTGCGATTCTAAAAACGGCCGCAGCCGGTCCGTGGAGCGTCTAAACCCGCACTGTTCAAAACCGAACGGCGCGGTACCCGGAAATTCAACTGCGTTCAGTCGGGTCGTGTGGAACGGCGGCCAGCCGCCCGCGGATTGCATCTAACAGTACAGAGGTTGCACTCCGGGCTGCTATCGGGCATGCTGGCGGCAATCGGCCCGCGCGTAATCTCGATTGGTTGTGCTGTAGATGGATTTATGAGTTCCTCCACGCAACTCGTTTTGAAGCCTTTTCCTGTCAAGAAGGCTTTGCTCATTGATGCCGATGAACCGACGCGCACGTTCCTGGCCAACGTTCTGGATCCGAGCGAATGGAACATCCGGCACGCGCCGGATAATCAAACGGCGCTGGAATTGGCGCAGGCGACGCGCTTCGATCTGATTCTGACCAGCGAGAAAACTTCGGGAAAAGACGATATCGAATTGTTGCGCGAGCTGCGGTCGGCGCGGCCGCACACTTGTTTGATCATTCTGACGGACGAGAGCGCGCCTTCATATGTCATTGATTCGATGCGCGAGCACGCCTTCAGCTATTTTTCGAAACCATTTTCGCTGGACGCGCTGACGGAAATGGTGCACCTGGCGACGGAGGCTCCTTGCTGGGACGACGGCATCGAGGTCGTGTCCGCCACGCCGGAATGGATTCGGCTGATGGTGCGTTGCGACCGGCAGACGGCCGACCGGCTGATTCAATTTCTGCACGAGATCGTGGATTTGCCGGAGTCGGAAAGTAATGCGGTGGCGATCGCGTTTCGCGAGATTTTGCTGAACGCCATGGAGCACGGCGCGAAATTCCAGGCGGACCAGTACGTGCAAATTTCCTACGTGCGCGCGCGGAACATGGTGCTGTGCCGCGTCAAGGATCCCGGCGAAGGATTCACGCTGGACGAAATACAGCATGCGGCGGTGGCGAATCCGCACGGCGATCCGATTCGTCACGCGGCGTACCGGCAGGAGAGAGGGATGCGCCCGGGCGGATATGGAATATTGCTCGCGCAGAAATTGGTGGACGAGCTTATTTACAATGAGGATGGGAATGAAGTGCTGCTGGTGAAATACCTTGATCGCGGTGGAAACGATTAGAATTACGCATCGCGCGCTACCGCGCATCAGGTTCGCTGGGATCCGTAGGGGCGGGTCTAAGACCCGCCCGCTTCCGTTGAATTTGTAGCGGCCAGCTTCAGCTGGGCGCCTTTGACTTCGCTTTGCTCTTCGCGCGCTCGGCACCCTGGCCGCCGCGGCCCAGCGCCCGCAGACACCATCGCCAAGCGCGCGCCCGGCCAGCCAAACCCCTCGCCCGTGCCCCATGCTCCATGTCGCGCCCTCAGCAGCGCCGAAAAGCGCCCCGACTCACGCTAACACATTCGCGAGGCGCTGGAATTCGTAGAAATACGCACGGGGTAAACGATAGAAAAGATGGGGTGTACTTTGCTGTGTCGGTCGATGGTTGAGCCTCTAAACCCGCACCCTCGCCTTCGGCGAGAGTGCGCCACCCGTAAAATCAACGGCGCCGGCTCCGGTGACATGTCAGGCTTAGCCACCCGGTCGCTACGATCACGCCAAACGCAAAAGGGGACAGGGCAGAACCTGTCCCCTTTTCGCGCTGCTACGGAGGCATTCCGCTGCCTCCGCCGTTCTTCACTTCACCGTCACTTCTTCGCTATACACACGGTTGAGCTATTATTCGTCGCATTCGGGTCTGGCGTGCCTGCCGAGACGGTTCCCGAGTCACAGACTGAGCCAACGGCAGACCGCCAAGAATCACTGATTGTCACGTTAGCGCTGGCCCCGAACGCGAGGCTTGCCCATGTACAGGTCACTGTAGAAACCCCAACTGTGCAGGTTCCACCTGTGGTTGTATTGATCTTGGGCGCTGGACCTGTGAACAGGCTCGAGTTCGCCACAAGGGAAATGTTCTGACTGTCGCTTGGGCCGTTGTTGGTGACGGTCAGAGCGAAGGTCGCAGTTCCGTTTCCGGGAGAGCCGATCTTGCTGGCTGTTTGCGTCAACGCAAGATCAGCGGAGCTCTGCACCGTTCCGCAGGTCTGCGAGGAGTTGTTGCTGGGTAAGGGATCGAGGGTCGCGGAAGAGATACTTGCCCCATTACAGAGCTGGCTGCCATTCGCGACAGACGGGCTCAAATGGACGACAAGTGTGAAGGTTGCTGCCGCACCTGCCACGACGGTCGCGGTTGTACACGATATCGGCCCATTCATCCCGACTGGCGGCGTGGTGCAGCTCCAGCCTGAGGGGACTGCAAGCGACACGAAGGTTGTACCGGCCGGCAGAGTATCGGACACAGATACGGTTTGCGCGTCACTCGGCCCAAGGTTCGTGCCTGTCAGAGTGTAGCTTACGTTATTTCCTGCGATTGGCGCGGAGGGTCCGGTTTTCGTCAGGGCGAGGTCCGCCTTGGTGTTGACGGTCGCTGTGACCGTGGTGGTGTTGTTGCCAGGGTTGGGGTCCGACGTCGTCGAACTAACGGTTGCCGTGTCGGTGATTGTACCAATCGCCCCTGAGGGTATGTGCACGGTCACCGTGATCGAGGCGATGGCGCCCGCTCCGACGGTGGCTTCCGTGCAGGTAACGGGCCCACTGCCAGTGCAAGTGTATCCCCCACCGGGCGTGACTGACACAAGCGTCGTCCCCGATGGCAGAGTATCGGACACAGACACGGATTGCGCATCGCTCGGTCCGTTGTTCTCCACATCAATGGCATAGGAGAAGTTTGCTCCTGCGTATGCCAGCCCAAGCGCCGACTTCGAGATGGTCATGTCCGCCGACGCGGTCACCGTTGCGGAGGTAGAACTGGTCTTACTAAGGTGGACGTTACTCGCCGAGTCGTAATCAGCGGCATATTTTCCGTCCCATGTGATTGTCCCGGTATTTCCGACCACCGACCCGTCCGGCGTGCTTGGTGTCACCCTTACATTCACGTCGAAACTTGCCGTGTCGCCGCTGTTCATAAATCCGTCGTTGGCGAGGGCATTGTCAGTCCTGAAGCAATCAATGCTGCCGCCGGCGCCAACCGTAGGCGTGTTGCACGCCCAGCCAGCCGGGATGCTAATGCCCTCAAACTGCAAACTGGCGTTGAGCGGATCAGTGAAGTGTGGCGTTTCAGCGGTCGGCGCGGTGTTGCTCTTCACGTCGATCGTGTAGTCAAAGGTCGACCCAGCAAACGCACTCGGCGGCCCGCTCTTGGTGATGTCCATGTCCGCGGGAAGATACGCGTGGGTGCACCCGCTCCCGGCTACTCCTCCTAATGCTGTGAAAGTCGCGTTGCTCCACTCCGGCTGTGTGTTGTAGGGGTTCCCGTGCAGCGTGAGGTTGCTGCCGTCCGCATTCGTTTGCCCGCTGTGAAAATTGTACGCGCACTTGTCGCCGATCTCACCGCATACGACGCCGCCGCTGCAGTTACCGTCGGTCCACGTTGCATTCGGGTATGGATCGGTGATCGCTTCCGACATCTCGTGCGAGAACGTCGAGATTTCATAGTCCGCGTCGCCATCTATGGCGCTGTTCGGCTGCCCACTGGTGTTGTTGCAATCCCAACCCGTGGAATTGACGAAAGGCATGTTCGCGTAGATGCGGTTATTCAATATGTTGTACCAGTTGTGGTAAGCGCAATACTCATTGCCACCGGGCACAAGTGGCGTGCAATTGCCCGAGCCGTCGCAGCTTTCAATTCCCTTCTCTGTGAAAACAGCGAACAGATTCCCGTTTCCGGTTGGCCAGCTGTTAACGGAAATTGCGTGATCGACCTCGCTTTGGATGTCGCTGTCCTGCAGCGGACTCGCCGGTGTCCCCAAATCAGCACTGTTGTAGGCGTTGTAGGCAGTGCTGGTATCGATGTAGCTGCCGCCGAACGTGACCACATTTTGTATGTAATTGTTTGAGATGAGGCTGTTGTCGTAGTACTGCGTCAGGATGTTCAGATATGGCGTGCCGCCCACATCCTGAACAAACCGCTGGAGCAGGCTTTCGTACCCTGTGGTGATCGTGTTGTTTGGCGTCCAAAAGATTAAGAACACTTTGGTGGTATGCATCACGAACCCAGGCAGGAGAGCTCCAGGGCCCGGTGGAAGGTTATCGGTCGGGGAAAATATCGTTCCTCCGGTCTGATTCTTGCCGGCTGCCTGCTGCTCCTCATACCAACTCTGCGGATGGAAGAGGTGAGGCTGTTGCGTGGTCCCGGGGGTGAACGGGGGCGAGGGCTGTTGGGCAGCAATAGTTCTGCAAAGTGGACCAAACTGCAAGAACGCCGCCAGACCGAGGGCCGGGAGTAATCCGTATCTCAGCGACCTGTATCTCATTTTTTCCTTCCTCCGTTTTCGCGCGGACGGACCATGTCCGTGACGATTGAGTTTTCGTCCTGAACTCAAAACCACGACGTGTTGCTGAAGGGACGAGCGAGCAAGGGTGCACCGCGCTGCGGGAGCGGTCAATTCCACGTAAGGGTTGGTTCGTTCGGCGGAACTCCAATAGGCCCGTCGGATCGGCGAACCCGACCAATCTAGCCCGGAAGACTAATACGGGAAGGCTATGTCAGCGGTCAAACCTAGCCGAGGTCGAGCGGCTCGGTAGTTATGACGATGTCCTGATGCGATTAGGAATAGGAATGACTGATCGAAGCTGCTCAAGGACAGAACTTATGCTTGCATGAATGGAGAAAATTGGAGCTAGGGTAATCCTACCGGGAGGGGCTAGCCACCATTAACTTGCCAAGGATACCCCACCGCGTGGTCACGCCCATCTTGCTCATGATTAAGCGAACGAACTGCTTTACCGTGTTCGGGCTGATACCCATGCGTTGTGCGACATCCTTGGTCGTCAATCCATCGATCAGAAGCTCTACAGTTTCACCCTCTCTCCGGCTTAAATGAAAATAGCGGCTGACTTCTGAAAAATCGATTGGAACCCGGGGACGACGCTCCAGCACAAGGGCCACTTCGACCGGCAGCCTGCCGTCGTCTTGGGGTTCGACTAGGAACGATCGGCAGATGTAACGCCGCCGGCCCGAACGGAAGCTGATAGGTGCTAATCCCTTGATGAAGTGCTCTACCTGCAGGATGGATCGAATTCGTCCCTGAAGCATCGCCGAGTTGACACTCGCACGCAATCCGTCTGGGTAGCACAAGATGCAACTCGCGGCGTTGTTACTGTAGAGCGGTTTTAAAGTCCTGTCAGCCAGCAAAAATCCCGTGTTGCCTTGGCCTGCCTGCACGAACGGCAGGTTCAGCGAAGCATGGTCGATGGGTTGAGGCGCGCTTGGTCCTCCGGAGGAGGCGTGACCGTTCGCACGTCTGCTCGCTAAAGTCGCCGCTTTCGCAGCTTGCTCACGGATAGCGGGAATTGTTCGAGACCTATCGCAAGGGAGGTGATTGCGACGCATGGGTAACTCCGTCTACCCTATAGTGCACTTCAACCTGAATTCGTATCATAAACGCCGTACGAAATTATCGCACGCAGTGGAAAATCACACCGATTGTGGACGGTTGAGTGGGAGTTGGAAGGCACCGACCAATAAAGAGTCTCCCTCGCCGACACAACGCGCTGCCGCAGGGAAAACAGATGCGACATCCTGAACTCGTCTCCGCATTGGTGTCAAGCGTTATCTGTTGTCGCCACGAACCCGGCACGCGGCGGCATCGGCATGAAAGCGTTTAAGGAGCAGGGGCGGGTGCGTTACCTGGAAATGAACGAGGTCGAGGCCCTTTTGACTGCAATCCAAGCCAGAATCGCCAAGAATTCGTCAGACAGGATGAGGGCGTCTGCGCGGAAGTCTTGGCAATATCTCCACACAGCAGTCGTTATGGCATTACACACAGGCATGAGGAATCGGGAAATCCTCGGGCTGAGGTGGGAAAACGTCAACTGGGAACGGAAGACGTTGCTCCTGCTGAATACGCAGAACGGCGAGTCACGGCGGTTACCGATTGACTCGATTTTGCTCCGCAAATTGTCTGAGCATCGAGGCCGCGTGAAAAACGAAGAATTGGTATTCCCCAGTTTCGACAACAACGGAAACGTCGTACCGATGGCAGACGTGAAGGGCAGTTTCGGTCGTGTGTTGAAAGACGGCGGTATCACGAACTTTCGATTTCACGAGCTGCGCCACGCGTTCGCGAGTCACTACATGATGAAGGGAGGGCAACTCTACGCGCTTTCGAGCATCCTCGGGCACAAGGACCTGAAGATCACGCAGCGTTACGCGAAGCTCTCTCCGAAGCACATGGATTCGCAGCGAGATCAAATGGACACTATTTGGACACCGGCGCCAATTCCCTCCCACGAAGCCCCGAGTCAAACACAAACTAAGTACGTGCAGTAAACAGAGTTGAAGTGGTGGACGTGAGGGGGCTCGAACCCCTGACCTCCTCGTTGCGAACGAGGCGCTCTCCCAACTGAGCTACACGCCCATCGAATGAAGCTGAAGCAGCAAACATTCTAGCAAAGGCTGGTGGGAGCGCCAAACTTCGGTAGCTAAAGAATTTCCTAGCGTCGCTACTCGCCTGGGGCGAGTTCAGAGGTGGTGCGAGAAGGTGAGTGCCGCCAGGACTATCAATAGTGCGGCGGTGGAGGCGTGCAGGAGAATGTGGAGCGTGTTCGGGCGGATACCATTGTGCTCGGGAAGGAAGGCGTGGGCGGCGCCGCACATTTGCCGATAGCGGGCGGCGCGTGCGGGATCGGGGCGGAGTAGATACGGGATCCACCAGGCGCGCAATTGGCCGAGAAATAGCAGCGCGTAACTGATCCACAGCCACCAGAAGAGCCAGTTCGGGTAGGGGCTGCCGAAGTAGATGATGCTGGCTGCGAGGCCAAACGCGTAGGGCGCGGCGCTAACGAGCGTCGTGGTGAGGAGCTTGGCGCCGGGGTTTGCGGCGCGGACTCCCGCGAGGTTGTTGAACGAGCCGAGAGGAATCCAATCGTGCAGAGCGAGGAACAGCACGCTGAAGGTTTGCAGCGCGAGCAGCGCGTACATGGTGACTGGGCGCATGGCGAGCTTGATTATACAAGAGAGTTTTCGTTGTTGAGCCGGCGCATGGTTTAGCCGCGAAAGGATGTACAGGATTTCCGGGATGGGAATCATTGTTTGTGTGGGTGGCCTGCGCGGAGGGATCACGGGAATGATTGGGGCGGGAGGAACTGCTGATGCGAAATTTATTGCGGAATTTTGCGGTGGTGGTTTTGGCTGGAGCTTTGGCTGGCGCGGTGCTTGTGGTTAGTGGGTGCGAGGGGGAGGTGCGGTACTACGATGCTGATCACAACGACTACCATAGGTGGAATCATGGCGAGGTGGTTTACTACAATAACTGGGAACATGAGACGCATCGGGACCACGTGGATTTTGCGAAGCGGGATGATGGGGAGAAGAAAGAGTATTTTACCTGGCGGCATAACCAGCATTAGAGTTCGCGGTTATGGCGCGTGAGCGGTGGTGTGCGGTGCAGATGTGAAAGTCAAAGGCATCACTGATAAACGCGGATGAATACCGAGAACGGCTGTGTGGTGGCGAAACATTAGGGCGAGAGTTCGCGGCGGGCGAGGCAAGCCTCGCCTGGGGCGTTTTGTTGCCAGCCGTTACGCTGCGACGAAAGCGGCGGCCCTTCGGCGCCGATTCAATCGGCGCCTCAGGACAAGCAAGCCGCCGCACCCCAAAATGGGCTGGGCGTGGATGCCTGATACCCATGCGAAAGATCGCTTCTTCGGCAGCGCCGAGTCCTAGGGGCCCGCCTGAAGGTGGCTAGCCTCTGGTCACGCGCGGCAAGATCGCAGGCTGAATCGCGGTGCGACGAGATTCACAAATTCAATGGCAATCTAAAAAACCCTCCCTTTGAGAAGCGAAGCGTGAGCCCGTTGCAGTCATTTCGCATTCCGGTAGTCCCCGCCCCGTTTACGTGGCAGGACGCGACGATTTTTAGTTGCTTGGGTTATTTTGCGGTGACGAGGTGGGATGGAGCATGGCGCGGGCGCTCGCGACGAATTTGGAGAAGCGGTGGGCGAGGGTGAAGATGCGCTCGGCCTGGCGGAGGTGGATGGCGTCTTTGGGGATTAGTTCGCCGCCGATGCCGAGTGCTGCAGCGCCGGCGAGGATGAAATTTGCGGCGGTGTGCTGATTGACGCCGCCCGAGGCGACTAGCGGGAGAGTCGGGAACGGGGCCTTCAGGGCGCGGATGTAGCTGTCGCCGCCGACTTGCGCGCAGGGAAACACTTTTACGAAGTCGGCGCCAGCTTTCCAGGCGCGAGTGACTTCGGTGGGAGTGAGCGAGCCGGGCATGGCGACGACGGAGGCGCCGAGAGCGAATTCTATGATTTTCATGTCGAGGCCGGGGCTGGTGAGGAATTGCGCGCCGGCGTCAACGCATTGGCGGGCGACGTCGGAATCGAAGACGTCGCCCGCGCCGACGATCATTTTAGGGGCGTGTTTTACGAGGTGGGCGATTACGGCGATGGCGCCGGGGACCGTCATTTCGATTTCGACGATGGGGATGCCGCCGCGGGAGACGGCTTCGGCGGCGAAGAGGGCGTCTTCGGCGGAGGAGAGGCGGACGGCGGGGATGATGCCGATCTCTTCGATGCGGGAGTGGATTTCGTCGCGTTTCATTGAGGGGGCCTCGGGTGTATTGGCGCCTGGTGCCATTGGCGCCGCGGCGATTCTATCGGAATTGTGATGGCGCGGAGAAGGAAAAGAAATGAGCGCGGGGAATTGGGTTTGGCGGGGCGTCGAGAGCGGCGTTGATACCATCGCTAAGGCTTGGAAGCGACGGCGGAGGCCAGGCGAGGCAAGCCTCAACTGGAACGTCTTGTTGCCAGACTCGGAGTTTCGGCGAAAGCGGCGGCAAGCCGCCGCACTCCAAAATGGGCTCGGCTGACGTGTGAGCAAACTGAGCCGGACCGAGCAGCGCCCGGGCCATCGCGGAGGCAGAGGCAAAGTCAAAGCCGCCCAGCTGAAGCTGGCCGCTACAAAGTCAGAGGCACAGTCAACGGCGGCGATCCGCAACGCTTCAACAGGAGGTTGTAGATTTTAGGCTTCGAAGGACTCTTCCATTTCGGGGAGTTTGTCGCCGTCGCGGGCGATCCAGACGTAGAGAGTTGGGAGCAGGAAGACGCTCATCACCAGGGCGGAGATTAGGCCGCCGACGATTACGATGGCGAAGGGGCGTTGCGAATCGGAGCCGATGGCGTGGGAGAGAGCGGCGGGCAACAGGCCGAGCGTGGCGACGAGCATCGTCATCATGATAGGGCGGAGTCGCAGGACAGCACCTTCGATGGCGGAATCTTCGATAGAGTGGCCGCGTACACGCAGCTGATTGATGTATTCGAGCATGATGACGCCGGTCTGCACGGAGACGCCGAAAAGCGCGAGAAATCCCACGCCGCTGGACACGCTGAAATGGGTGCCGGTAACTAGCAGGGCGAGCAGGCCGCCCAGCGGAGCCATGGCCACATTGGCGAGGATGAGGAGCGCCCACTTGGAGGTCTGAAACATGGTGTAGAGGATAATGAAAATCATGAAGAGGGTGATGGGGAGAACGATCATCAGGCGCTTCGAGGATCTTTTCTGGCTTTCGTATTCGCCGGCCCAATCGAGATGGTATCCCGCGGGGAGTTTGACGTCGGACTGAACTTTCTTCATGGCCTCTTCGACGGTGCTGCCCAGATCGCGGCCACGCACGCTGTACTTGATGGCGACGTAGCGTGAATTCTCCTCGCGGTAAATTTCGGAGGCGCCGTCGAGCATTTTCACATCGCAGAGTTGCGCGAGCGAAACGCGTTCGCCCGAAGGCGCGACCAGGCGAATATTTTCGATGGCCTCTTTGGTGTCACGAAATGGGGCCTGGTAGCGCGCGACCAGGTCGTAGCGCTGTTCGCCTTGCAGGACTTGGCTGACGGCTTTGCCGCCGACGGCGGTCTCGATGGCGTCCTGCACGTCGGCGACGTTAATGCCGTAGCGGGCGGCTTTTTGCCGATTCACGGTGAAATTAAGGTTGGGCTGGCCAATCACGCGGAACAGGCCGAGGTCCTCCACGCCCTTGACGCTTTGCATTACGTTGACAATGTGGTCGCCGGTTTGTTCCAGCAGCTTCAGATCATCGCCGTAGAGTTTTACGGCGAGCTCGCCTTTGATGCCGCTGACCGCTTCTTCCATGTTGTCTTCAATGGGCTGCGAGAAATTCCAGATCACTCCGGGGATCTTTTCGAGTTCCCTGCTCATGGCGGCGATCAGCGCATCTTTATTTTCGCCGAACGCCGGCCGCCATTTTTCCTTGGGCTTGAGGTCAACGAAATACTCAGTGTTAAAAAATCCGGCGGTGTCAGTGCCATCGTCGGGGCGACCGACCTGGGAAACGACTACGGTCGCTTCCGGGAACGAGGCGAGAACCACGCGCGCGTCGTTCATGACGCGGATTCCTTCCGTGGGGCCGGCGCTGGGTGCGAGGGTGCCGCGGACCCAAATAGCACCCTCATCGAGATGCGGGAGAAATTCTGAGCCAATGACGCCGCCGAACATTAAAAATGCGGCCAGCGCGAGGCCCGCGAGAGCGGTGCCGACGGGAACCCAGCGATGTTCGATAGACCAACGAACTCCCTTGCGATAGCGATCAATCAGGAAGGCCATGACCGGATTGTGCCATTCCTGAACGCCGTAGCGGAATGCGATGCTGGATATTACCGGGGCGATCAGCATGGAGAAAATCAAAGCGCCGAGAAGAGCGAATGCGACGGTCCAAGCCATGGGCTTGAACAAGCGGCCTTCCACGCGTTGCAAGGTGAATATGGGCATGTAAGCCGTGATGATGATGCCGATGGCGTAAAAGACCGGGCGTTGGATTTCGTGCGCGGCATCGCGGATCGAGTTCATGGTGGTGAGCGGGTTATGCTCGCGGCGATTCAAATGGCGGACGATGTTTTCGACCATGACCACCGCGCCATCGACTACCATGCCGAAATCGAGCGCACCGAGCGATAGAAGGTTCGCGGGAATATTGGCCAAGTCCAAACAGATGGAGGCGAACAGGAGAGCAAACGGGATGGTGAGCGCAACGATAAAGGCAGCGCGCACATTGCCGAGGAATAGAAAAAGGATGACGGATACCAGGAGAAATCCTTCGATGAGATTGTGCAATACAGTGTGCGTGGTGAAATGGACCAGCTCGCTGCGGTCCAGAAAAGGGACGATCTTGACGCCAGGCGGGAGGATGCGCTCGTTGAGTTCCTTGACTTTCGCGTGAATGCCCTCGAGGGTCTCGTCGGAATTGGCGCCCTTGCGGAGCAAGACGATGCCTTCGACGACGTCATCATCGTCAACAATTTTTCCGTCTTCGCGGTGAATGGCCTTGCCAATCTGGCCGAGGCGAATCTTGGGGCCTTCGACGACGGTGGCGATATCGCGCACGCGCAGGGGCGTTCCGTTTTGCGCTTTGATGACGGTCTGCTCGATGTCTTGAACGCTGGTGAATAATCCGACGGCGCGAATATTGATTTCTTGCTGCCCTTCCTCAACGAAGCTGCCGCCCGCATTGGTGTTGTTGGTAGCCAACTGCTGCTCGACCTGGCCGATGTTCAGTCCGTAGGCGATCAGTTTTTCGGGGTTTATGCGGACCTGGTATTCACGCGTGGGCCCGCCAAAGCTGGAAACGTCCACGACGTTCGAAACCGATTTGAGCTCTTTCTCCAAGGTCCAGTCTTCGATGGATTTCAATTCCATCAGGTCGTACTTAGGGTTGGTGCTGCGAAGCGTGTACCAGTAAATCTGGCCCACGGGACTCCAATCCGTGCCCATCTGCGGCTGGAGGCCATTGGGCAAGGTGACCTGCGAGAGCCGTTCGAGGACTTTTTCGCGATTCCAATCGTTGCTGGATTCATCGTCGAAGATGAGAGTAATGCTGGACAGACCAAAAAGGGAGAAAGAGCGCAGATGCGTGAGATGCGGAATGCCGTTCATCTGAATCTCGACGGGAATGGTGACTTGCTGCTCGACTTCTTCCGCGGCTCGGCCGGGCCATTGGGTGATGATTTGCGCGTAATTGTCAGCGACGTCGGGGTAGGCTTCCACGGGAAGGTTATGGAATGAGACCGCGCCCCAGACGAGCAGAAGCGTCGCGAGGGCTAGAACGATGAAACGGTTGTTCAGCGCGGCATCTACGAGTGCACGGATCATGAAACCTTCACTTCAGTGATGTCCCGGGAGGCGTCGGGGGTTCTTGGCGTTGAAACGGCCTCATTGCTCGGAGCTGTTCTGCAATTCCAAGGCGTTCGTGACGACCTGGTCGCCGGGCTTTAGACCCGAGGCTACTTGCTGCATGTTGTTAGGCAGCATGGCGCCGGCCACGACCGCAATGCGCTTGAATTTATTGTCGCCCGCCGGGAGGTAAACCCAATCGCGATCGTGGAGATGCAGGATCGCCGAAGCGGGTACGGACGCATGGGATTCTTTCTTCTGTCCACGGAACGTGGCGGTGACGAACATCCCGGGCCGCATCTTGCCGGAGTTCTTTACTTCGATGCGAACTTTGGCGGTGCGAATATTGGGATCGAGGACCGCGCCGATATTGCTGATACGGCCGGTGACCACTTGATCGGGATAGGCGTTGAGGCGAACGTCGGCTGAATCACCCAGGCGGACGTCCGACAAATCGTTTTCGTAAACGTCGCAGAGAATCCAGACGTAGGTGAGGTCTGAAATCGTGAAAGGGTTGGTGGAAGAGAGGCCTTGCACGCCGGCGGCGTTGGTGACTTGCTGGTCGGTGATGACGCCCGCGACCGGCGCGACGATATCCACGATGCCCGACGGATGATCGAGCGGAGAGCCCAGAACGCGCAGATGCTCGGCCGTGGTTTCAACGTCCACCTTTGCTTTGTTCTCGGTGCCTTCCGCGACCTGAAAATCATTCAAGGAAATGGCGCCATGGTCATAGAGACCTTTCGCGCGCTCGAACTGGGTGTTGGCGAGAAGTTCGTCGGCGACGGCTTTGCGATAGTCGGAGTACGCGCCGGCGATGTCGGCGCTTTGCACGCGGAGGAGGAGCTGGCCTTTCTTAACGGTGTCGCCGAGGCGGGCGCGAATTTCGACGACGCGCCCGGACGCGATGGAGATTACTGGAACGGTACGCGAGATGTCGGGTGTGACGACGCCCGTGACGGTGAGTTGCGGCGCGGCTTTATATTCGGCGGCTGTGGCTAGCGGAAACTGCGCGGCGTGTTCAACCTGTACGATGCTGGCGCCGCCGTCGTGTTCGACCTGCGCCGGCGGAGGGGCTTCCGCTGCAGCGTTTTTGCTCGCGTCTCCACTGCATCCTGCGAGGAGCAGGAGCGCTGCGAGCGAAAGGGGCAGTTGCATCGCGCCCATCCATTTCATAGAAAACCTCACGTTCGTTTGTGCGTTAGAGCAGGCAACGATTTACATAAAGAAGGCGTTACGACCGGGTAAGAATCACACAACCCGGTGCCTGTACGCCAGAGATACGCGCTTATCTGTTGAGACTGCAAAAGCTGTACTTCGGCGGTTAAAGCCGCACTGCATTTGCGGCGCTTCTCTGGCGGCCAAGCCACGAGCGGCAAAGCAAAGTCAAATACGCCAGCCTAAAAAACAGGCGGCCGCGACGAATTCAAAGGCAACACCGCGGTGCACATTCAAAAGCGACGGCAACGGCTGCCCGCTTCGGCGAACCTGAACCGGCCGCTACAAAACCAAAGGCAAAAGAGTCGACGGGACGCCGGCGCTACCAAAGTCAACGGCGCCCAGCTAGAGCTGGCCGCTACACATGCAGAGTCAACACCTTGGGGCGCGTGCGGGATGCGTTGCTCGCCCGCGGAGCGCTGCGTGATCGGAATATTTAATTAGATTCCAGGTGGGGGTGCGCGGCCGGAATGGCTTTCTTGCCGCGGAAGCGACGACATCGGCTTCGCTGCCGAAACGAAAACCGGGCTGACGGCGGATTCGGCGACACGGAGCGGTGCGGGAATTACGGCGACGCCTGGACCCGTCGGAAAATGCTCTGGCTGCTGCAAAGCGTGCGCGGCCGAACGGCAGTGTACGTGACGGCGGCAGTTTGTGGAGTCTTCGAGCACAATCAGTTCGGCGTGCAGATCGTCGGTGAGGGAGACGACGAAGAAGAGCAGGACCAGGGCGCAGGACATAGCGGTCCATTCGCGCCAGGGAGCGTCGCGGCGGGTGCGCGGCTGATTCGCCCAGCGCGTGCGCCAGAGAACCACGCCGCCGAGGGCGAGAAGAAGCCACAATATGTTTAGAACGAGTTCCATCGTCTTTGGATGTTCGTCCGCCGCGCATCGGTTGGTTCTGGCCTGGGCCGAACCCGGCGGCAATTTGCACGAGTAATTTACTATGCGTGGGGAGGTTTGGGCAATTGTTCGGGTGGCGTGGCTGCGTAGAAGGCGCGATCGTCGGGATCGCTACGAATCGTGGGCCTGGGTAGCTCATACGCGCGCACGGCAGGCCGTGCCCCTCAATGTGCTGCGTTATGCTGGCGGTTATTTCTTTACCATTTCAACGTCGAGGGTGATGGTTACGGTGTCGCCGATCATTTCGTCGCCACTGGGGAGAGTGTTGCTCATGTAGACGATGCCGAAATCCTGGCGATTGATTTTGGTGGTGGCAGAGGCGCCGCGGCGCGTGCCGCCCATCACTTGGATGGGCTTGGTGGGGCCGGTCACGTCGAAGGTGACTTCTTTGGTGACGCCGTGGATGGTGAGGTTGCCGGTCATTTTGGCGGAGTCGTCGCCGGTCTTCCAGATTTTGGTGGACTGGAAAGCGATTGTGGGAAACTTGGCGACGTCGAAGAAATGATCGCTTTTGAGGTCGTCGTCGCGATGTTGCACCCGGGTGTCGAGGGAGGCGACGTCAATGCTTGCGGTGACCGCGGATTTGGAGATGTCCTGGTCGTCGAGATTGGCGGTGCCAGTGACTCTTGTGAATTCGCCTTGGACGTTGGAGATGCCGAGATGGCGGACGGAGAATTGGGCGTTGGAGTGGGCAGGGTCGAGTTGCCAAGTGGTGGTCTGGGCTTGAGCAGGGGCGGCGGCGCTTAGGATTGCGGTGAAGGCTGCGGCGATTAGAAAGTTTTTCATTCAGAACTCCTTGGGGATTTGCTACCGAGAATGTTTTGAGTATTTAGCAACTGGGATTATAGCAGGGGTGGGGGTAGTACTGCAGAGACGCGGAGTGCGCACTGACAGGCCACGGCGAGACGGGCGAGGCAAGCCTCGCCTGGAACGTTTTGTTGCGGGACATTCGGCTTCGCCGAAAGCGGCGGAGAGCCGCCGCACTCCATATTGGCCTGGGCTTGCTTGGAGCGCGATTATTGTGGCGGGTGCACTGCGTCAAGAATTCGCGAGGCGGGATTTGACGCGGGTGATGAAGGCGTCGGCTTGTTGCACGGAACCTGGGAGTTGGCCTTGGGCGAAGTGTTTTGCGCCGCCGCCTTTGCCGCCGAATTCTTTTAGGGATTCGCGGAGGGTGGTGCCGAGGTCTTGCGCTATTTCTGGGGATCTCGCTGCTACTACGTGGCCGGATTCGCGGCTTAGGAGCAGGGCGATCACATTTTTTTCGGCGACGAGCTTGGCGGCGAGGAGCGCCAGGTACGCCGGCGTCGCGTCGGGAGGTGTGGCGACGATCAACCGCGGCTTCGCGACCTGGTCGGTTCCCGCTGCGGAGCCGGACGCTTCCTGAAGCTGCTGCAGTAAGGCGCGGGCTTCGAGCGTGGCGAGGCGTTCTTCGAGTCGTTTGATGGCGGTGTTATTGCTGCGACGGTCTTCGATATTTTTTGTTATGCCGGCGGGGACGTCGGCCGGCGCGCAGCTGAGCAGCGTGGCTGCTTGGGTTAGCGTGGCGTAGTCGGTGCGGGCGGCCGCCAGGGCGCGATAGCCTGCTAGGAATTCGATGCGAAAGTGTTCACGACTTCTTTCCAGCTTGCGGAGAAGGATTAGGCCGGCTTGACCGGTGCGGGCCAGGTGCGTGCCGCCGCAGGGCTGGCGGTCGAAGCCGTCTATTTCGATGGCGCGGAGGATTCCTTCGCGCTCAACTTTTTTGCGGATGCCGGATTCGGCAAGCTCTTCGGCGGTGCCGAAGCGGATTTCGACGGGGCGGTCTTCTAAGATGATTTCGTTGGTGCGGCGCTCGGCTTCTTCGACCTGGCGTGGGACGACGGAGGGGGCACGGAGGTCAATCGTGGAAATTTCCTTGCCGAGATGAAAGGAGACGGTTTCAAAGCCGAATAGCTCGATAAAGGCGGCGGAGAGCAGGTGCTGGGCGGTGTGTTGTTGCATATGATCGATGCGGCGCGGCCAATCAATCTGGCCGTGGACGGGACCGGCGGGAACTGCGGCGGTGGTGTAGTGGACTACGCGGTGGGGATCGCCTGGATTGGAGACGTCTGGCCCAGCGCCGGCGTGCGCAGCGTCAACAACTTCCACTACTTGCGCTTCGCCTAACGTACCTAGGTCGTGCGGTTGGCCGCCGGAGGTGGGGTAGAAGGCGGTCTTATTAAGGATAACTCTCCAGCGCGGGCCTTCGGGCGTGCAGGAAATGACCGTGGCGTCGAATTCGCGCAGGAAAGAATCGTGGTAATAGAGCCTGTCCGTCAGGTCAGTATCCTTTCGCTACGCGCAAGGATAGCATAGAGACTGAGGCGGAAAGGGCCGGGACACGGTAGAATCATTAGGTGCCCATCAAACTGATTGCCATGGATATTGACGGAACGCTGCTGAACAGCAAGTCCGAAATATCCGAGAGAAATTCGGAAACGATTGCGGAAGCGGCGGCGCGCGGGATCGAAATTGTGCTGGTGACGGGGCGGCGATTTGATTTCGCTTTGCCGATCGCCAATGCCCTGCCGTGCGATTTGCATTTGATTGTGAATAATGGCGCGCTGGCGAAATCGCGGAACGGGACCACCCATTTGAGATACATGTTGCCGGCGGAGACGGCGCGGCAAGTGCTGGCGGCGACGCCGGAATTTCGCGGCAGCGCGGCAGTGATTTTTGACCGTCCCGGGGCGCGGCAGGTGATTATGGAGCGCGTGGATTGGGACGACCCGTTTCGCGGAGGCTATTTCCGGCGCAACCGCGAGTATATTGCGGAGGTCGAGCCTTTGAGTGATTGTCTGAGCGGCGGCGAGGATCCGATACAGGTGATGTACGCGGGCAATTGTGCGCCGATGCGCGCGGCGATGAAGAGCCTGAAAGGGCTGTCGCGAGCGCGGGATTTTACCTTGGCTTTGACGGAGTATGAGGGCCGCGATTTTTCGATTTTGGATGTGCTGCGGCGGGACGTCACTAAGGGTAAGGCGCTGGCGGAATGGACGCGGCAGCGCGGGTTTGCGCGCGAGAATGTGCTGGCGATTGGGGATAATTGGAACGACCGGCAGATGTTGGAGTTCGCGGGGAGTCCGGTGCTGATGGGAAATTGCATCGCGGAATTGAAGGAGTGCGGGTGGCCGATTACGCTTTCGAATGATGAGGATGGAGTGGCGGCGGCGATTTGGGATTATGCTTTGAATCAGAATTGACGACGGAGTTGAGAGTCAAGAGTCTAAAGTTGCGGAGTGAGGGCGCGACGCAGGGTGCGCTTGCGCGAGATATGGGATCAATAGGTTGGGGAAAAAGGCAGTGGCCGGTGATGCGTGGCGAGTGGTTAGAAACGGCTCAGGAGCTAGGGTGGCGAGTGGACTGTGAGAGTGCGTAGTTTAATTTCGGCGCTGGGTTTCCTGTGCGCTCTTGGCGCTGCGGGGCTCTTTCCATCCGCGGCCTCGGCGGATTATGCCGTGCTGCGTTCGGGGACGCGGTTGCATATCACCGGTTACGAACGGGATGGGGAGCGGGTGCGATTGGCGGTGGAGGGCGGGGCGGTTTATGTGGCGGCTGCGGATTTGGTGGCTGTCGAACCGGAAGAACATTTTGCGGCGGTGCCGGTCGTCCCGGTGATTGCGCCTGGGCCGTTTGGAAATTTGATTCACGCGGCGGCGGAAAAGCACGGAGTGGATGAGGGCCTGATCACGCAGGTGATTGCGGCGGAATCGAATTTCAATCCGCGGGCGGTTTCGCGGAAACGTGCGCAGGGGCTGATGCAACTTTTGCCGACGACTGCGGCGTTTTATTCCGTGGCGAATATTTTTGATCCGGCGCAGAACATTGATGCGGGGACGCGGTATTTGAAGGATTTGCTGGCGCGGTATCGCGGGGATTTGCGGTTGGCGCTGGCGGCTTACAATGCGGGGCCGGATATGGTGGAGCGTTATGGCGGGATGCCGCCGTTTCCGGAGACGCAGAAGTATGTGAAGTTGATTACGGGGCGCATGAATATTTCCACGAAGAATTAGCGATTCGACGAAAAGCAGATCCCTCACCCGCCGTTGCGCATTCGGGATAACAACGTCGCACCGGCATTTCAGATTGCTCATCGCAATCCTGCGCTAGGCACGTCCCGCCAGTGCGCATCTCCGACCATTAGTCTTCCAACCGAAGGCACGCGAGGCAAGCCTCGCGCCAGGCAAAGCGGCGGCAAGCCGCCGCACTCCAAAATGCGCTGGGCGTCGATGCTTGGTGTGCACGCGCAAGATCGAAGTGTGGGCAGCGCCAAATCAAAAGCGTCCCGCTGATGCTAGCCGGTACAAATTCAAACGCAACGGCGCCAGCGACGACGATGCTCGGCTGGCTAAATTCGTCGCGCACGGCCAGGAGTGGCTGTGGTACGAAAACCGAGCTAGGCGTGGTGACAGAAGTACGCCAATCGGAAGATTCGTATTCCCAGGTCAGCGTCCACCGGTTACTGCGGAGGTTATTGCTGCGGAAATTGGTTGCTAGGTTGGGTTGGCTGGGTTGGGGGATTTGGTTGCGGTGGCATATTGCCGCTTGGGTTTGCGCCGGGGTTTGAGCCCGGGTTTGCTACTGGGCCGCCGCCGAATGGGTTCGCGATCGGCAGACCGAGAGAACCGCCGGCCGCGCCAGCGGCTGCGCCACCCATTTGTTGTTGCATCGCGGCGGCGGCGTCTTCCAGCGGATTCCAGATGAATTCCCAATTGATGTATTTTTTCCCGCCGTGGTAATACTTTTGCGAGCTGGCGTCTTGCGTACAGGCAACTCCCGTCAGAAAGCCGCCGAGAACTGGGCCGTCCACCGGGCCCGTGGGTTTCAGCAGCGCCATGGCGGCGAGCGTCGCGGGATCCACGGCGAGGCCTCCCGGTGCGAGACCGGCCATGGTTTGACCGTTCAGTAGACCATTCGGGCCGAGCGGATTGATGGACGGACTTTGCGGACTTCCCGGATTGGCAGAAGTTTGTCCGAGTGAGGTCTGGGGATTCTGTGCATCCGGCGGCGGATTTCCGGATGGGTTCGACGAAGTTTGCCCGGTGGAAGGCTGAGGATACTGTCCATCCGGCGGAGGATTTGGCGAGACGTCCGGGCCGGACGAGGTAGGAGCGGGGGCTGCTGCGCCGTTGGGATTGCCAAGGGCCGCGACCTGCGCAGCAGTGGTGGTCTGTGAACTGGAATTCGCACCGGCGAGATTGGAAACTGGGACGCCAGGTTGGCCGGGTTGACCGGGCTGGCCCTGCAGCGTGGGCAATTGGCCGCCGTTCGCATCCATTAGAGCCATTTGCTGCAGGTTGGCGTAGCGGGTGCTGCCGATGATTTGCCCGGCGGAGTTGACGTAAATGAAGCGCCAGGAGCCGTCCGCCGGATTGGTGGGATTTTTGTACGCTTGGCGAAGGAAGTGAAGGTTCGGCATGCCCTTCTGGAGCTCGTCGAGCGTTTGCGGGTAGTGGCCGGTTTTGTGGTAGTACAGGCGAATGGCGCGGGCGTACTGATTGCCGCGCCAGATGGTTTCCTGTTCGATGCGGCGACGGCGGATGGTTGCGCCCTTCTGCAAGATGACGAGACTCGAGGCAATCATGAGCAGGATCAGGCCTAAGGCAAATAAAAATGCGTAGCCGGATTCTTGCCCATGGCGGCGCGGCGCGTTGTGCGCGCTGTTGAGTGCGGTGTTACTGACCGGGCGAGTGCAGGTTGATGCGCTGAGACGCCGTGACGCGATCCGGACTGCGTCGAGAAAGCGTTGCGCTCTCATTGGTTCGCTGCTCCTGGCCCAGAATCGCCATTGGCGGGCTGGAGCATTTGAACCGTGGCGTGGCGGCCGGAGGAAGTTTCCTCGACGTCTGCGGATTCGTTTCCGATTTTGTCGAGCCTGTAGCGACTGAGAAACACGGAGCCCTCTTCGACGACCAGCACTTCATCGCCTTGCAGGAAAAAAGCCACGCGCTTGCCGCTTTTGGACATCAAGGCAGAACCGAAAAGCTGCGCCGGGACGGTGACGGGCGGCGGAGGCGGTGGTCTCTGCGGGCCTTGGGGTCGGAAATTTTCGCGGGCCACTTGTTCCGCCGATTTCGGCGGCGGAGGTGGCGGTCCGAAAATGAAAATATTGCGGTGCGAGCCGGAGTAATCGAGCTTCTTGATTTTATCGAGCAGATCCAGGCGCAGGTGCGGTTCCTCGACATTTAGTGGACGAAACGTAGAATCGGAGGCGAGCACTCCGGACATTCCGGGGGTTTCGCTGCGCTCGGAATAAAAGACGTAAACCGCGATGAGCAGCAGACCTATGAGCACGTAGAGTTGGTTTCGTTTGGCCATCGCTCAGGTCCGGAAATAGGTCTGTAGATCGAGCTGCAAGCGGATTCCACCGCCGGGAGTACTAGCCGATTGCAGACGCAGATTGCTGAGGAGATAGAAATTCTTGGAGTGCTCGAGGCCGTTGATGAATTGAATGATCGCGGGATAATCGCCTTCGACGGTGTCAGAGATGTCGATTTCGGTGACGTCGCGGCCTTTCAGCTCCTTCTGCTTGAAACTGATGCCGGAGCTGCGCAGATTGGCTTTGGCGGCGATGCTGCCGAGGTCGTCCTCGATGGTGGAATAGCCATTGTCCGTGGCCAGAAAAGCGTTGTGATAAAAATTGTCGTACTCGCGGCCTTCGCCGGAGAGATCCTGGCGAATCGATTCGCCGCGGGCGACATCGGCCTTCAACAATTTGGCCTGCATCTTCAAGCGGTCGCGCTGGGCGGTCAAAGTTTCCGCGCCTTGACGCGAGGATTGCCAGACCTGGTAGACCAGCGCCAAGTCCGCCGCGAAGAGCAGCGCGAGAGCCACGACGATCGTTTTTTTCCAAACTGTCCGGGTCGTGTTCATTGTCAGATGGTGGAATACCAGGCGGTCAATTGCACCGTGATTTTATCGCCGCCGGCAAGCTGCTCGGAGTGGCGATCGTCCTTCACCTGGATATCGGAAAATACTTTGGAGCGTTCCAGATTCTGCAAGAATTTAATTTTGGACTCGTCGGATTCCGCGCCAATGGTCAACTCGACCTGCGCGCGGCCGCTTTCCAGTTTGGGGGAAATATTCACGACGCGCACGCCGGGGGGAAGGATCTGCTCGAGATCCATGAACACCTTGGTCCAGGGAAAGCTGCGCTGGCCGATGAGGGAGTTCAGGAACGCGGCACGATCGAGGACCTGCTTAGCCTGGGTCGTCTGAAAATAGGCTTCGAGGACGGCTTGCTTTTCCCGGTTGGCGCGAATTTCGGTTTGCCAACGCGAAATTTCCGAGCGCAGATCGCGGCTGGAGCGCCAGGAAGTGTATGCGGCGTGGCTCAGCAATAGAAAGGTGAGCACGCCTACTGCGGCCAGAACGCTCGTCGCGGCGAGGAACGGCCGCTTATTGTCCAGCGGAGCGGTCGAGAGATTGAGCCGAAGTTTCATGTTTCCTCGCGGCAAAACGCCGCTCAGGAACCTCCGTTCAGCATCCAGCCTACCAGCGCATCGAGATCCTGATGGATCAAATCTTTCGCGTTGGAGTCGAGTTCATGGGCCTTGTCGGATTCCGACAAGGTTGCGATCGGGCACTTCAATTCGGCAGAAAGCGCGCGGCGAAACACTTCTTCGCGCGGTCCGAATCCGGCGATGAGCGTGCGGTCTGGGGCGCTGCCAAAGGTGTCCTGAAAATAGGCGACGGCCGGAAAGATTTCATCGAGCATGGCCTGGGGATCGAGTGTTGCGGGGTCGCTGGACATTTCCGTGGAGCGATAGACGCAGAGGTTTCCGGCGCTGACGATGACGGTGGCGAGCGTCTTGCCGGAGATACGCACGAGGAGCGTCGAGCCTGCGTCTCCCAGCAAAGGCAAGACGGCGAGAGTCGAACTGAGTACCACGCCGGCGGTGGCGCCCAGCGGCTGCAGTAGCTCTTCGTATTCCTTAATGATGCGTTGGCGCGCGACGGCGGTGACGACTTCCAGCGCGCCTACGCGGCTCGATTGGCGCATCCAGGAAACCACGGTTTCGTCCACGTCGAACGGCACGCTCTTCTTCAGGCGCCAGCGCAGTAACGATAGGGCTTCATCGGCGCGGCGCGGCAAAGTATCGAACGGCAAAATAAAAACGCGAACCACGGGATCAGGAATCAGCAACGCCAGGGGCGAGCCGTGCGCGGGAACACGATTCAAGACTTTGCGCAGGACGGAGCGGACAGCATCGGGCTGCACCACGTTGGTATCCACCGGCGAGGCCATCACGGCGCCGGGCGGCAGAAGCTCGATGGCGTGCGATTCCAAATGGCGGCCTGCCGCAGACCAGTGGGCCGCGGCGACGTGCGTGGAGGCGATTTCCACGACGGTCGAGGGATGCGGCATGGCGTTGAGCCAGCGCTCCAGGCGCTTCACCGGGGCAAGGTCGAAAAATTGGCTGGCAAGGCTGGTGGAGCTAGTCAAGGAACGTCACCTTATTGATTTCGCGCAAGGTGGTAGTGCCGCCACGGACTTTCGCGAGGCCGGAATCGCGCAGGAAGGACATGCCCTCTTCCTTCGCGACGCGCTTGATTTCGGAGGTGGGGCGACGATTGATGATCATCTCGCGAATGTGGTCGGAGAGGTCCAGGAGCTCGGTTATGGCCGAGCGGCCGCGATAGCCGCTGCCGGAACACTCCAGGCAGCCTGAGCCTTCGTAGAACGGAACCTTGGACCATTCCACCGGGTCGAGGCCGGATTCTTTTAAAATTTCCGGCGCGTACTGCACTTGCTTCTTGCAATTTTCGCAGATTACACGGACCAGGCGCTGCGCGAGGATGCAATTCAGCGCGGAGACGAAGTTGTAAGGTTCGACGCCCATGTTGATGAAGCGCCCGATGACGTCGGTGCAATTGTTGGCGTGCACGGTGGTGAAGACCAGGTGGCCGGTGAGGGCGGAGTTGATGGCGATTTGCGCGGTTTCCTGGTCGCGAATTTCGCCGACCATGATCTTGTCCGGGTCGTGACGCAGGATGGAGCGCAAGCCACGGGCGAAGGTGAGGCCCTTCTTTTCGTTGACCGGAATCTGGGTGATGCCGCGGACTTGATATTCCACGGGATCTTCGATGGTGATGATTTTGTCTTCGTCGTTCTTGATCTCGTTGATGGCGGCGTAGAGCGTGGTGGTCTTACCGGAACCGGTGGGACCGGTTACGAGGACCATGCCGTAGGGTTCCTGAATGTAGCGGCGGAAACGCGCTTTATCGGGGCCATCGAAGCCGACGACATCGAGAGTCAAGTTGCGAAATTTTTCGCTGAGCGTTTCCTTGTCGAGCACGCGCAGTACGGCGTCTTCGCCATGCACCGAGGGCATGATGGAGACGCGGAAATCCACGAAGCGGCCTTTATAGCGCACGCGGAAACGACCGTCTTGCGGGACGCGGCGCTCGGCGATATCCAGCTCGCTCATGACTTTAATGCGCGAAAGGATGGTGGCGTGCCATTCCTTGGCGAGCGGTTGCATGGCGTATTGCAGGACGCCGTCAATGCGGTATTTGACGACTACTTCGGTGTTGCGCGTTTCGATGTGGATATCGCTGGCGCGGCGCTCGAGGGCGGTGAAGATGACGGTGTCGACGAGGCGCACGACGGGGCTAACGCCGGAATCGCGCGTGAGCTTGTCCATCGAAATGTTTTCATCGCTGTCCTCTTCGTCGCTGACGACCTGGAGAGTGAAGCCTTCCGTCGCTTGGTCCAGTACGCGTTGCGATTGTTCGGTGCGTTTCAGGAGGTCGTCAATCTGGCGGGTGGTGGCGACTTTTATTTGCAGCCGTTTGCCAAGCAGGAGAGAAAGCTCGTCGGTCAGCTGCAGCTGGCTGGGATCGGCCATGGCGACCATAAGCGTAGTGTCATGGGCTTCGAGCGGGACAAATTTGTAGCGAAACATCAGCTCGGCCGGAATGCTGCGGAAAAGGTCGGGATCAATGCGCTGTTCGAGCAAGTCCACAAAGGGGCAGCGATAGCGCTCGGCGAGACGGCGAGCCTGCTCGCGTTCGGCGGCGTCGTCCGTGCCGCCGGGAACAACCGGATTGTTGGTGGTGGTTGCCATCGAGCGTTATCCCCCGGTGCCCACCTGGAGGGAAAAGAGCGGCAGATAAAGGGATATCAAAATAAAGCCTATCACAATGGCCATGACGACCAAAATGGCGGGTGAAACCCAGATCAAGGTGCGCTGCAGACGCGTGCTGACTTCCTCTTCGTAAAATTCGGCGACGCTGGTGAGCATGGCAGCGAGGGCACCGGAAGCTTCGCCTACTTCGATCATCTCGAGGGCGAGATCCGGAACTAGTCTGGTTTCCGCCAGGCTTTCATGGAGCGTGCGGCCCTCGCGAACTCTGGCTGCCGAGCCCTGGACGGATGTGGCGATGAGGCGGCTGCCGATGGCCTGCGCGGAAGTTTCCAGGCCGGCTACCAGCGGCGTGCCACCCGCCAGCAGAGTGGAGAGAGTGCGGACAAACTGGGCGATTTGCGCTTTCAGCCAGATATCGCCGAAGACGGGAATTTTTGGTTTCAGGCGATCGATGGCCAGGGCGCCTTGGTCGGAGCGTGTCCAAATGAAAATTGCGGCTGCCAGGCCGGCGCCAACGGCCAGGACGACGAAAAAATAATCGCGAAGCGGAAGGGCGAGGTCGAGCATGAACTGGGTGATGGCGGGGAGCTGGATGCCGAGGTCCTGATACAACTTCGAGAATTGCGGCATGGCGAAGGTGACGAGGTAGGTCAAGATGACGATCACGGCCAGGACCAGGATGGCGGGATAGATCAGTGCAGTGGTGAGAGCCTTCTTGAAGCCAGCGCTGACGCGCAGGTAGGAAATGTATTGTTCGAGAACGCCGGTGAGGTTGCCGCTGCGTTCACCGGCGGTGATGGCGGTGACGTACACCGGGGGGAACGAGCCTTGCGCGGCCAGGGCTTCGGAAAGTAGCGCGCCTTCACGCACACGCTGGCGGACGTCCTGCAGAACTGGCCGGAGGCGCGGCGCGGCGGCGCGTTCGGCTAGCAGGTCGAGAGCTTTGAGGATCGGCAGGCCGGCTTTTATTAGCGTATTGAATTGCTGGTTAAAGATCACGAAATCGTTGGCGACTATTTTTTTGGCGCGGTGCGTGCCGCTGAGCCGCGAGAGAAAATCGAAATGCATGCGGACGGAAAAGACGTGGAAGCCTTGATCGGCGAGGCGTTGGCGGGCTTCGCCCTCGGACTGGGCCGTCTCCAATTGTTGGAAGATCCGGCCGGACGTGTCTCCGACTTTACATACGTATTGGCCCACGTGCGTATAGACGGCCCGGAGGGTGGGACGTCTCTTGCAAAGTTTAGCATACCCGTTCATTGGTGCACGGGGTGAGGCGAAAAGGTGTTTAGAATTAATACTGTAGTAACAGGGACGCCTGCCGGGGTTGGTGCCGGGTGTGTCACGCTGCTGCAATGGTTGGCGCAGTGCTCCGCGAGGACGACGGCGCGACGAGCCGGGGGCTCAGCTAGCCGCGCCCCGACCGCGGCTAGCGCGAGGTTGCGGTGGCGAGAGTCGGCGAGGCAAGCCGCGCCTAGTTCGTTTTGCCGCCGCACATTGAAGTTCGACGAAAGCGGCGGCAAGCCGCCGCACTCCATATTGGGCTAGGCTCGTGAGATTTTTTCGAGACATTGGATGCGAGGTTAGGGTCGCGGGTTAATTCCACGCGATAACTGGGCTGATGCGCCACGAACTAGCAGTTCCTGCGGACCGCAATCCGAATGCGATTAATGAATCTGGTTGGCGAGAGTGGCTTCGTCCACGACCGTGACACCTGGAGGCGGGGCGAAGTGAAACATGGTTTCGCCGATGGGACGGTTTTCTTCCCAATTGGCGAAGCGAAATTCGGTTTCGAGATTTCCTGGTTGGCGGATGATCAGACGGACGAGATGGGCTGCGGGGTCGGATTCGAGCAGGACCTCGCGGATTTCCTGATCAGCGTCAGCGGATTCGCGCTTGGGTACGCAGCGCAGAACTGTATTTTCCGCGCTGGCCGGGCGATCTTCCGGATTTTCAGCCTTGGCGGCGTCCACAATTTCGATGGTGCGGCAGAGTTTTGCAAGATCGGACTTGCCGGTTAGGAGCGCCAGGGGAGTGCGCCAGTCCGAGCTTTCTTTGACTTTGGCGCGGCTGGCGGTGCGATCGGCGGGGACGTAGAACCAGACGTTCGTGCCGTCCACGACGAAGAGCTTCTGCTCGGGCGATTGGTACTCCCAGCGCATGCGGCCGGGCTGGGAGAAATAGACTGTCCCGGATTCGGCGGAGCCGCCGGTGCCGCCGCCGTCATCGCTGTAGCGTTCGTAGAATGCGGCCTTCAGAGTCTGGGCGTGGTGATAGCGAGCTTCGATGGCGTGAAGGACGGCATGCGCGTCGCGCGCCGGGGGCGAGAAGGCTGATAGCGTCGCGAGAAGAACTACGAGCGAGAGCATGATTTGAATTCTAACAGAAGTGCGAAGGTGGAGTTCGGTGGGTTGGGTGGCCGCGAGGCGCGATTCAGCGGACCTTCGCCACGGCGGCGGGCTTTTCCTGTGAGCCGACGGCCGGTTGCGAAAACTTCCTGTGCCAGGCCTTTTCCAGGGCGACCATGGTGGAAATGTCGGTGGTTACGTCGCGCGCAGTGGAGGAGCGGCGTGGAACGATGTCGCTGGGCTCGAATTCGGCGGAGCTGTTTTTGTAAATGCTGTCGGAGAAATAGTGCCACATGAAAAATTGGCCTTGAGTGGTGTAGCCATCGGCGCCGAAAAGCGGCTTGGCGAAGAAGAACGTGGTGCGATCGGCCAGGGCAGGGTTCCAGATGGCAGTTCCCTGCTCGGATTCGCGGGCGTCTTTCGCGCCCAGGAGATCCAAGAGCGTGGGAACCAGGTCAATGTGCGAAGTGAGCCAGGAAATTTTTTCGCTGTGATCCAGCGCGCGCGGGGCGTGGATGAGCAGCGGAACGTGAAAGGCTGTTTCGTCAATCGTGCCGCGACGGATATCGGGGTTCTCGGAGCGAGTGCGCAGGCCGTGATCGCCGAAGACGACGATGATGGTGTTATCGAGCTGGCCGTCTTTCTGCAGCAGGTCGAGGAGTTCGCCGAGCCAAGCGTCTTCGTGTTGCAGGATGGCTTGGCCGCGCTGTTGCAGGTCTTGCGCGGTGCTCCCGGACTTTCCGTCCGGATAAGGTGAATGCGCAATCTGCGGCAGGAACGCCGCGACGAAGCGGTCGCCATGCTTCATCCATCGATCGAGTTGGGATTCGAGCAAGTGCAGGGTGTCAACGTCCGCGGCGATGCGCGCTTCCTGCCAGGACGGACTTTGATCATAATCAGCGATTGCCGAATTCGGATACACCTGGGTGCTGAAACCAAGCGCGTCGAAGAGCGCAGCATCGGGGATGCCCGGCGCGCGCAGCGGCGAGAAGGCGGCGGTCTTGTAACCGACCGAATTCAGGCGCCGGAGAAAATCGCCCGTGGAATCCCAAGCGGGCGAATCGAAGGCGTTGCCGGGATCGTCAATCGGATACCAGGAACTGAACACCGAGAAGAGAGCGGAGCGCGTGATGGGAAAGGTGGTGTAGTGGCGCGTGCCGACGAACGAATTCTGCTGGAGGCGGTTGAAGTTCGGGAACTGCTTGAGATCGGTGCCCACAGGAAGGTACTTCTCGGGCGTCGTCTCCAGAATAAAGAAGAGGATGTTGGCACCTGCTTCCTTGCCGAAATACCGAGGGTCTATTTCGGGCGCTAGAACATGGCTGAGCTGGCGATACCGGGCGATCAAATCCGGACCGGACAGATACGATAAATCGGCACTGGCTAGGCCCGCGGTGCGCTGCAAATCCAGTCCGGCGAATTCTCCCGTTTCGACAGCATTTTCTTTCCACAGAGAACTGACCGCGCGAAGGAAACTGTTCTGGTGATAGGGCGACGCGGGAGCGTCCGATTTGCTGGAGAGCAGCAGGACCGCAGCGACGATGAACACGCCCAACTCGCCGGCGGTTTTCCAGTGCGACGCCACGCGCGCGGAGGTGGCGCGGCCTGCGTTTCTGACCGCCCATGCGAGCGCGGCCGCGATACCGACGATCGCGAGGAACGTGGCCAGGGCTTCGGGCGACATCAAGTATTGCGCGTTGGAGCTGGGTTCGTGCCAGCCCCAGCTGAATCCAACCAGAATCATGCGGAGCGAGCTGAAGCGGCCGAGTTCCTTGAGCGAAAGCAACTGGATTCCCAGCAGGAGCGCGAGGGCCAAGCTGAAGGCGCCCGTGACGATTGCGGACCACGGAGACCGCAAACGGCGATTTAGAATCAGGAAGAGCAGAGGAATTAACAGAGCGCCGTACAGTAATTCGCCACGAAAGAAGCTAAGACGTTCGTAGAGATTCAAGGACCGCAGCCCCATGGACTGGGCTTCCCGAGCAAAGCCGCTCTGATCCGTCATCATGCACCACTTCAGATAGACGCCCAGCAACGCGGGAAATGACCAGGCGGCCAGAAAGCGGGCGGACGAAACCCAGAGATTCGCCCGGCCGGCGGAAGCGTTCGGAATTTGACGCGAGGCCAGCGTCGACTGCGTAAGAAGGTGCGCGGTTGAATCAGTCAGGCCCACACTTGCACTCCATTGCTCGATTGGACTCGGTCGCGAATGCCCGAGCTATATTGTCCAGTGTGAGGCAGATGCGGCGATATCTCTATCGCAAATCGCTGGGGAGTTGTCGTAACAACATTCGGGGCGATTGGAGTGGAAGCGGCAAACCATGCTGCGCGCAAAGAAAACGGGAAGGAAGTGTTGCTTCCTCCCCGCTGCCGGCATCCGGCTGACAAGGGGCTGGAATGACGCCTGTGATACGGCCGGCCTCGCGCGGCACCGCGAACTGCATAATCTGCCTGTTCTTGCGGGAGCGACCTGGGCCCGATCAGGGATTGCGGAGGACCAGGAGAGCAGGCAGCAGGATTCGCCGCTTGTTACTTTTGTTGCGGAGGCTGGGCGATTTTTGCAGACGCGTCGGCGAGAATTTGCTGCGGAACGATGCGAAACTGGTTATAGAGGACTTCGCTCCAGGAAACATCCCCTACACCATCTGGGAAGAACAGGTAATGAGACCACTGGTAAAGCATTCCAAAATTCCAGACGATCAACAGCACGGTGAGGGGAACCAGACGACGCGCCGCAGTTTGCGAATCGCCCCAAAGACGCGCCGCGAAAGAAAATGCGGCGGCAAGGCCTAAAATAAAAACAGGCGTCAGAGAGATGAAAAACCGATTACCGAAGGAGTAAACGCCGGTCCACCACGGATAAACGGCGATCAGACAGTAGAAAGCCGCCGCCGATAATAGGCACGTCCATCCCAGCCAACGGTCCAGCCGACATAGCGCGAACAATCCGAGCACGGCAAGCAGGAGAATCGGCGTGCAAACGAAAATACCGTGCTTCGCGGAAAAGAGAACGGCCCGGAAGACCGGGGATTTCCAGTTCCAGGGAACGTTAGCGTACATGCCCAGCGCGAGCGGATTTCCAAATACGATTTCTCGCGTGATCAACATGGGCAGAAAACCGACGACGACTCCCGCCGAGAAGAGCAGGTGGGATTGCAGACTTCTCCAAGCGAGACCCGCGCCGGCCCGGCGAAGCCGCCAGGCTTGCGCGTACGCCACGGCACATTCGAGAGCGGGCGCAAGAATAAAAACGGCGTTCGCAAGATAGACATCCACCATGAGACCGGCAATGAGTCCGAGCAGCAGCCATTGTTTCGGGGAGCGCGATGGGCGAGAGCGGTCCCAATACCAAAGAAAAAGGGCGACGGAAAAGGCGGAATGGGCATGCGACCACGACGGTTCCATGTACATGGCTACCGGCATCGAGCTGGCAAACCAGATGCCGACGGTGGCCCAGAAGGCCCAGAGTTCACCAACGTATTTTCTTGCTAACAGGAATGACAGGTAGAGCCCCAGAAAACCGTAGAGCGCCGTGGCCCCGGACAAAGCGATTACGTACGGCCAGGAGCGCCCGTCAGGCGTGATCTGGGCGCCCAAACGATCCGCTACCAAGACCGCCAGGTGCGCGAACGCGACAAAGGGAGACCAGAGCATGGCGGGACCAACGGAGTAAAAGTTCGGGAGGTGTCCGGTTTTCGTTATAGGGTTGGCGTAAATGTGCTGGTTCAGCTGAAAGACCAATAATTGATTGGCCGGATTGTTCCAATATTGCTTGGCGGCCTCCGGGCAGCCCCGGCAGTCGCGGAGTATCTCGATGGGTGGGCTGTGCCAATCGCCAGCGAACTGAAGGTCATGGTCAATCAGAGGAGAGCGAAGGTAGGAGTAGTAACCTCTGCCATCCGAAAATATCGACGGCTGGATGAACGGGAGCGAAAGAATGAACAGAATAACGAGACTTTTTTCAAGACGGGATCGAGACGTCCAAAAGCGCAGCATGCCCCCACTCACTTTCGCTGAACCAGGAAATCACGCCTCTTCGGATGCCGACAGTGGCAACAGCTGCAGCGACAGCTATTGCAAGACCGGCAAGATGTCGCAGCCTGAATCAGACGCCGCAGCAACTCCGGTTACATCACTTTAGAGGTACGTCAAAAGAAGACCGGGGAAGAAGCGTTGCTTCTTCCCCGGTCCCGAGTAGCGGATAGATGAGACTACTGGAGAGCCGTCAGAGCTTCGCACTTCGTGTCCGTCCCAGGATCCGCGCCGCCCGCTGGATCGAAGCGGACCACACCGGATTCATCGGAGCAGAACGTGCGCTGACCAGTTGTTCCCACCGTGACCGGTACGGCCGCGGCTTCAAACGATGTGTCCGGGCTGGTTGCAGTGCCTGCACCGCCCGCACCAGTCGCCGTCAGGGTATAACCGCTCTTGATACCAGTGACAGTGATGATCGGATCGAGAATGCAAGCCGTGGTCGAGGAAGCGGTGCAAGGTATCGCACCACCCAGGTTAGTGAGCGCCGCGCCAAAACCCACACCCCACGTGGAAGAGTAGGACACTTCGGCGGTAACGATGGAACGGACCGAACCGACGGCCGAAGCTTCATTGGCCGCGATGCGGGCGCGCAGCAAGTTCGGAATTGCGATGGCCGCGATGATCAAAATAATCGCCACGACGATCAGCAACTCGATGAGTGAAAAACCCTTCTGATTCTTCTTCATTGGTTCGTGTCTCCTTAGAATTTGGATGTCTTTGGGGTCGGGCGCATTCCCAGTTGAGTGACCACTAGGCTGAGATGCAAGAACGGTTCCAACCCGGCACTCCTCTAGGTACTGTCATGACACACGGAGCTATCACCATTAGTATGAGCTAGATACGCGGAATCGGCGAACGAGTCGGATGCTCTGGTGATAGCGTGTAAGCTCGAAAACTGACCTATTTTGACTTGTGGGAGCGACAGAAAGCGTCAACAAAATCGCGAGCATGCGCGGGGCAAGCCGAGCGCAGCGCCAAGCGGTCGTTGGACAGGATAAGCCTGGGTCACGCGGAGGAAGGTGCACGGTTGCGATTGGCACTACATCCGAACTGAAGAGTTACTGAAGCGTTGGCAATGCTTCGCAGGCGGATTGCGTGGTGGCGGTGGCACCCGACGTGTCGTAGTGAATCGTTCCCGGCTCGTCGCTGCAAAAACTGCGGACGCCGGTGAGATTCTTCGTGGTCGGAGCCGCAGTAACAAGATAGGCATCCGAGCCCGGCGACCCGCAGCCGACCGGCGCAACGACCGGCGGTCCGACGGGAGTGAACGTGAACAAAAATCCGCTTTTCTGGTTCGGCGCGGTGGTGATGATATCGTCCAACAGAATCGCCTGATTGCATGAGGCAGGACCGGCCGGCGGACCGCCCAGTATCGCGAGGGTCGCGGGAAAACCGTTGCCGTAGGTAGAATTATAGGTCATGGCTGCGGTGGTGATGGTGCGCACCGTCACGGCTGCCGCTGCTTCATTCGCAGCCATACGTGAATTCAGCAGGCTGGGAATTGCGATGGCCGCGATGATGAGTATGATTGCGACTACGACCAGCAGCTCGATCAGGGAGAAACCGCGCTGGACGGAAGTCCCGGGTTCCGTGGTCCGATTTTTTTTCTTGGCGCGCATGATCGAAACTTTCTTCCTCTGGAAGCGTGCATCTCGTCCCGGAAAGCTGAATCTGTACGATGCGCTTCCCGCCTAGGATCTTGAATCCTACTGCAACTGAACCAGCAATCCCCGCCGTGCTGAATCGCCGTCCAAACACCGCTGAAGCTCACTTGCGAATAAGAAAACGGGAAGGAAGTGTTGCTTCCTTCCCGTCGCCGGCAAACCGCTGACTACTGGAGAGCCGTCAAAGCTTCGCACTTCGTGTCCGTCCCAGGATCCGCGCCGCCCGCTGGATCGAAGCGGACCACACCGGATTCATCGGAGCAGAACGTGCGCTGACCAGTTGTTCCCACCGTGACCGGTACGGCCGCGGCTTCAAACGATGTGTCCGGGCTGGTTGCAGTGCCTGCACCGCCCGCACCAGTCGCCGTCAGCTTATAGCCGCTCTTGGTGCCAGTGACGGTGATGATCGGATCGAGAATGCAAGCCGTGGTCGAGGAAGCAGTGCAAGGTATCGCACCACCCAGGTTAGTGATCGCTGCCGCAAAGCCTACGCCCCACGTGGAAGAGTAGGACACTTCAGCAGTAACCATGGAACGGACCGAACCGACGGCCGAAGCTTCATTGGCCGCGATGCGGGCGCGCAGCAAGTTCGGAATTGCGATGGCCGCGATGATCAAAATAATCGCCACGACGATCAGCAACTCGATTAACGAGAAGCCCTTTTGTTTCTTATTCATTGTATCTCCTGGGAGCCGAAGCTCCGAAATTTGTGTCATACACCCTGGCGGGGTACGGCCAGTCTAAGTGCACGACGGATGCCATCCATTTCAGATCAAATTACCGATACGCCCACAGCCTCCATCGAGCTTGTTTTCAATAATATACAGCGCCATTCGTTCGTTGTGAAGAGGAATCATCCGCACGCCGTCCCATAATACGCAAGAAGATGACATTTTATGGCACTCTAGATAGACTCGTTGCGGCGTTCTTGGTGAGCGACAACTGCCGGTGGCAACACTACTACTCTGCGACGTTACGAGGGAAGCAACGCCCCCTCTGTTGCGATGCAAACTCATCCGCGATCCAGGGAGCAAGCGGCGACACTACCGCGTCTCTGTGCCGTAGAGACGGTCAATCATGCCAATTTGCGCCCGGATCAAAGCTTCGTTTTCATCGCGGATTCGAGGCGTCACGCGATTGTGCACGCCCTCCGGATCAGCCAAGAGATCATAGAAATAGTTCTTCTGGTTGACCGCATCCACGATGAAAAGACCTTCGCCGTCCCCGTCTAGAATTCCATACACCGGCGCGTAGCTGGAGGCAAGAAGATAGCGCTCACGCTCGTAAGCCGCCTGCTCTCGCAGCGTTTCCGTGAACAGGGGCCGGCCGAAGAGTTCGCGGTTGGTCGTGGGATGATGCCCGAGCAGATAGTAAAGGCTGGGCGTGATGTCCAGCGAAAACACGACCCTGCCGGCGTCGAAAGCAACCTGGTTGCGAAGCTGGGGCGGGAGGTGAATGATGAGCGGAATGCGGATCACTTCGGGGAAAAGAAAATCGGCATGACCGAAGCGGCCGAACTCACCGTAAGAATCTCCATGATCGGAAGTAACGATCACAATACTGTTGTCGTAGAGGCCGCGCGACTTCAAAAACTGGATGAACTGCCCGAACGCGCCGTCCATGCGCTGCACTTCGTCCGCGCTGATTTCGCGGCGGCTCTTGCCACTGCTCGATTGCTCTAGAGTTAGCGTGTGAATGTTCTGCGGCTGGGTATAGACAAATACCGGATTTTGTTTGTCGGACCTTGCGTCCAACTTGGTTTCAAGCTCACGCAGCGTGGCAACCAAGTCCAGCGTGCTCCAGCTCTTGCGGCTTTTCGGGGAGCTTAGTTGAGAGCCAGGCGCAGCAGCACCTGTGGCAACCGCATAGTCATAGTCACTCATGACCTTCAGATCGCTATCGAGTTCGGTCAGGGACGGAGACTTCGCGACGACGCGCTGCAAGATGGGATCGAGGCTGACGTAGCTGTGGTAACCCTCCTTCTCCGCCAGTTTCTGCAGGTTGTTCATGGGGTAGAAGGGCTCGATGTATTGCTTGTGCAACTGCATCGCTCCCACCCAAATAGCGGGTTCAGACAGCGCGGTGCCGGCGTAACGAGTAAATGCGTTCTCAAAAACTACGCTATCCTTCGCAAACGTGGCGAATTCCGGCGTAGTCGTGATCGCGGGGTTATACGGCGAAAGGAAATCGCGCCGCATACTATCTATTACAAAGATGAAAATGTTGGGTCGTGCGCCATTGGCAGGACGCAGATCGCTAACCAAGCGCAGGTCGGCTGGGCGTTGCGGCGCACGGATGTTCGTGCGGCTTTTCAGAAAGCTGTAAAAGCCGCTGAAATCGTGGCGTTCCACCGCGCGGGCCGCCAAAGCGTAGGCCGTATTGAACGAAATATCGGAACCTGCGTAGGTTTCCAGCGAGTCCGACCAGCTATTTTCCGCGCTGGCCGAGACGACCTTCAGCACGGCCGCATCGCAGCCGAGGACGACGAGCAGGACCACGATGGCGGTGGCTACGCGCTTGATCCTCCAGCGAATGCCGGCCCAGCTGAAGGCAATCACCGCAAACGCCCACAGCAGCAGTACTGCGGTTTTCTGCAACACAAAATCCCAATCTCTCGTTGCCAATAGCGCGGGGATCAGATAAGCGGCTGCGCAGACAACCAGAACGACCAAGGCGCGCCGCCAAGCTCGATGCAGATTGCTTGTTCGGCGCACGCCATCGCGGGCGGCGACGCTCCGCGCTTTGGCCGCGGATCCGACGATGACGAAGAGCACGCAACCCGAAAAAACCACCGAGAAGAGATCGGCTTGGCTGCCTTCGAATGAAATGGTTGGGAGCACGATCACCCGCAACACTTGGGCGCACAAAAACCAAGACACGAACAAGGCGGAAATCATGTATGCCTGGCGTGGCCAGGGCAAGCGGCGGCAGAGCTGTGCGAGCAAAAAGGACCCGATCCCGAAAGTCGAGAAGATGGCGGCGTGAAACAGCAGGCTTGCTCCCCACGCGCCGAGTAAATCGGATCCATGAGCCTGCCGCAAGTGCGTCAGTTGATGAAAGACACTGGCTGCTGCGAAAGCAGCCGCGACGGCAATCGCGGCGACAAGGCTTGTTCCCAGGTCCAACGGTTGCCAGTCGTCTGAGTTGCCCCACAGGAGATGACGATCGGTGTGCTGTAGATCAATGGCGAGCAGCCAAACTAATGGAAATAGCGCCGTCATGCTCCAGACGTAACTGAAGATGTTGGGAGTGACGGTCGCCAAACCGTGACCGGCTAGTTGATACGCGCAGAAGGCCGCATTTAGAAACACGAATCCCAACGCCGACGCACGCGTCTTCGCGTCTCGCATCGCCGGAACCAGCGATACGGCCACAGCAGCCAGCAAGACGCCGTACATGTCCGCATGGATCTGAACGAATAGGAATATCCAGTTCATGGCCGGATCGCGAAGAAAGCCCAAATAGGCGAACGGAATGTACAGCAGCAGGCAGTACACCGACGTCAGCAGGATGAACGCGGCGAAAAGTACGCGGGCACCGAAGAAAAACGCGAGCCAAACAGACTTGAAAATTACGGCGCGCGCCAAATCGCGGTTCGAATGCTCTTGCTCTCCCGGCAAATATCGGGGGCGTTTTTGGCCGATGGCTTGAGCCGCAGGCGCATCTGATATGGGATTTACCGGCACGACCTCAAATTCCGTACTTCTTGGCATAGTGACGGAAGGAGCGGTACGACATCTTGAGCGTCTCGGCGGCACGCGTACGCACTCCGCCGGAACGTTCCATGGCGGCGAGCAAGAAGGAGCGCTCGAGCTTCTGAATGTAAACTTCGAGATCAATACCTTCGACAGGGAGGATGGAACCGTCGCCGTGACCGTTCCCGTTTCCGGAATGCTGTGAGACCGCTTCCTGGTAGTGGTCGCGGATACGCGCGGGCAAGGCTTCGGCGGAAATGCGCGGCGAGGCTTCCAGGGCGACGGCGCGCTCGATGGTGTTCTCGAGTTCACGGACGTTGCCGGGCCAGTCGTAAACTTCCAGGCGGCGCATGGCTTCGGGCTCGATGGCTTCAATCTTTTTGTTCATGGATTTGGAATAGCGATCCAGGAAGGAGCGCGCGAGCAGCGGGATGTCTTCGCGGCGTTCGCGCAGGGCCGGGAGATGGATCGGGATCACGCTGAGGCGATAGTAAAGGTCCTCGCGGAAGCGGCCTTCGGCGATTTCCTTGGCGAAGTCTTTATTGGTGGCGGCGATGACGCGCACGTCCACATCGCTCTCTTCGGTGCTGCCGAGCGGCCGGACTTTTCCCTCTTGCAGAACGCGGTAGAGCTTCACCTGCATGGTCAAGCTCATGTTGCCGATTTCGTCCATGAAGAGCGTGCCGCCATCCGCGGCTTGAAAAAGGCCGCGGCGATTTTCGTTTGCGCCGGTGAAAGAACCGCGCAGATAGCCGAAGAGTTCGGATTCGAGCAAGGTTTCTGGGAACGCGCCGCAATTAATGGTGATGAAGGGAGCTTTGGCGCGCGAACTATTCTCATGGATGGCGCGCGCGACGAGTTCCTTACCCGTGCCGCTTTCTCCGGTGATGAGCACGCGGCTGGACTGCGGGGCGATGGTTTCGATCAGGTCGAAAAGATCGCGCATTTTGGGGCTGGCGCCGATAATGTGGTCGAAACCGGTGAAGCGGCGGAGCTGGCGGCGCAACTCGCCGGCTTCCTTGCGCAGGGCCTGATTTTCCGCGATGCGCTTGACGGCCGGACGAAGCTCGTCGAGCAGACGGTCGCCTTTCACAACGTAGCGGTCGGCGCCAAAATTCACGGCGTCAATCGCGGTGTCCACGGTGGGCACGCCGGTAATCAGGATAAAAATTGTGCTGGGCGAGACTTCCTTCGAATATTGCAGGAGCTCGACGCCGTTCATATCCGGCATGCAGATGTCGGAGATGACGATGTCGAAGATCTGCGCGGCGAGGCGGCGCTTGGCGGCCTGACCGTTGGAAACGACCTCGACCTTGTGACCTTCCTTGCGGAAACTGATTTCCAGCAATTCGGAGATGGAGGGTTCGTCGTCAACGACCAACAGGTGGGCCATGGCGCGTTACCCCTTCCCTACTACGTGAAGGTGCTCGTCATGTTCGCGGACATCCTGCGGTTTGGGCGCGCGGGCGCGTACGGCGCGCGGTAATTGGACGATAAACTCCGCGCCGGAGCCTTCCTGGGCTTCGACGCGGATGCGTCCGCGATGCGCCTGCAAAATTTGATAGACGACGGCCAAACCCAACCCGGTGCCTCCGGTAAATCCCGACTGAAAGGGCTCGAAAATGCGGGTGGCCTGCGCCGGGTCAATGCCAATGCCGGTGTCGCCAATTTGAATGCGCGCCCAGTTTTCTTCGGCGTCGATCCTAACGGTGAGCACACCGCCGGCGGGCATGGCGCGCAGGGCGTTGTTGCAGAGATTCCAGAAGACTTGTTTCAAGGCGTCGCGATCGGCGCGCGCGCGCAGGCTGCGGACTTTGAACTGGCGAACGATGCTGAGCTTGCCCGCAGCGGCGGCATCGTGTTCGAGGAGCAGCAGGGTTTCCTCGATTAAAGGAACGACATCAATGTCGGCGAAGTGGTAGGTCTTCACGCGGGAATAATCCAGGAAGTCGGTGATGATCTGGTTGAGGCGCTGGGATTCGCGGCTGACGATGTGCACGAGCTTCTTGTCGTCTTCATCGAGCGGCGCGAGGCGGGCGAGTTCTTTCAGCGCGCCGGTCATGGCCGTTAAAGGCTGGCGAATTTCGTGAGCGATGGCGGCGGAGAGACGGCCGAGCGCGGCCATACGTTCGGTGGTGACGACTTCCTTTTCCAGGCGCTTGAGTTCGGTCAGATCCTGGAAGTTATAGACGAAGCCCATATTCTGGTTTTGCGCGGTGCGCAACGGCGAAATCGAAAGGCCGAGGAAGCGCGTGGCTCCGTCGGAGGTCTTGTATTCAATTTCCTTGCGGGCGGCGAGGGGATTGCCCTGCTCGTCATGTTCCACCGGCCAGAAGCCCGGGAAAATGTCGGCAATTTTCTCACCGCGACGCAGGCCCAGGCCGGCACCCGTGATTTCAGCGCCGGCGCGATTCATCACCAGAATGCGGCCTTCCATATCGGTGGTGAGCAGTCCGCCGCGCATGGATTCAATGATGTCCTGATTGAAAGTTTGCAGGTCTTTCAGTTCCTCGCTTTTGGCTTCGAGCTCGACGCCTTTCTTGCGCAGCGTCTGGGCCAGCAGGCTGCCCAGGTAGGCTACGGCGAAAAACGCGAACAGATTGCTGGCGAGCCAGGAATCCAGGGCGCGCAACGTGGGCGTGGAGGCCGCCGTGCGCGGGATGGCGCCGTAGTAGGTGAGCTCCAGTGCTCCGCCCAAGAGAACGAACGCGAATCCGGCGACGATGAAAACGCCGCGGCGCGAAAATAAAACGCTGGCCATCAGGATAGCGAGCAGGTAGAGCGAGACGAAGTAACTATCCTGCATGCCCGTGGCGTAGACCACCCCAGTAACCATCAGCAAGTCGCCAGCGATCTGCAGGGGCGCGTGCCAGCGCGCGAGCGGCACCCAGCGCCTGAGGATGACGTAGAAAATAGCGAGGGTGTACCAAAGCGCGATCAATTGCACAAAGGAACGAACCGGCAGAGGCATGGGCGTGAGATGCCGCGCGGCGATGACAATGCTCACGAGGAAGGTAATGGCTAGGAAACGGACCCGACCCAGCCACGCTAGCCATTCACTCACATTGGGTGTGGACTTCATTTCAGATTTTTCACCGCGCTTCGAGCGCCAACTGCGCTGTGTCCTCTACTCCGGCCGCGCTGCGAAAGCCGCCCAGCCCATCCGCAAGCGCCCCGCGAACGAGGCGCTTGCGTGCGCGCGAGCGCCGCACGGGTTCTAGTGGCCCGCCAGTTTTCCGATCAAGGAGAACAAAGGCAGGTACATCGAAATAACGATGCCACCGACGACCACGCCCAGAACGACGATCATGATGGGCTCCATGGCGGTCAGCAGGTCTTTCACGGCCGCGTCCACTTCATCCTCGTAAAAGTCCGCGATTTTCTGGAGCATGGCGTCCATCGCGCCGGTTTGTTCGCCGACGCCGATCATCTGGGTGACCATGCCGGGAAATACTCCGGTGTCTTTCAGAGGGTCAACCAGCGAGCGCCCGGCTTCGACGGCTTTGCGCGTCGCAGTGATGGCGCGCTCGACGACGGCGTTACCCGAGGTGCGCGCGGTAATGTCCAGACCTTCGAGAATAGGTACGCCGCTGGAGATCAAGGTGCCGAGAGTGCGGGTGAAACGCGCCACGGCGATTTTTCTCATCAGCGGGCCGATCAGCGGAATCTTCAGAATCACGGAGTCAATCGCCAGGCGGCCTTGCGGCGTGCCGTACCAGGATTTCAAGGCGAACACGGTTCCGGCGAAAAACGCAGCGATGATCAACCCGTAGATGCTGCCGACGAAGTTGCTGAGCATGATCACGATGCGCGTGGGAAGCGGCAGATCCACACCCAAGCCGTTGAATAGTTGGGTGAAAATCGGAACGACTTTCCACAGCAACAAAATGATGACACCGCCGGCGATGCCCAAGACGGCGGCCGGGTAGATCATGGCGGATTGCACGGCGCGCTTGAGCTTGACGTTCTTTTCGATGTAGCTGGAGAGGCGCTGGAGAATGGTGTCCAGAATACCGCCCGTCTCCCCGGCTTCGACCATGTTGTAGTAGAGAGGGTCGAAGACCTTCTCGTACAGCTTCATGGAGGCGGACAAAGTGGCGCCGCCTTCGACGGAGGCGCGCACGCCGTTGAGAATCTTCTGGAAGGCGATGTTCTCCTGCTGTCCAGCAAGAATCTCCAGGCACTGCACCAGGGGCAGACCGGCGTCAATCATGACCGAGAACTGGCGCGTGAAAATGGCCAATTCCTTGGAGTCCACGCCGCTGCCCCCGAAGGAAGGGATATTGAATTCCCTGCCCTTCTCGGAGAGCTTGCTGACGTTGATCTGCTCCCGCGTCAGCGTGGCCTTCACTTCGGCCTTGGTGCCCGCCGTGCGTTCTCCCTGGACAGTCGCGCCCATCTTGTTGGTTCCGCGATATGTAAATACCGGCATGACTAGATACCTCCTCTTAAACTATCTCACTTGCTAGCTCGCTCACCGGCGGACAGGAACCTTGCCGCCACCCTGCTGCGGCGAGGTCACTCCGCGGTTGATAAGGTCCTGCAATTCATCTGGATTCGAAGAGCGTGCCAGCCCCACTTCCAGCGTGATGTGCTTCTGGAAATAGGCGTTGGCTAGGCTCTGGTTAAACGTCTGCATCCCGGACGCACCCGTGCCGGTCTGCATGGCTGAATAAATCTGGTGAATCTTGTCTTCGCGAATCAGGTTGCGAATGGCGGCGGTGGGGATCAGGATTTCCATCACCATGGCGCGGCCGCGGCCGTCCACTCTGGGAAGCAAGGATTGGCAAAGAATGCCTTCCAACACCATGGAGAGTTGCGCGCGCACTTGGGGCTGCTGGTGCGCGGGGAAAACGTCCACGATACGGTTGATGGTGGAAACGGCCGAATTGGTGTGCAAGGTGGCAAAGGTCAAGTGGCCAGTTTCCGCGATGCGCAGAGCGGATTCGATGGTTTCCAGATCGCGCATTTCGCCGATGAGCACGACGTCGGGGTCTTCACGCAGCGCGGCGCGCAACGAATTCGAGAACGAGTGCGTATCGGAGTGCACTTCGCGCTGATTGACCAGGCACTTCTTGTGGTTGTGCAGGAATTCGATGGGGTCTTCGATGGTGATCATGTGCTCTTCATGTTCGTTGTTGATTTTGTCGAGCATGGCCGCGAGCGTGGTGGATTTTCCGGAACCCGTGGGCCCGGTAACAAGCACCAGTCCGCGCGGCTTATCGCAGAGGCCGCGAACCACGTTGGGCAGCCCCAACGCGTCGAAGGTTTTGATCTCCCAAGGAATGGTACGGAAGACGGCGGCGACCGCGCCGCGCTGATGGAAGATGTTGCCGCGGAAACGCGCCAGGCTCTTCAAGCCGAAGGAAAAGTCGAGCTCCAGGTTTTCCTCCAGGCGGTGCTTCTGCACGTCGGTGAGCACGCTGTAGGCGAGGGCTTTGGTGTCCGCCGCGGTAAGCGGAGGCATATCCAGCGGACGCAATTTTCCGTGCACGCGAATGCGCGGCGCGCTGTTGGTGGAGAGGTGCAAGTCGCTGCCGGACATTTCGATCATCTTCTTCAAGAGTTCGCTTAATGTGATGCCAGCCATATTTCCTCCGCTTACAGAACTGTCTCGCGCACGACTTCTTCGAGAGTGGTTTGGCCGAGCGCGCATTTGATTAGGCCGCTGCGGCGCAGCGTGATCATTCCCGTTTCCAAGGCCTTTTTCTTGATTTCCAGAGCCGATGCGCCGACCAGGATGAGCTCGCGCAAATCGTCGTTGATTTCCATCACTTCATAGAGACCGACGCGGCCCTTGTAGCCGGTGTTGTTGCAGGTGCTACAGCCGCGGCCATGCTGGATGACTGTCTTGTCCGCCTCGTCCTTGGTGTAACCAGCATCAATCAGCGCCTGCGGCAAGATATGCAGAGGTTCCTTGCAGCCCGAGCAGATGCGGCGCACCAGGCGTTGCGCGCAAATCAGGTTCACCGAGGTGGCTACCAGGAACGGCTCAATGCCCATATTCATCAATCGGCTGATGGTGGAAGGAGCGTCATTGGTGTGTAGCGTAGAGAGCACCAAGTGGCCCGTGAGGGCCGCCTTTACGGCGATTTCGGCGGTTTCGAAATCGCGGATTTCGCCCACCAGAATGATGTTGGGGTCCTGCCGCAAGAAGGCGCGCAGCGCGGAGGCAAAGTTCAGGCCGATCTGTTCTTTCATCTGCACCTGATTGATGCCGGGCAGTTGAAATTCGACCGGGTCTTCGGCAGTCATAATGTTGGTTTCCGAAGTATTCAGGCGCGCGACGGAGGAATATAGAGTGTTGGTCTTGCCAGAACCCGTCGGGCCGGTGACTAACACCATCCCGTAGGGCTTCAAAATCTGGCGCTCGAATTTCGTCAAGGATTCCTGCTCGAAACCCAGCTTGGTCATATCCAAGCGCAGGTTTTCCTTGTCCAGCAAGCGCATGACGATTTTTTCACCGAACAGAGTCGGCACGGTGGAAACGCGGAAGTCGAGTTCTTTTTTCTTTCCGTCCTTGAGGTACTTGATCATGATGCGGCCGTCTTGCGGCAGCCGCTTTTCGCTGATGTCCAGCTTGGCCATGATCTTGACGCGGCTGGTGATCGCGTCTTTCAATTTCATGGGCGGCGACATCACGTTTTGCAGAATGCCGTCCACGCGGAAGCGCACACGGTATTCTTTTTCATAAGGCTCGACGTGAATGTCGCTCGCGCCGCGCTTGACGGCGTCGGTGAGAATCAGGTTGACCAGCTTGATGATCGGGGCTTCCTCGGCGGCCTTCTCCAGCGTCGCCAGGTCCATCTCCGCTTCTTCGGCCGAAAGTTCCAGCGAGGCTTCGTCGCCCGCCAGGTCTTTCATTACTTTGTCGAGTTCTTCGACGCTCTCGACGTCGCCGTAAAATTTGTGGATGGCTTCGCTGATCGCGGTTTCCGAAGCGACGACAGGCTCGACGTTGAAGCCGGTCATGAACTTGATGTCGTCCATCGCGAAGACGTTGGTGGGGTCGGTCATCGCTATGGTGAGCGTGGAGCCGACGCGGGAAAGCGGGACGATCTGATAGCGGATGGCGGTTTCCTGCGGCACGAGTTTGATGACCGCGGGATCTACTTCGTAGAATTTCAGATTGATGGAAGGCACGCCGTATTGGCGCGACAACACTGCGGTTATGTCGTCGTCACTAACCAGACCGAGCTTTACCAGGCAGGTGCCCAGGCGGCCGCCAGTCTTTTTTTGGTGGTCGAGGGCCTGCCGGAGCTGATCCGCAGTGATCAGACTGTCTTTGACAAGTATTTCGCCGAGTCGAGAAGACATGAGTATCCGGGAGTGGTACTAGAACCCACCCGATTAGCCAGCGTAGCATGGGCGACTGCCGAAAATAGTCACCGGGTGCGAAGCTCGTAGTGAATCAGCTAACAGCCGATACGCTGCGGCGAAACCTGTACCAAAGGACAGGCGAATTTTTGCTCCTGTCCGTAGGGACAGGTGCATGAATGTGAATAAGTTAGCGGAGCCGAGCGGGGGCGAATTCGAGCGCTGAAATGCGAAACATATTGCGGAAACATGGCGCGCGGATTCGCGGCAGTTTCTGGCGGGAATTTTGCGCCGTCGCGGAGCGAAAAAATCTTGCGGAGCGAGGTGCGAGGGTCTAGCGCAGGGCGTCCGGACTCTGTTACCATGATGCGGCTCGATGGGCGGTTAGCTCAGCGGTTAGAGCGTCCCGCTTACACCGGGAAGGTCCGCGGTTCAAATCCGTGACCGCCCACCATCGGATCGTTTTTCACATTAGGC
>JABCZK010000016.1 GCA_013289695.1 Acidobacteriota bacterium
TCCGCGCGTGCGGCCGGCGGGAAGCGGGCTGTCCCAATTTGCTTTTTGCGCCGCGAGATCCAGCACCGCCAGCATGCGCGGCTGGCCCGCCAGCAAAGTGCGGCGCAGCTGGTAAGGATCCTTGCCGCCGGCATGCGCCACTTCGTCGAGAAACGCCTCGACGGAAAATCCCGTGTGCGAATGACCCACCGACCGCCACCACTGCACAGGAACTTCATTCGTGGGACTGTGCAGTTCCACTTGTAGGTTCGGGATTCCGTAGAGGATGTCGGCAGCGCCTTCGACGGATGCCGAGTCAATTCCGTTCTTGATGCCGTAAGCTTCGAACATGGTGCCCGCCATGATGGACTGGCCGACAATGGTATGAGTCCAAGCGACAGGATTGCCGCTTGCGTCCAGGCCCGCAGCAAAATGGTCGTACCACATCGGGCGATACCAGCCGCCGCGAATATCATCTTCGCGCGTCCACACAACTTTCACCGGAACTTTCGCAGCCTTGGCTACTTCGGTGGCTTCGCTGACGAAATCGCAAGCAGGGTTCGCGCGCCTGCCGAAGCCTCCGCCCAGAAGCGTCGTGTGCAACGTGACTTGCTCGGGTTTCAGGCCGGCCACTTTAGCAGCCGCGGCGCGATCGCCAGTCTGAAATTGCGTGCCCGTCCAAATCTCGCAGCGATCCTCGTGCAAATCCACCACGGTGTTCAGCGGTTCCATCATGCAGTGCGCGAGGTACGGGACTTCGTACTCAGCGGTGATGGTCTTAGCGGCACCTGCGAGAGCGCCGGCAGGATCGCCGATTTTTCGCGCGATCAAGCCGGGAGTTTTCGACATCGCGGAAAACTTTTCGCGCAGCTCGACGGTGGATAGCGCGGCTCCCGGCCCGTCGTCCCAAGTGATTTCCAGCTTTTCGCGGCCGAGCTTCGCAGGCCAAAAGCCGCTGGCCACCACCGCGACGCCCGAAGGAACCTGCACGACGTTCACGACGCCGGGAATTGCTTTGGCCTTGTCCGCGTTGAAGCTCACAACTTTTCCGCCAAAGACGGGCGCGCGCGCCACCACCGCCGTCAGCATCCCGGGGATGTAAACATCCAGCCCGAATTGCGCCGTGCCATTCGTCTTCGAAGGAGTATCCAGACGATGTACGGGCTTGCCCACCAGCGTGAAGTCCTTGGGGTCCTTCAGCGGAATATCTTTTGGCGGCGCGATCTTCGCCGCTGCCTCGGCAAGGCTGCCGTAAGAGGCGCGGCGGCCCGTGGGTGTGTGGAGGACATAACCTTTTTCAGCGCGGCAGCTTTGCGGATCAACATTCCAAGATTGCGCCGCGGCAGCGATGAGCATGATGCGCGCCATCGCGCCCATTTTGCGGAAGCGGTCATATTCGGAATTTGTAGTGGTGCTGCCTCCGGTCATCATGAGCCCGAAGACGGTGTGGTTGTAAACCGCGTCCACCGGAGAGGACTCCACGCGAATCCGCGCCCAATCGGCTTCGAGTTCTTCGTTCAGCAGCATCGGAAGCGAAGTGTAAATCCCCTGGCCCATTTCCGAGTGATTGGAAATCACGGTGACGGATTCGTCGGCATCGATGCGCACAAATGCGTTCAGCGCGACGGGCTTCGCCGGGGAATCAGCGGCGCGCGCCGCAGGCACGAACTCCGGAACGTAGAGGCTGATCAGCAGTCCGCCGCCCAGCGCGGCGCTCGCCTTCAGAAATTCGCGGCGTTTCATTTCCGTGGCGCCGCTCACTTGGCACCTCGCTGCGCTTGAATCTCAGCAGCGCGATGAATGGCGCGCCGTATGCGCGGGTACGTGCCGCAGCGGCAAATGTTGCCGGACATCGCTTCGTCAATATCCTCATCGGTAGGCGCGGAATTTTCGGTGAGCAACACGGCCGCGCTCATGATCTGCCCGGACTGGCAGTAACCGCACTGCGGCACATCAATTTCGATCCAGGCCTGCTGCAGCGGATGCGTAAGGTCAGGCGAGATTCCTTCGATGGTAGTGACTTTTTTCCCTTCGGCGCGCGAAACCGGCGCAACGCACGAACGCACCGCCTGGCCGTCAATATGTACGGTGCAAGCGCCGCACAGCGCCATGCCGCAGCCGTATTTTGTTCCCGTAAGATTCAGGGAATCGCGGATTACCCAAAGCAAAGGAGTGGAGGGAGGATCTTCCACGGTGACAGGCTTGCCATTGACGGTGAATGAGATCAAAGAGCGCCCCCTTCGATTTGAATATTATGTGGCTGTTTGGATGTATCGAAACCGCGATACGATGCAGAAGAATGCAATTGGGCTGGGGCTTTCTGATGCAGAGACGAGCACGCCTGCACGGGAAGATTATGTGACAGAAATAGAATCTGGGCAAGCGGGACGAAAGTTGCCACAGGTATCGCTGGTGCCACAAAGACGCGATCGCTAGAGCTTATTGAGCCCGTCGAGCGCGGCTACCTTATATGCCTCCGCCAAAGTCGGATAGTTGAAGACCGTGTCGCGGAAATACTCGATGGAGCCGCCGTAGTACATCACGGCCTGACCGATGTGAATAATTTCGGTGGAGCGCTGTCCGATCACGTGCACACCAAGCAGCTTGCGCGTATTACGGTCGAAAAGCAGCTTCAACATGCCGCTTTCATCGCCCAGCATCATGCTTTTCGCCAGTTCGTTGTATTTCGCGATCCCCACTTCATAGGGAACTTTGTTCGCCGTGAGCGTTTCTTCGGTCTGCCCGACCATGGAAATCTCCGGAATCGTATAAATGCCATACGGAAAAAGCTCGGGCATGTGTTCAGACGGTGCGCCAAACATGTGGCAACTCGCCAGCCGCCCCTGTTCCATCGAAGTGCTGGCGAGCGCGGGAAAGCCGATGATGTCTCCGGCGGCGTAAATGTGCGGGATGTTCGTCTGATAGTGCTCATTCACTTTAATTTTGCCGCGCTCGCCGGAGTCCAGGCCCGCCGCTTCGATGCGCAACTGATCTCCATTCGCCTGGCGGCCGACAGCATAGAGCAAAGCATCGGCCTGAACTTTCTTGCCGCTCTCAAGTTCCGCGAAGACGCGATCGCGCTGCGGGTCAATTCCGACGCGCGTGACCTTCTCGCCAAGCCGAAACGTAGTGCCCATCTGCCGCAGATGGTAAGCGAGCGACTCAATAATTTCGCGGTCCACAAAATCCAGAAGCGTAGGGCGCTGATCAATTAATGTGACTTCCGTGCCCAGCGCGGCAAGGAACGATGCGTATTCCAGTCCGACGACGCCGGCGCCGACCACGATGAGTTCGCGCGGCAGACCCTCGAGAACCGTTAGGCGGTCAGTATCCACGATGCGTTTATCATCAAAAGGAATTTCCGGGTTGCGCGCAGGGCGTGTGCCGCAGGCAATCAGAATGTGCTCGCCATGGAGCACGTGTTTGTCAGTGTCGCCCTGGACTTCGATGGTGTGCGGGTCGGTGAATTGCGCGGTGCCCTGAAAAATCTGCACGCCGTTGCGCTTCAGCTGCGCGCGAATTACCTCGGTCTCGCGCGAGATAATCGTCCGCACGCGGAAGGACAGGTCCTGCACCGAAATGTCATTCTTGCCGCGATAGTTATCGCCGTAGAAAGCCTTCACCGCGTTGCCGGTCAACTGGAAGATGGCTTCGCGGACGCTCTTGCTGGGAATCGTTCCGGTGTGCACGCAGACGCCGCCAATCATCAGCGTGCGATCCACGACCGCGACGCGTTTGCGGAGTTTCGCGGCGCAAATGGCGCCCTTCTGGCCCGCAGGGCCGCTGCCGATCACGATCAGGTCAAAATTGTTCTCAGGCATTCGCTCACCAACAATTATTACCGAACCATCTTGAAATTGGAATCGCGCACAGCATCGCGAACGCGGCCTAGCGACAGGCGTATCGGCTGCGCATACAGGGCGCTGATCAAGGGTCCAGCTTCTATCGCACGGAGGGGACCGAAGTGCGTGCCAGAATGATTTTGCCGCCGAATCTTTACGGAAATATGAACGAGACTAGGATACTGAAAAATAGCGCCGCGCGCCATGCCGGGCGGACGAAGAGGTACACAGGCCGGTCAAACCGCGGCTGGTTGGACGAATCGGGAAATCAGGTTCGGGACGGTGCGACGTCCGACGAGTCCCCGTATTTTTGCGTGGCGTAGCCCACGATCAGGCCCACCAGTCCGCCGGGCAGCATGATTTCGAAGTAGTACTTCCCCTGCATGTGCGCGATGAAGAATGCGAACAACAGTCCGACGCCCAGGCCGAACAGCACACCGAGCGCGAGCGAGTGGACTTTGCGCGCAAAGACGCCGATCAAAACGCCGGCCAACAAACCTTTGCACGTTGACCCGAGCACGATGCCCATCAGCTGCGGGCGCGCCTCCGGTGTGAACCAGGCGGTAAGCCCGTCGAAAATTCCCAGAACGCCGCCCAGGATCAGTCCGAAAGTGATCTTGTTCACTACGTGCCTCCGGCGCGCGTGCGATATCCGCGCGTCGCCATTCGGTACGGCAAGCTATGCTACCGCAATCAGGTCAATTTCGACTCGGAAGTCGCGCGGTAGACGCGCCACTTCCACCGTGGTGCGCGCCGGGGGATCTTTCGGAAAATAGCGCGCATACACTTCATTCACCGCGGCAAAATCGTTCATGTCCTTCAGGAACACGCCCAGCCGCACGGCGCGATCGAGCGAAGAACCGGCTGCCTGCACGATGGCCTTTAGGTTTTCCATGATGCATTCGGCTTGCTGCGCCGCGTCGCCGGTGAGCGCGATCCCGGTGGTGGGGTCGAACGCCGTCTGGCCGGAAACGAATATGAAGCCGTTGGCTCTGATAGCCTGCGAATACGGGCCGATAGCTTTGGGTCCTTTTTCGGTGAAAATCACTTCCTTCACAAACCCTCCTTTAAGGCGGAAGATGGAAATTGGAAAATACGAATCATACGGTGCTAACCCAATCGTCCGCGCTTGCCCGCCGGCCACTTCCGCTTTTCTATCTTCGCCTTTCGAATTTCGCTTTTCTACTTTTCCGCCGCGTAGCGATTGCGAAAGTCCTGCGGCATTCCCGTACTGTAAAGCCACACGCGAAACGGCTCGGCCAGATCCTTGCCGGTAGTTTGCTCCAGCGCCGCGCGCAGGTCACTGAAGCCTACTTCCTTGCCGCGGAGCAATGCAACCACCTGTGCCAGGCCGCTGCGCACCGGCGCTTCTCCATATGCGTCTTCGAGCGCAATGAAAAACAGCGCAGCCTTGGCCGCGGCGATGCGCCGCCGTGGCCAAGGATCGTAGAGCATGGTCGTGATGATCGATTGTTCGGAATTCGGCGTGCCGGCGAATTGCTTCACCGCAGTGTCATAGGCATCCAGAAACTGCCCGATGCGCCGCCGCCGCGCGGGCTCGCCGCCACTGGCTTCGTCCACCACGATCGTGGCGTAATTCGGAAGCCCTTCGCCGATTCCCACCGCCGCGTTCGGCGCGGGATACATCTCCGCTCCGAACCAGCTATGCGCCAGGGCTTGATTGATTTCAAGCGTCAATTCGTCGCTCTGGAATCCCAGCGCCAAGGCGCTGGAATTTACTAGCGCGCCGCCGGGAAAGGCAGCCGCCGCGCTCTGCTTTTCTTCTCCGGAGCGGGCGCGCAATTCCGCGGATTCCACAATATGGGGCCCGGGGATATTTTTATCGAGCGGGCCGAAATCTTTTTGCAGCGCGGACCACGCGGCGGCGATACGCTGCGCCGCAGCAGCGGAATCCGTTGCAAGTGGCTGCAACGTCCAAAAGGACACAGCGGAGTTGTCCGCCGCTTTTCCCCTTGTGGAGGAATCGGTGTAGCGGCCCGCCACGATGTAGGCGGGCAAATCATCCTTACGCAGTTCGAAGCGATATTCGATCTCGCCGCCCGCTTTTTTTCCGCCCGCGGGAGCGCCGCCCGCGAGAACGAGAAAATTGTCCGGCACACGCACAGTGTAAAACGTTTTCGGGGGTCGCTCCGGATAAGGAGCGAGGACGCGGTTCGGCGGCTGCGGCAAAGGAACCCATCCTCGCGACCCGAGGTGGAAATTGGCAGCGGCGAGCGTGATGCGGGCGCCTTGTTCGACCGGCGCTACGAAGCTGTAGTCAATTTGCAGACTGCGTTGTTCCTTCCGCGCCCACGGCGGATCGCACCGCAGCCGCAACGTGTCCGGGTGCTCCTGTTGGTATTCCGCGGGAAGTTTCTCGGGCGTCATTTCATGGCCATTCCATTCGACAGACAGGCTGGTTCGCCCGTAGATTTTCTCGTCCGGAAAAATAACGTCAATGAATGCCAAATCACTCAGGCCGACATTTTGCAGCGTGTAGCTCGTGCGAATCCGTAACTCCGGCGGCGGGCCAGCGCTGAAGCGAACCTCGCGCGATTCTTTCAGGATTCGGTAACCGGGGGCAAGCGGTACAGTGCAGCTGACAGCGCATAGCAAAAGGACCACAACGGGGAGCAATGCACAAAGCGAACGCGGCGCGACGCGAGTCAAGATGCAAGGATTCTAGCCGCGGGAGCAGAAAATGGAAAAGGGAAAATAGAAAACGGAAAAGCGTCCCCGCCCTGGCGCGTGCGATGAAGATTCCGGTGCGGTCGCGCCGGAGTCTAGGATGCCGCAAAACGCCGCAGGATTTCTGCGTCGGTGGAACCGTGGCGGCGCAGCGCGATGATTTCGGGCGCTTCGGAATCAGGAATTCCGCGGCGCACCAATTCCAGCAAAGTGACGTTGTCAACTCGCAGATTCCGCAGCGTCCCCAGTGATGCGCCTGAAAGCGCCGGCCTTCCCGAAGCATGATGCCGTGCCACTTCCAGAACGATGGCGTCAGAAAGACCCGCCAGGTGCATCGCTTGCAGCTCGCCGTAACCCAGGCCGACTTGGTCCATTCCGGCGAGCGCCAGGACGCTGCCTTCGCTCAAGCCAGACTGATGCAGCGACGCGATGGCATCACCGGCGGTAAACGCCTCGCCGCGGCCATGAAAAATCTGCAGCAACGTGACGCAATCCGCGTCGCTAAGGCCAGACTGCCGGACTTTTGCAATTTCGCCGACCTCCGCAGCCGTGATGTGCAGCGCCTTCAATTCCTTGATGGTGCTGTAATGCACTCCGGCGCCGTCCAGCGGTTTGGTGTCGAGCGGGGTCAGACTTTCACACGCTATTTGCGAAAAGAGCATGGCAAGAATAAAGATCGCGGTGAACGAACTTCTGCGGCGCACAACGCGGCCCAATCCGCGGGCGGAACCGATCACCTGGACGGTTCCCATTGCTTTCATTGTACAGAGTGAACGCCCGCGCCGGGCGGCGTGACGCGGAATGATTACCGGGTTTCGAGAATCGTGGTTCCGCCAGTGGCTGACCAGTTCGCGGACAGATTCGGTTCTTAGGGGGTCGGAGCTTCGGTTCATCCGGAGACCCTGCCTGTGGCAGGGCTCGAAGGGCTTCGCCAATTCGTGCTTGGTGATCGCTGGACTTCAGCCCCTGAGGAAACGGTTTGAAGCATTTTTCCACAAACTGTGACGTCGCTCGCGAGAGTGACAAAATACCGCGAAAACGATTTGTGCGAAGAAAATCAGACGTTGTAAACGCGCTCGATATCAAACACGCCGGGAATCCGTTTCACTCCGGAAAGAATCCGTTCGAGCTGTTTGCGATCCTGCACGTCGAGTGCGACTTCGATGCGCGCGCGCAAATCCTGTCCGCCGCTTTCAAACGTGCGAATGTTCGCGCCGTTGTCGCTGATAACCGTGGTAATGCTGGCGAGCATCCCGGGACGATCCTCGGTAAGTATTCGCAGGCGAACCGGAAAAGTCGCTTGCGTCTGCCCCGCCCATTCCACGGCGATGCGCCGCTCCGCGTCGTAAAGCAGGTTCTGCACGTTGGGACAATTTTTCCCGTGCACGGCAATTCCGCGGCCGCGCGTGACGTAGCCGATCACATCATCCCCCGGAATCGGATTGCAGCATTTCGAGCGATAAACCATGAGATCGTCGTGTCCGCGGACCAGAATCGCGCCGTCGTTCATACCCAGCATGCGCTTGACGGTGTCCACGATCTTCGGCTGTTTCTCTTCGGAGGGATCGGTAAGCGGCTGCCCGCTGGCCTTCGCAAGCACCTGCCGCGCGGACCATTTTCCATAACCCAAGTCGGCGTACAGATCGTCAATGCGTCCGCAACCGTATTCAGAAGCGACGCGCTGCCAGGTCTCCGGGGCAATTTTCTTCAGGACGATGTCCGCCTGGCGTGCTTCCTTCTCCAGCAAACGCTTACCGACGTCCTTGGCCTGTTCGCGTTCGTGCAGATTGATCCACTGGCGGATTTTGCTGCGCGCGCGCGAAGTGTGCACGAAGGAAAGCCAATCGCGTGAAGGTTCGTGGCCTTTCTGCGTGATGATTTCGATCACGTCGCCATTGGCCACGGAATGGCGCAGCGGCACGATCGCCCCATTCACTTTTGCGCCCGTGCACTGATGGCCCACCTCGGTGTGTACAGCGTACGCAAAATCAATCAGCGTGGCGCCGCGCGGCAGCACTACCACGCGTCCCATCGGCGTGAAGGTGTAAACTTCTTCGGGATAAAGATCCACGCGCAGGGTAGAAAGAAATTCGCTGGGCTCCTGCATTTCCTGCACCCACTCGATCAGCTGCCGCATCCAGACGATGCGCTGGTCATCGGCGCTGGAAGTTTCCGTGCGGCCGTCCTTGTATTTCCAGTGCGCGGCGACGCCTTGCTCGGCGATGCGATGCATGTCCTGCGTGCGGATTTGCACTTCGAACGCCTGGCCGCCGTGAATCACCGTGGTGTGCAGCGATTGATACAGGTTGGGCCGTGGCATCGCGATGTAATCTTTGAAGCGGCCGGGCACCGGCGGCCAAATCTGGTGAATCACGCCGAGCGTCGCGTAACAATTCTTTACGGTGTCGGTAATCACGCGGATCGCCAGCAGGTCGAACACCTGATCGAGCGTGCGCTGCTGCTTCTGGCTCTTCAGGTGCAGCGAATAGAAACGCTTCACCCGCGCCTGCACCTCGGCGGGTATTCCGGTCTCCACCATTTTGTCGCGGATGGAATCCTGCACTTCCAGCAGAAATTTATCGAAGACTTTCTGTTTGGTGGCGAGTTTCTTCTGCAATTCGAAAAACGCTTCGGGTTCCAGGTAACGGAAGGAAAGATCCTCGAGCTCCCCGCGAATCAGGCCCATGCCTAGGCGGTTCGCGACCGGCGCATAAATATCAATCGTCTCGCGCGCGATGCGTTGCTGTTTTTCCGAATCCAGATATTCCAGCGTGCGCATATTGTGCAGGCGGTCTGCAAGTTTGATTACCACCACGCGCACATCGTTCACCATCGCCAGCAGCATTTTGCGGACGTTTTCCGCCTGGCGCGCTTCGGGCGCGAGAAGATCCAGTCGGCTGATCTTCGTCGCACCTTCCACCAGCCGCGCCACATCCACGCCAAAATGTTCGGAAATTGTTTCCAGCGGAATTTTTGTATCTTCGACCACATCGTGCAGCAGCGCGGCGCAGAGAGAAGTCACATCCAGCTTCATGTCCGCAAGAATGTGCGCCACTTCTACGGGATGCGAAAGGAAAGGCTCGCCGGAGAGGCGCGTCTGCGTCTTGTGCTGTTCCGCAGCAAAATCGTACGCGCGACGCAGCAATTCCAGGTCATCGCCGGGGCGATTGCGGCGCACCTTGTCCATCAATTCCACAAACCGCAAATCCACAGTCCGCCGCGCAGCCTGCGAAATCGCGGGTTTACCAGCCGGGTCCATGTACTATTATATTCTGAGGGCCGCCCCACCGCGAGCCCTTCCTGCGGCCGGGAGTAGTTCACCTTCCAATTGGGCGACCAACCCGCGGAAGTACCGTCGCGTCATTGTTGCGGAGACGGCTCGGGGATTGCTTCGCCGTCTTTTCGAGGATCGGAGGCTCCGTAGTTCACTCCCGTAGAAATATCGCGTTGCACAGCCTGTCCGCCGCCCATGACGGCCGAGTATGCACCGTGAAGATTAATTTGATGGCCGCGCTTGGTAAGGCCGTCGCGAACGGCGAGCGGAATGCGATCCTCCAGATCCACATCGCAGCCTGCAAAAGTTCGCTTGCTGAACCGGGCGGCCTCCAAAGCTTCTTGAATATTCATTCCGAAGTCCACGACATTGGAAACGAATTGGGCGTGCGCTTGCGCCTGGTTGAAGCCGCCCATGATTCCGAACGCAATCCGTTCCTGCCCGTTGCTCATGAAACCCGGAATGATCGTATGCAAAGGCCGCTTGTGGCCGGCGAGCCTATTGGGAGAATTGGGGTCAAGGCTGAAAAGCCCTCCGCGATCTTGCAGAGCAAAACCGGTGCCATCCGCAACCAGGCCCGACCCGAACTCAGCATAGTTGCTCTGAATGAGCGACACCATGTTGCCGTCGCTGTCGGTGACGGTGAGATAAGTTGTGTCGCCGCTCGTCGCAAGCTGCGGCTCCCCGGGCAGCACATCGCAATTCGCCTTGGCCATATCCACTAACTTCGCGCGCTGCGCGGAATATTCCTTGGAGAGCATGCCCTGAACGGGAACCTGGCTGAACTTCGGATCCGCGACGTAACGGTACATATCGGCGTAAGCCAGCTTCTTCGCTTCGATCATGGCGTGCAGCGCATCGGTGGAGTTATGCCCAAAATGCGCGAGAGAAAATCCTTCCATGATGTTCAGCATTTCCAGCGCGGCGATTCCCTGCCCGTTCGGAGGAATCTCATAGACGGTCCACCCGTGATACGTGGTCGAAATCGGCTCGACCCATTCGCTGGAATAATCGGCGAAGTCCTCCGGCGTCAGCGTGCCGCCCAGCTTGTTTGATAGCGCGACGATACTCTGTGCAGTTGCGCCCCGGTAATAGGCGTCTCTGCCGCCGGAAGCCAGCGATTCAAGCGAATGCGCGAGATCGGGGTTGCGGAAAATATCGCCCACTCGCGGCGAGTGACCATCGAGCAGGTAGGTTGCCGCCGCATTCTTGTCCTGCTTCAGAATATCCACCGCGTCCGCCCAATACGCGGCATCCCATTCGGGCACAGGAAAACCTTCACGAGCGTAGTAGATCGCCGGCGCAAGAAGTTCGGAAAATTTCTTTGTACCGAAACGCGCCAGCAGCTTTGACCAGCCATCTACGGCGCCCGGGACTGTCACCGACTGGATTCCTTTTTGCGGCATTCCCGCAACGCCCTTGGACTTGAGAAATTCGATGGAAAGTCCCGCGGGAGCCCAACCACTTGCGTTCAGCCCATAAAGCTTGCCGGTCTTCGCGTCGTAAACGATCGCAAAAAGATCGCCGCCGATTCCGTTCATCATCGGCTCAACCACGCCCATGACCGCATTGGTTGCGACTGCCGCGTCCACGGCGTTGCCACCGTGGGCTAGCACACTCGCTCCAGCCTGCGCCGCCAATGGGCTTTCCGCAGACACCACGCCCCTGCGTGAAAGAACCATGGAGCGGCCTTGCGTGCGGTCCTGCGCACCGGCCTTCGAAGCAGATATCATCATCGCCAGCGGAAGAAACATTATACAAAACGCTACGCCCACGAACTCTCTCATGTGTCTCCTACGTGAAACAGCCACCTCTAGTAGAAGCTGCGGGCCGCCCTTCGAGCGACAGACTCCATGCGAATCCGACCAAAGCCTAGTGTGAGCACTGCACGATGTCAAACACGGAAAATGGATGAGGGTCTCAAGCCAATATGAATCTGCCAATTTTCTTTGCCTAGCGCCGGATTAACGCTAATCGGAGAACGGCACAGCACCCTGCCGCAACATTGACACCCGAACCCGGCGGAAGTACCGTGTCTGCCGGAACGCGGGGCCGAAAAATTGAACCCACCAGAATTTAAAATTGAGGTGACGCCGCAACCGGATGGAATCTTCGCGCGCATCCGCTTGCTGGACCAGAGCCTCACATTTTTCCTAGCGATTCTGATCCTGATAATCTTCGTGGTCTTCCCGCTCGCCGGCCTGGGCTGGCTCGGGAAATTCATCGTGGATCTGGTGATCTCGATTCTGCTGCTCTCAGGCGCCGTCGCCACCAAGCGTAGCCGCACGCTGACGATACTGGTGGTTCTGTTGACGAGCGCCGGCCTCGCGGTGCACTGGACCGGGGCTTACGTTCCGAAGTTCGGGCATCCCGTGCTGGAATCCGTGCTGTTGCTCTGCTGCCTGCTGGCGTTTGCATCGATTACTCTGGTGCAAGTGTTCAGCCCGGGCGTAATCAACTTGCATCGCGTACTGGGAGCGATTGCGGCTTACCTGCTGATCGGCCTGGTATGGTCCTACGCGTACTTACTGGCGGACCTACTGGTTCCCGGCTCGATCCATCCCACGGTGAATGCGCAGGAAGTAATGTCGCCCATGGCGCGCTACGTGTATTTCAGTTTTACCACGTTGACGACACTCGGTTACGGCGACATCATTCCCGTGCATCCCCTGGCGCGCACGCTGGCAATCTGCGAAGCGCTCATCGGCCAACTCTATCCTGCCGTGCTGATCGCCGGACTGCTCGCCATGGCGCTGCAGCCGCAAAAACTACCGGAGACCAAATCGTAATCGAGCCTAAAGAGTCTGTGTGAGAACTCGAAAGTCTTTCTAGGTCGTGGCTTCAGCCACACCATAACTCACGCAAATTCGCGCGGCTGTACAGGCTGCGGAAAAAGTCGGTTTTTTAGGGGCTCGGTGCTTCGGATATGACAACGAGTACTTGGCTTGCAATGGGCCCTCGCCCCTGAGGAAATGGTTCGGCGCGCTTTTCCGCCAACTGTTTAGCCGCTGCAGTAGCGATTTTGCAGTTCTCGCACAGGCTCTAAACGCTCGTAGCAACCGAACCCGGCGCCGCAGACACTGCGACTATTTTCCCTTCTCGACGGGATAACCCTTCTCAATCCAATCCGTGTTGAAGTCGTTCGGCAAAATCAGCACGCGCAGACTGCTAAAACCCATATCGCGCATTGCCACAAACGCAGGCCGCAGATTCGGGCAATGCGCCAGCGGGCAGCATCCACAGTACAAAACGACGTTCGCCGCCTTGGGAAGGGATTGCGCCCAACTCTTCAGTTCGGCAAGCCCCGGGTCGGTTGAAGCAGCCCCGTGGAACACCGCGTGAGGAATGTGCGCGCCCTGATAAAGCGGACGGAACCCCACGCACACGACGACGGGCTCGTTCGGGTGAGCCGGTGCGGCGAGTTCCTTTGCAAGATCCGCCCCTTGCACCGTTTGCGCGGCGGACCAGGGGTCGCCGGCGTCTTCGGCGTGAGACAAGCCTCCCAGGCGCGTCGCGCGAGAATTCGAAACAAAGAGGGCCAGGAAAACAAGGCAAAGCAGCGCTGTCACCATGCCACGAAATCTTTTCATTTGCGGTGTTCTCCCCCGTCGCGGTTCGAGCGCGCTCCGGAAGCTGCGACCAGCCTTTGTAGCGGCGCTTGCGACGCCACCAACGGTACACAAAATTGCGCCGGCACAACAGCACGGTCCAAAAAAAACCGGCGGATTAAAAACCCGCCGGCTGGAAATGCTGCGACTGTGAAAAACGCCGCGCCTAGGACGTCGGCTGCGGCGCCTCCATTTTCTTCTGCTTGATGGCCTTCACCTTGTCCACCAGGTCGTCCGCGAGCTTCACGTCGGCATCGCGCGCATCAGGAGAAGTTTCCATATCCGCTTTTTGCCGATAGAGCAGGTTCAGGTAGGCCATGGCGTCGTCGTAATCGGTGCGCAACTGCATGGCTTTCTGCAGGCTGGCTATGCCTTCATCCACCACGGCGCCGTATTTCTGCTGGAACGCGGTAGCCAGCGCGGGAGGCGCAGGATCCGTGTCCTTGATGGATTTCTTGGCGGTCTTGTTGTACTCCTCGCGCATGTCCCGATTGCCACGGAAAGCGAGCGACCAGTCAATCACGCCCACCCAGTAGTACGGCTCCGGATCGTCCGGCTTCAGTTGGATGTGCTTCTCATGGTAGCTCTTCGATTCCTCCATCATCTTGGGATCGAAGGGAGGCCCGCCCGCCATGTTGTAAAGAATCGAGCCCAGCCCGTCAATCGCGGAAAGATTACCTGGATCACTCGCCAGAATATCTTTGAACTCCTGCGCGGCCTGCTGGCCGTTGCGAATATTTTCAGGAGAAGGTGCGCCCGGAATATACTGCGCGGAGTAAGCAGTCGCTAGATAAAGCCGCGCGTTGGTCAGTCCCGAGTCCAGATCCTTGGCTGTCTTGAAATCTTCGATGGCCAGATCGGTCTGCCCGGCCTTATAGGCCTGCACGCCCTTGTTGAGCTTGTCGCGCGCGCGCAGTTTGTCGCAACCACCGCCCACGGCGACCGCGGCCAGTACCACGGCGAGTAGTAAAACTGTGTGAGGCTTCCGCTGCATCCCTTGCTCTCCTTGATGAAGGCTGCGCCGAATTCAAAAAGCTACCAGTCCCGACGACTTACAGAACACTACGAAACCATGAACAAATGCCGTTACTGCCGAGCTTGGATATTCGCCGTGATCAGGCCGACGTTGTCGATGCCAGCGCCACGCATGATATCAATCGCCCGAGCAACCTCCGCAAACTGAACTGAATCATCGCCCTTCACGAAGGCCGCTTTTTCCGCACGCTGCTTAAAGATATCTTCCAGCCGCGATCCCAGTCCGTCCCAGGAAACCTTATCCTGACTGACCAGGAGATCCCCGCCCGAGGTGAGTCGTACAACAATCACCGCCAGCGGGTCTTTATCCGGCGTCACCATGGGCGGGGCAGGCTGCGGTATGCGGGCCTCCAGGCCCTGCGGTACCGTGGGTGTAATCACCATGAAAATGATGATCAGTACGAGCAATACATCGATCAGAGGCACGATGTTCGGCTCGGACATCGAACCCTTTTTGCCGCCAACCGTCATTGCCATGCAGCACCCCCGACCGGAACACGCCGCAAGCTAACGAAGCTACCGGACACTACACCGGAATGTAGATTACTGCCCTGCTTCGATCTTCGCGGTAATCAGGCCGACGTTGTCAATCCCGGCGCCGCGCATGATGTCGATCGCGCGAGCCACCTGCGCGAACTCCACGGCGTCGTCACCTTTCACGAAAGCCACTTTCTCGGCGCGCTGCTTAAAGATGTCTTCCAGGCGCGGACCCAGAGCGTCCCAGGTCGTGTCGTCCTGGTTGATCATCACTTTGCCGTTCGAGGTGACTTGCACGACGATGGTCTTCGCCAGCAGCGTGTCATCCTGCTTCTGGTTCGGAGGAGTCGGCTGCGGCACCAGCGCATCCAGCCCCTGCGGAATCGTGGGGGTGATCACCATGAAGATGATGATCAGCACCAAGAGCACGTCAATTAGAGGCACGATGTTCGGTTCCGACATCGATCCTTTACTGCCACCAACTGCCATTCCCATGGGAAAACTCCTTATATTCTATGCGCTGAATCTCGCGCCCATTCCTAAGTGCCGGGCGGAGGTGGCGGAGGAGCCGGTCCATTCTTGGCGCGGATCTTTTCCGTGAGCAGGCCCAGATGATCCACGCCGGCAGCACGTACCTCGTCAACTGCCTTGACCACATCGCCGTACTTCGCGCGTGAGTCGGAGCGCACGAAGACGGTCTTGTCCAGGCGGTTGGCGATCAGGTCCTTGATCCTCGTGGTGATGTCGTCCAGGCCAACCTTGGTGCTGCCCAAATACATCTGGCCGTCACGCGTCACGGCCAGGATGATGGCGTCGTCCTTGTCGGCATCCTGCAGGTCCCGGGCGTTATTCACCTTGGCCATATCCACGGAGACGCCCTTCTGCAACATAGGCGTGACCACCATGAAAATAATCAGCAGCACCAGCATGATGTCCGCCATCGGAATCACGTTCGGCGCGGCCATCACCGGCGGTGCTTTGGGCTTGTAGGCCATGGCTTACTTCTTCCCGCCGCGGCGTGTGATGAAATAGTTGATCAGCTCCATCGAGGAGTTGTCCATCTCCACGTCGAAGGCTTCCACTTTGTTGGTGAAATAGTTGAACGCCCACACCGCCGGAACCGCGACGACCAAGCCCAGCGCGGTGGTGACCAACGCTTCCGCAATTCCGCCGGCGACCGCCGACAATCCGGTGGCCTTCGAAGCGGAAATGCCTTTGAACGCGTTGATGATGCCCATCACCGTGCCGAACAGTCCGACGAACGGAGCCGTCGAGCCGATGGTCGCAAGACCCGAGAGACCGCGCTTCATTTCGGCGTGTACGATCGCGACCGAGCGCTCCAGACCGCGGTTCGCCGCTTCGATCACTTCTTCATCGCCCACCTGCGCCGAAGCTGCCTGGAATTCAGACAAGCCCGTGGCCACGACCTTGGCGATGTGGCTCTTCTTGTTGCGCTCGGCAATCGAGATCGCTTCGTCGAGCTTGTTATCTTTCAGCGCGCCCGCCACTTGCTGCACGAAAATCCGCGACTGCTTGCGGGCGGCGCTGTACATCAACGCGCGGTCAATCATGATGCCGATCGACCAAGCGGACATGATAAATAGAATGGCTACGACGGTTTTGGCAGGGATGCCCATGTTGTGCCACATACTGACCAGGTCCCAGCCCACTTCACCCGTTGGCTGCTGAAACATCATCACACCGGCAAAAAGTAAATTCGCAAGCATTATCTGATCCTCCGTTCCTGTGAAACGACCAAGGCAGCAAGTTTCTGCCGGTCGGATTTTATTTCCGCTCCGCCCCAGCTCCGCGAAGAGCTTGAAGCAAGCCTTGCTTTAACCGCCCAAAGTAAAGACGACCGAAATTGTAGTGTCCACTTCCACCGGTTCACCGTTCAGCAAGGTGGGGCTGTAGCGCCATTGACGCACGGCGTCCATCGCATTCTTCATCAGCAGCGGAGGACCGGAAACGTAGGTCAATTCCTGAATCGTGCCATCCTTGGCGATCACGGCATGCAGCATCACCGTGCCGGAAATATGCGCCGTCTTGGCAATCGGCGGGTACAACGGAGTGACCTGGCGAACGAGCTTGGCCGCCGCGACGTTGCCGCCCACACGGATGCGCGAAGGAGCCGCCTTCGGCGGGGGAGGCATGCCGCCACCCGAACCACCGATAATGCCGCCCAGAACGCCGCCGGCCTGACCACCCGGAACGCCGCCCGGAACGCCGCCGACCACGCCAACCGCGCCGACATCAGGCGGCATCTCCTCTTCCTTAATCATTTGCACTTTCTTCGGGATCACCGTCGGCGCCATCATCTGACCGTTGTGAATCAGGCGCACCACGGGCTTCACGATTCTTTGTATCGCCGCGGCAGGCGGAGGAGGAGGGGGCGGCGGCGGCGGAGGCACCAGGAAAGTCGTGAGCAACTGTTTGGGCAAGGCTTCCGTATAGATGAGCGGAATCAAAATCAAGATGCCCAGCAAACCAGCTTGAATGATGGCCGAAAGAGCCACCGTCCACGAGTTGTTCGTCCTTTTCGGATTGGCACTCGATACAACTAGATCGTCAAACATGGCGCCTACCTCCTAGCAGCTGCCACCACGCGCTTTTCGGCTGCGGATCCGGCGCGAACGGCAGTTCCCTGACCACGATATTTATTCCAAAGCACCACTATGGGCGCGGCAATTCCGAAACTGGAGTATGTTCCTACCACAACTCCTACCACCATGGCAAAAGAGAAAGCACGAAGCACCTGCCCGCCCATGAGGAAAAGTACCAGGACGGTTAGGAATGTTAATCCACTGGTCAATATCGTCCGTGAAAGAGTCTGATTGATGGCCTTATTCACGACGTCCGGAAACGGTTCGCGCCTCATCAAACGCTGATCCTCGCGCACGCGATCGAATATCACGATCGTATCGTTCATCGAGTAGCCCACTAGTGTCAGCAATGCCGCGATCACCGTCAGCGAAATTTCATAATGGAAGAGCGAGAAGAAACCCAGGGTAATGAGCACGTCGTGGAATACGGCGATCACCGCCGCGGCTCCGTAAACCCACTCGAACCTGAAGGCAATATATATCAACATGCCGGCCAGCGCATACAAAGTCGCGCGAATGGCCTGCAGCCGCAGTTCCGCGCCAACTTTCGGGCCGACGATCTCGACGTTGCGAATTGTAAAGTTGCCGAGCACGAAGCTGTTGTTCAAAGTGTTGAGCACCGCCGGCGTCACGCCGTCCGCATTTTTCAACTGGTCGAAGCTGGTGACGATGCCGCTGTGATCGGCGTCGCGCGCGGCCAGCAGTCGTTGCGCCAGCAGATTGTAGCGATCACCGGCTGCCGCGCCGAGGGTCAGTGGATCTTTTTCAGTCAGTACCGCGGCCAGCGCTTCCTTGGTGATGGAATTGAAATCCGGCTTGCCGCCCGCATCCGCCGTGCCAAAAGTCTTGTGCAGCACATTCAGGATCGCTTCTCGGCCCGTATCCAGCGTCGATTCATCGCTCTGGCCTTTTTGCTCCAGGCCAATTACGACATCGTTCTGCGAGCCGCCGCCCAGTACGTTGTCACTGATCGTCTGGATCGTGCTGTCGTTAAGCCCTGCGGACGATAGCCCCTTGCGAATCTGATCGAGCGGCGCCGGGCCCGCGAACCGCACATAAACCAGCGTGCCACCGCGGAAATCAATCCCGTAGCGCATGCCGCCGTTCTTTAGTATCGAAGCCCAGCCCACCGCCAGCAAAATCAACGACAGGGCGACGAAGTACTTCGCCTTCCCCATCCAGTCAACGTTAACGCCCTTGAATAATTCCATTCCGATACCTATCCACCTTTGTTTGACACCGGACCGGTTGCGTTGGTTCCCTGCGGCCGGCCTGGTTAATCTGGCGTTGGCCGGGCAGCCTTTAAGTCCCGTCCCTGCACTATAAGTGCTTCGTAACCGCCGGAATCAGGGAGTCCTTGGCGCGCCCCCGCGCCATTGTGAAACTATTGCACCTGCTCAATGCACCGCTAAATACGGTAAACACCCCATCAAATACTAAGTTCCGCCTGACGATCCTTACGCGACAAATGCCAGTCGAAAATCGCCCGCGAAACAAAGATCGAAGTAAAAACGTTCGCCAACAAACCAATAATCAACGTGATCGCAAACCCTTGCACCGGTCCGGTACCGAACAACAGCAGGAACGCGGCCGATACCAGCGTCGTCACGTGCGTGTCAATGATCGTCCGGAAAGCATTATGAAATCCCGAATCCACCGCCGTGGCCGGAGCCTTGCCGTTGCGCAATTCTTCGCGTATGCGCTCGAATACCAGCACGTTGGAATCAACGCCCATGCCGATCGTGAGCACCACGCCCGCAATCCCGGGCAGCGTGAGCACCGCCCCGGCAATCGCCATAAACGCGACCAGGATAATCAAGTTGAGGATCAGGGCCACTACTGCATTGACACCGCTCATCCGATAATAGAACACTAAAAAGATCATCACCACGATCAGGCTGCCGATCGAGGCGCGCACGCCCGCGCGTATCGAGTCGGCTCCCAGCGATGGGCCCACCGTGCGCTCTTCCAGGTACCTGATGGAAGCAGGCAGCGCGCCCGCGCGCAACACCAGCGCCAGATCCTGTGCGGACTCCTCCGTGAAATTTCCTTCGATCACCCCGGAATCATCAATGCGGCTGTTAACCGTCGGCGCGCTGTAAACCTGATGGTCCAGCACGATCGCCATACGTCCCTTGGGCGACAACTGCGACTGCGCTTCCGTGAAAGGGCCAAAGCGCGTCGCCGCCGCAGTGGAAAGCTGGAAGCGTACTTCAAATTGCCCGGGATTATTTCCGTTAGGCGCAGGGCTGGCGCCGCGCAGATCCTGTCCGGTGACGATCGGCGCCCGATCGAGAATGTAATAAACCGTCTGCACGGGAAAGCCACTCTGCGCTTCGGATTTGCCGGACACGATCACAGTTCCCGGAGGCAGCACGCCGCCCTTCGCAGCCAGCGCCGCAACTTCCGAAGGATACGTTTGATCGTCGGCCACGCGGTTCAGCGTCAGTTGTCCGCCGGCTTGAATCACGGCCTTGGCGCGGCTCGGATCGCCTTCGCCAGGAAGCTGCACCAGGATTTCATTGTCGCCGCGGCCGGTGGTGGCGATGGTCGGCTCGGTCAATCCAAGAGCATTAATGCGGCGCGTGATGGTTTCCACTGCCTGCACCATCGTCTCGCGGCGCAGATCAGCCACGACGCTAGGTCGCATCGTCAACAAGTAGCCATTCACTACGCCAGCAGCAGGCGCCATGGCCCAATCGGTGAATTGCGTCGAGATCAAATCGCGGAACGCGCCGGAGGTGTTCGAGTCAACGTTATCCACCTCAATGTGCGTGTCGTCCACGCGGCGGAGATCCCCCACGATGATGTTTTTCTCGTGCACCTGCTTGGTGAGCTGATCCACGGCCTGATCGCAACGCTGTCCGATGGCTTCATCCACCTGCACTTGCAACACCAGGTGGCTGCCGCCCTTCAAATCCAGTCCCAGCTTGATTCGATCCGCGAGGTTAGCCTTCACCTGCGTCAGCGAGGTAGGAAACGTGGGTAATCCCAAAAGACCATACAAGCAAATCACGATGACGATAAGTATAAGAATAAACTTCCATCTGAGCTGGGAATTCATGCGGGCTGCCTAACTCTCCTTCGGTGGTTCTGCTTGCATTCCCGCGATCGCGCTGCGGGCTACCTTCATCTTCACTTGCTCGGCGATGCGCAGCTGCACTGTGTCACCTTCGAGGCCAACAATCGTGCCATAGATTCCGCCGTTGGTGATGACTTTATCTCCGTTTTTCAGCGCCGCCAGCATTTCGTTCACTTTCTTCTGGCGCCGCTGCGCCGGCAGGATCATCAGGAAATAGAAAATCACCATGATCAGGATCAGCGGCAGGAATAGTGCTATCCCGCCCGGCTGCGCCTGCGCCAGCACGCCCAGAGCGAGGTTCGCTGAAGCGAACATAGAAATTGTCACGATCATTACGCCTTTCCCTCGTGCGCCGCGAGTCCAGCTACTAGAGGGCCAATCCGCCAGGACGGACAAGCTTGCCGGGGGCCGACAAGCCGGGAACTCGTTCGCCGAAGACGCTGCTCCGCCCTGCGACCGCGCCCAACACCTGCTTGGGTTTGTCTTATTTCAGACGAGCCTGAAGGTCAGAGCGGAACTTTTCGAGCTTCCCAAAACGGATAGCCTCGCGAATTTTACGCATTATGTCAAGGTAAAAGTGGATGTTGTGGTGGGTGTTCAAAATTATCGCGAGGAATTCGCCGCTCGTTGCTAAGTGCCGTAGATAAGCCCGCGAGTAGCGCCGGCACACCGCGCATTCGCAGGATTCGTCAATCGGGCGCGGATCGCTCGCGTACTTCGCGTTCTTGATCAGCATGCGCCCCTGCGAAGTATAAAGGCAGCCGTGCCGCGCGCTGCGCGTGGGCAGCACGCAATCCATCATGTCCACGCCCAGTGCCACGTAATCGGGAATCTGCTCGGGTTTACCGACGCCCATCAGGTAGCGCGGCCGCTCCGCGGGCAGACGCGAAGCCGCAACGCCCGTCATTTCGCAAGTGCTCGCATGCGGCTCGCCCACAGCCAATCCACCGATCGCGTAACCCGGAAAATCCAACTCCGCGAGCGCCTCCGCGCTCTCCCGTCGCAGCGCCGCATGCGTCCCGCCCTGCACAATTCCGAAAAGCATCTGCCGCGCGGCGTCTCCATGCCCTGCGAAATAATCGCGCGAACGCCTCGCCCAGTTCAGCGTCCGCTTCGCGGCGTCACGCGCGCGCTGCTCCGGCGCCGGCGCCTCGATGCATTCATCGAGCACCATCACGACGTCCGCGCCCAGCGCGATTTCGATTTCCAGCGCTTTTTCCGGCGAAAGAAAATGTTCGGAGCCGTCCAGATGCGAACGAAACGTTACGCCTTCGTCCGTCACCTTGCGCAATTCGCTGAGGCTGAAAACCTGGAAGCCGCCCGAATCGGTGAGAATCGCCCGCGGCCACGCCATGAATGTGTGCAGTCCGCCCATCTGGCGGATCAATTCGTGTCCGGGGCGCAGATATAGATGGTAGGTGTTCGCAAGCAGAATTTGCACGGCGAGGTCTTCCAGATCCTGCTGCGTCTGGCCCTTCACGGTGGCGGCCGTACCGACGGGCATGAACGCCGGCGTATCAATCACGCCGTGCGGAGTAGTCAGCCTTCCCAGGCGCGCGCCCGTAGGATCCATCGCGAGCACCTCGAACTTGAATCCCTCGACCTGTCGCTCCATCCGAACGAGTGTATCAGGAGAAAGCAGCGACCAGCCCCACCTTCACGATCACATAAATAAGCCAAACGCCCACCACCGTCCCCAGCGCCTTGCCAAACGAAATCTTTTTGGGATCCGCGGCGCTGAATCCGATGGCCATCAGGATCATGTTCCAAAAGGCAAACAGGTCCAACGCTGTGAACAGCGTCACCATCCATTTCGGTGAATCATCGGCAAGAAAGGCTCCGCCATTGGACGCCACCAGATGCTCCAGATCCACCGTGGACGGATCTTTCAGGAAAAGGATCAGTATCCCCAGCAGTCCGACGATGATTCCCGGCACCCAGGCATACGAAACGATCCCCAGCGACGGCACGAATCCGACCTTTGTCCCGTATATCAGGTTGAACGCGAGCATCAGTACGGCCGCCACCACTACCGCGGCGATGAACGCTCCAATAACAACTGCTGCATAAGCGAAAATCGGCGCCACCCTGGTCTGCGTATTGATCAGGTTCTCCCGCTGCTCTTCCGTCATGGATTCCATCTGCTTCTGCGTGCGCGAGTTTTGCTGATCCTGCCGGATCATGAAGTTGCGCCAGCCCACGCGCTGGCTGAATGTGAAGACGACTCCGACGGAAACCACGGCGATCAAGACCAGCGGCAAAATCCATGAGGGCTTCCGTACGATCGATTCAAAAGTCGGCTTCGGGCTGAATAGCACGCCGAAAATTCGACCCAAGGAACTGTCAGAACTGGTGGTTGCGGGAGAGGGAGTCTCTGCGCTAGCCATGCTGGTTTCCTCCTGCTGCACTCGAAACGACCGGGGGACTGATTCTCTTTCTCATTACGGCTGGCTCAAGCGAATGTTTCAGTCTGGAGCCACTGTTTAGCACATCCCAACGAAGATTGTCATCAAGAGGAGCGAGGCGGAACTAGGAAGATGGCATTACGGGCACCGCTGCAGACACAGCGGGCACATTTTCGAGTGCGGCGGCTTGCCGCCGCTTTCGTAAGCAAGGCTTGCCTCGCGTGAACGAGGCGTGATCGAAACAATTGGCCGATGAACCGGCGCCCGTCACAATCGCACGAAACTCACTCCGGAATTTCCGGAACAGCCGCCAGCAACGCCTGCGTGTAAGGATGCTGCGGCGCTCCCAATACCTGCTCCGCGGCCCCAATCTCCACAATCCGCCCCGTCTGCAGCACCGCCACGCGCGAAGCCAGCTGCGCCACCACCGGCAAACTATGCGAAATCAGCATCAAGGTCAGCGAAAATTCGCGCTGCAACCGCGCCAGCAATTCCAGAATCTGCGCGCCCACCGAAACGTCCAGCGCCGATACCGGCTCGTCCGCAATCACCAGTTCCGGCCGCAAAATCAACGCTCGCGCGATTCCGATGCGCTGCCGCTGCCCCCCAGAAAATTCGTGTGGGTAACGCGTAACGGCGTCGCGGCCCAATCCCACAGCCTCGAGAATTTCCGCCGTCCGAGCCACGCGCTCTTCGCCCGAAAGCTGCGGTTCGTGAATCGCCAGCGGCTCGCCGACAATACTCCCCACGCGCAGGCGCGGATTCAGCGAAGCGATGGGGTCCTGAAACACCATCTGCATCCGCCGCCGCAGCGAACGCAGCTTTGCGCCGCGCGCCCCCAGCCAATCCTCGCCGCGAAAAAGAATCTCGCCGGAGTCGGGTTCGATCAACCGCATCAGCATGCGCGCCAAGGTCGTCTTCCCGCAGCCGGATTCGCCGACGATCCCCAGCGTCTCGCCGCGCTCCAGCGCGAAGCTCACGCCATCCACCGCCAGCGCCCGCCGCGCCGATTGCGTGAACGCGCCGGTGGAAACGGAATACGATTTGCTCAGCGCGCGCGCCTCGAGAAGAATTTCGCCCGGCATTCCTAGATTTTCTCGGCGGCGATTTGGATTCCGGTGTTGATCATGTACAGGCAGGGCTGCGCGCCCGGTTGGCACACGTCTGCCGGCTCAAAGCGCGGATGAAAATTCGCTCCGTCGTCCGCCATGGACGAAACCATCAGGCGCCTGGCCTCGATAAATTCCGCATCGCTTGATTTCCAGCCCGCCACGTGCATCCAGTGCTCGAACACCCGCGGATGCTCTCTGGTTTCCGTCGCGGTAATCCGCAGGCCGGCGGCATCCATAATCGCCCGGAATTCCGCGAGCGTCAGCGAGCGGCAGTGCGAGTGATCGCGAATCCATTCGATGCGGTGATTCAGCTCGCGCACTTTCGGATCCTCCGGCACGACGATGTCAATTAATCCCACGCGTCCGCCGCGCTTCACCACGCGCGCCATTTCGTGAATCACCCGCGCCGGATCGGAAATGTGATGCAAGCTGTAACTCGTCACCGCCAGGTCCAGCGAGCCATCCGCAAACGGCAGCGTCTGCGCATCACCAATCGCGAAACCGAGCTTCTCGAGCAATCCCTCGTGCGCCGCTTTATGCCGCGCGCGCAACAGAATTGCCGGCGTCAAATCGTAAGCGCACATCCAGCGCACGTGCTTCGCGAATCGCAGCGCCAGCGTTCCCGGGCCGCAAGCGAGATCCACGGCTACGTCCTCGGGCCCAGCCGCGACTAATCGCGCCAGTAATTCGGCTTCGGCCACACGCTCCGCGACGGCGTAATCGCCGAAAACCTGAGCGGTTTTCGTGAACCGCTCGCGCACCAGCTCTTTCAGTTCGTGGTCGCTCACGCTCGCATGATTCGGCGGCCCCTTGGTCGATTCGTCAGGCGGCCCACTAGGCGGCCCCTTCGGTGATTCATTCGTCGCGCTCATCGGACGAGAATACACCTCGCCTCGTGATTCTTGTTTACCGCGCGCAATTCCGGCGCCGCCGCATCGCACTCCGCCACGCGATGAGGGCAACGCGGCGCGAACGCGCAACCGGGCGGCAGCGCATCCAGTGACGGAACTGTGCCGGGAATCGGCACCAATTTTTCCCGCGTCAGCCGCGGCGCCGCGCGCAGCAACCCCTCGGTGTAAGGATGCCGCGGCGCGCGCAGCACTTCCGCGACCGGGCCTTCTTCCACGATGCGTCCGGCGTACATCACGGCGATGCGCCCGGCAACCTGCGCCACGACTCCCAGATCGTGCGTAATGAAAAGCATCGAGAGCTGCAGCTCGCGCCGCAATTTCGCGAGCAGCTCGAGTATCTGTTTCTGCACGGTGACGTCCAGCGCCGTAGTCGGTTCATCCGCGATCAGCACGCCCGGCCCCGCAGCCAATGCCATCGCGATCATCACCCGCTGGCGCAATCCCCCCGAAAGCTGGTGCGGATATTGCCGCGCGCGCCGCGCCGGGTCGGACAAGGCCGCGCGCTGCAAAGCTTGCAGCGCGCGCCGCTGGATTTCACTTTCTGCAGCGCGCGGCTCGTGTACGCGAATTGCTTCTTCCACCTGCGCGCCAATGCGCAGCACCGGATTCAGCGCCGTCATCGGCTCCTGAAAAATCATGGCGATTTCGCGCCCACGCAAGGCGCGCATTTCGTTCTGCGAAATCGTCAGCAAATTTGCGCGCGCCGCGTTTCGCGCGCCGCCATTCTTGCCGCCGTCGCCGTTGCCCGCGCCGCGCAAACTCAGCCACGCTTCGCCCGCGTGCCGCGCTCCATGCGGTTCCAGCCCCATCAGCGCCAGCGAAAGCATCGTCTTGCCCGATCCCGATTCCCCCACAATCCCCAGCGTCTCGCCTTCCCCCAGCGTGAACGAAACTTCATTCACCGGACGCACCCACCCGCCCGGCGTCGGCAGCTCCACCGTCAGTCCGCGCACCTCAAGGCTTGTCGCCATGGAAACATGATAGCCGTACGCGCTTGCCGCGGCGAAAAATTACGCTACCATTTTATATGGTTGCACCGCCCTGTCCTCTCTGCCATGGCACCACTCGCTTCGCGGGCAATAAGCCCTATTGCCCTAGCTGCGGTTGGAATCGCCAAGCCGCCCTCGCCGATGTCCGCGGCACCCTGTTTTTTCTTCCGCTCGGCATCTTCCTCATGGGCGGCTTCGTTTTTTTCCTAGTTCGCTTCTGGCATTTCCGCAACCCGTACCAGATCGCGATCTTCACCGTTTTTCCCGCCGTCGGGATTCTCATCAACTACTTCGTCTCGCGGCGAAGCCTGGCAAGGTTGCAGGCGCTTCCCGCATCGGCGATGCGCGCCCACCCCGTGCCTAACAATTCCTTCGCGTCGTCAGCCGCTCGCGCTGCAAATTCCAGCGCGGTCATCGAACCGAGCGCGCAACAACAGGCTCTGCTCAGGACTTCGCCCCCTCGCGAAATCCGCATGTCCCTGCGCGGACGCATTAGTTTGTCGGTGGCGTTCCTGGCGGTTCTGGGTTTTGCCGCAATCTTCGGCCTGCACCTTTATACGGTTTGGGCGCGCAAGCTTTCCTTCGCCGTCTTTACACCCGGCGATTGGCTCATCGCCGCCATCGTCGCGCTTCTGCTCTTTCTTCCTTACACGATGTGGCGCTCGCAAGTTCGCGAATGCGATTTGCTGGAGCATGGCGAAGTCGCTCTGGCGACGGTGGTGGGGCAGTGGCAAGGCGATAAAGGCTCATCATCCATCCAATACGAATTCAAGGATTTCCAAGGCGAAACCCGCAAGGGCAGCGGCTTCGACTATACCGAGAAGCTCTTCGAAGGGATGCCCGTCGCCGTTTTCTACGACCGCGATAATCCCCAGCGCCAAATTCCAGCCTGCGCCACATACCACGAAGTCGTGACTTGATCCGATCGCTCATCGCCGCTGCTGCCGATGCGTCATGGTGAGGACAACAAACCGATTTACTGATGCTATACTGACGCCGTGCTGGAGACCTCCTGCCCGCGCTGTGGTGCCGTCTTCACCCCGGCTGGAGATGTGCAAAACTGCCCACACTGCGGGCTCGATTGCGGCACGGCTACCGCGCAATTCCGCGTCAACTCTCCCCGCTACATCCGGCGCGCATTGTTTTTCGGGCTGTCCGCAGCCGTGTATCTTCCAATTTTCGTAGGCATGAAGTGGATATATTGGGCTATCGCTGCGTCACTCTTGGTGCTCGGTTTGCTTTGGGCTTTTATCTCGCGGAAAACGCGACTCGAGTATCACGACCCTACCGCACCTTTAAATGTTTACGCATCCAGGGCAGACGCGAAGTCGGAGCAATCGTCGCTTCCGCTTCGGCACCCGGAAACACCCCGGAAATGGAAGGCGCTCATTTCTGCGCCTCGTCCTCGCGAAGTGTATTTGCCCTTCGGTTCCAAAGTAGGGCTGTTGTTTGCGATTCTCATTTGGATCGTGGGTTGCGGACCACTCTGGTTTAGCGTGATAACTCATCGTGTACTGTTTGGCCGCGTCGTCTATTGGCATCGTTCCGACTGGTTTGCTCTGTTGTCCATGGCGTTCTGGATGATCTGGACCCTGACACTTATCCGGCAAGAGGTCCCGGCCCGAACCCTTCTCCGCGAAGCAGAAGTTACCATCGGCTACTGGAATGACGGTACCTATCGGTTTTGGACAAAATCGGGCGAGAGCTTCCAACGCGCCGCAACCATCGGTTCTCTCGAAGGCGAGATTACAGATACAGGGCTAGTCCCGGTCTTCTACCTTCCGGAGGATCCAACCAAAAGCGTTGCTCTGTGCAGCCTGCTTTCGAGGATTCGCGTTCCGTCTGAGAGCGGATCCCGGGAATTAGCGCAAGCCTCTGCGCAATTCTAGCGCTCCGCGACGGGAATGCAAAAACGCAAAGCCGTGTGCGTCGCGGAGAAGCTGCAAACTTTATTGTCGGTAAGCCCGGCGGATTTTCCTGCGGTGATCACGTCAATCTCGCGAATGTGCAGTTGGCCCTTGGGATAAACCACCCAAATCGCGCCGTTTTTATGAATCGAACGCCCGAGCGAATTTAACTGCGCGAGATCCGCAACGGCCTCCACCGAAAAGAAAATCAGGTCGGCTCCATTCAGGCGTTTCCCGCGCGAGTATTCCGGCACGCGCGCCGCAAGCTCCGTCAGAAATTCCGCGCTCTCCACTCCCAGCACCGCGACTCTCTGCCCGGGCTTCACTCCCAGCTTGTCAATCAGCAGCCGATGCGAATAATCACGCTCGGGCGCGCGAGCCTTCGCCCGACTTTTCCGCTGCACGGTCATTTTTCGCATCGTGGTCATTTTTCGATCGGTACGTCCTGCCCGAATTTCGCGCCCAGCGCCTGAAGGTATTCTTGCTGCGTCCGCGAATAACCGAGCACGAAGCGCGCTGCAACACGGAAGATCGGATTATAGATTTCGCCGGCCTCGGTGATGCGCAGGAGCGAGCTGCCGTCCTTCACCGCCGAGATTTCGTACGTCCACGTCCCGCCAAAAGGCAGCTTAGGATCGGCAATTCGCACTACCAACGCTCGCGGCGGCACCATGACCATCACTTGATATGGAATCGATCCACCATGATTATCAAACTCGCGCCACGATGGTTTCCCGTCCACCGGCGGAAGCATCTCCACCCGCGTCACATCCTTGCGCCACGCAGGAAATTTCGCGTAGTCCGTGATCACTTGCCAAAGCGCGTCGGGCGGCTGGCGAAACCGCGCGGCGCAAGTGGAAACGTGTTGCTGAGGCAGGAATGCGCCGATCGTCACCCCCACCAGTATCAGCAGAACCAACAGCGCCACGACCACAAAAATTGCCGCACGGATCGCGCGCATCACGATTGTTCCTCTCGTCGCGCCTTCCGATTCCACAAAACGGTTCCTCCAAGCGCTCGCATTATACTTCGTTTACCCCGGCGAACGATTGGCACATAATGCGCTGCTACTGCGCGCGATCCATGCAAGGAGGAACGCAGCCATGCTCCCCGGGCTAAAAGCGGCGCTGAATTATCATCCGCTGTTCGTGCATTTTCCCATCGTGCTGTGGCTCGCGGCGTTGCTGTTCGAAAGTTTCGCGGTCTGGCGCTCCAGCGACGAGTTGCAGCGCACCGCTTCGCGCTTGCTCTATCTCGGCACATTCGCCGCGATCATTACCGTGATGACTGGACTCGCCGCGCAAAAGTCCGTGGCGCCAGGCGAAGCACAACGCGCGGTAGCAATACATGAAACACTCATGCTCACCGCCACCAGTCTCGCCATCGTGTTGTGTAGTTTCGCATTTTTCATGCGTAACAATTTCCCGCCGCACCTGCGCAAGGTGCTGCTACTGGGCCTGGTGGTCCTCGGCGCGCTGCTCACCATCGGCGCGGACCGCGGCGCGCAACTCGTCTATGAATACGGCTCGGCGGTGAATTGGTCCACCGCACAGCAACAGAATTAATTACGGGAGTCACAAAATGAAGAAACCTCGCGAAGCAAAACGCATGAGCGATGCAGCAGTGAAACAGAGTACAGGAAAGACGTGGCCGGAGTGGTTCAAAATCCTGGACAAAGCCGGCGCAAAAAAAATGCGCCACCAGGACATTTCCGCCTACTTGGCCAAAGAGCACAAAGTGGGCCCGTGGTGGTGCCAGATGATCGCCGTCCCTTACGAGCACGAGCGCGGCCTGCGCGAAAAATTCCAAAAGTGCGACGGCGAATTCGCCGCCTCCGGCAGCCGCACACTGAGCGTCCCGCTGAGCAAGTCCTACGACGCCTGGACCGACGAAAAACTTCGCCAGCGCTGGCTACCCGGCGCAAAAATCGAAATCACCACTGCCACAAAAAACAAATCCCTGCGCGCAAAATGGAACGGCGGCCAGAGCCGCCTCAGCGTGAATTTCTACCCCAAAGGCGCCGGAAAAAGCCAGGTAGCGGTGGACCACATGAAGCTAGCAAACTCGAAAGAGTGCGCCAAGATGAAAGCCAACTGGTTCGAGGCGCTGAATCGCTTGCAGGAGATTCTCGAAGGATAAACGCAAAGTCGTAGGGGCGAGTCTGACACCCGCCCCCTGCGATCGCAGCGATTAGTAATCGTTCGCGGAGCCTTCCAAGAAAGCGCGCAATTTGCGCGAGCGCGAGGGATGCCGCAACTTCCGCAAGGCCTTCGCCTCGATCTGCCGGATGCGTTCGCGCGTGACGGCGAACGACTGGCCCACTTCCTCCAGCGTGTGCTCGCTGCCATCATCCAGACCAAAGCGCATCTTGATGACTTTCTCTTCGCGCGGCGTCAACGTTTTCAATACTGAAGAGGTTTGCTCCTTCAGGCTCAGGTTGATCACCGCGTCCGAAGGCGAAACCACCGCCTTGTCCTCGATGAAATCCCCCAGATGCGAATCCTCTTCCTCGCCGATCGGAGTCTCCAGCGAAATCGGCTCCTGCGCGATCTTCAAAATCTTGCGCACCTTGGCGACGGGAATATCCATGCGCTTGGCGATTTCTTCCGAAGTCGGCTCGCGCCCCAGTTCCTGCACCAGCTGCCGCTGCGTGCGCACCAGCTTGTTGATCGTTTCGATCATGTGCACCGGGATGCGGATGGTGCGGGCCTGGTCGGCAATCGCGCGGGTAATCGCCTGGCGAATCCACCAGGTCGCGTAGGTGGAAAACTTGTAACCGCGGCGCCATTCGAATTTATCCACGGCTTTCATCAAGCCGATGTTGCCTTCCTGAATCAAGTCGAGGAACTGCAACCCGCGATTGGTATATTTCTTCGCGATCGAAACCACCAGGCGCAAGTTCGCTTCGATTAATTCCTTCTTCGCCTGTTCCGCTTCCGCTTCGCCGCGAAGAATGACCTGTAGCCCGCGCTTCAGCTCGGTTGGGCTCACTTCGCTGGCCAATTCGATTTCCGCGAGCTCCTGCTTGCGCGCCCGCAAATCCTTGCGCGCTTCCGCCTGCACGTCGGCCTTGGAAGCATCCACGCGCCGCTCGAGCTTCACGATTTCGCGCTCGAGGAAGTGCACGCGCTCCACAGTCTGCCGGATTTTTTCGATCAACCGCTTCTTCTCGAGAGGGTTGAACTCCAGCTCCCGCATGCGAGTGGACATCTCGACGCGCGTGCGCGCCAAGGCATAGCGAGCGCGCAGATACGGGCGCTTCTTCGACTTCGCCATGTTGCCCAGTTTCGATGCCTGCTTCAGCGCCAGCAGGTACAGCTTCGCCACGCGGTCAATCTGCTTCAGAGTTTCTTTGGTCTTGGCCTCGATCTTTTCTTCGGTGAGTTCTTCGTCGTCGAATTGAACGATTTCCTTGATCGAGCGCGAGCCATTGCGCAGATCTTCGCCCACCTGTAGAAGCTCTTTCAGGATCAACGGAGCCCGCGTGATCGTCTTCAACACCAGCAGCTGTCCGCGCTCGATGCGCTTGGCAATCGCCACTTCGCCTTCACGCGTCAGCAGCGGAACAGTGCCCATTTCACGCAGATACATGCGCACCGGATCGTTTGTCTTTTCCAGCGATCCCGGAGTCAGATCCAGTTCGCCATCTTCGGAAGCGACGGCTTCGGTATCTTTCACCGGCTCGGGGGAATCCGACGCATCCGCGGCAGCCAACGCCACTTTCGCGCTCGCCAGGTCTTCATACACATCAATCCCATAGCGCTCAAACGTTGAGAGCAAATCGTCAATTTCTTCCGAGGAGTGCACCTCGGGCGGCAAGATATCGTTCACCTCATCGTAGAGCAAGTAACCGCGTTCCTTGCCCATGGCGATGAGTTGCCGTACCTGATCGTATTTTTCCTCTAGAGCTACCGTCACACTTCCTCCCTCGCAGAGGTCAGGCGATGCGCGCAAACAGGTCCGCAAAATGCAAAGCCGCCGTGGTGAGACACCCCGGCGCACTGCAAATTAGCTGCATTTAAACGGTTTTTTAGAGCGAACTTTCGAACCCGTCGCCGATTCCGCGCCCGTGCCGCCACGCCCGCGCCTACCCTCACGCATCTATAGGATGCACGAAGCGTGCCGCCCGTCTCCTCCAAAACCCTACGAATATACAATATCACCCATGCTAACGTCAACGATCCGCCGTAAGTCATTGCTCGGGAAGGATTTTGCTCGGTTCCGGCTCCCGCTCGCGAGACAGCAGCCGCAGCAGTTCCATCCGGCGAATCACTAATTTTTTCAGCTCATCCGCCGCTGGGTTCGCTTCGATCTGCCTCTGCAAATCCGTCAGTTCCTGCGCTACGGGCCGGTGGCGTAAAAACCCCAGGCAGCTTTCTGCGTCTTCCCAAGTGCCTTCCGGCAGCGTTTCAAAAAGAATCTCAAAGAAGAGCCGGCGGTCTTTGTCGTCAAGCGTCGCGGCCAGCGCCGCGGCGTCCAGTTTTTGGCCCGACGCAATTGCCACCACCAGCGCCTCGAATATGTTCCGCGTCTCGAGACCCCGGTGCAAATCAGCCGAAGCGATTTCCTGGGCCAGCTTCTCGCGAAATTCCACCGCTTCGAACAACATGCGGATTAACTGTCTCTCGGCGCGCTTCACCGCAGGCGTCAGCAGCTCCGCCTTGGGTTTCACTTCGCTGCGCCGCTCGTCTGCCGCGCGACGCAGTGCCGCGCGCAGCACCGGCTCATCCACGCGCAATTCTGAAGCGATCCTCGTGGCCCACTCCGACCGCAGCAGCCGGTTCGGCAGTCGCTGCACGTACGGCATCAGAAAATTCAGCGCGGCCACTTTTCCCGCCGCCGTGGTCCGGTCCATCAGTCGCGCGCGGCCGATCAAGTAATCCAGATAGGGCGGCGCCTGCGTCAGCAATTTCTTGTAAGCCTCGACGCCCTGTTCCTTGATGAATTTGTCGGGATCGGCGCCGCCCGGCAGCGCCAGCACGCGTACATCAAATTCTTTTTCCAACAGCAGCACCAGCGAACGTTCCGTGGCAGCCTGCCCGGCCGTGTCCGGATCGTAGTTCACCACGATGCGCCGTGTGAATCGCGAAAGCAGTTTCGTCTGTGGCTCCGCAAGGCTGGTGCCGCAACTGGCCACCACATTGCCCACGCCTGCGCGCGCCACTGCAATCGCATCCATGTACCCTTCCACCAAAACCGCGAAATCACTTTGCCGCAGCGCTTCCTTCGCGCGATCCAGGTGATACAACACGCCGCTTTTGGAATAAATCGGCGTCTCCGGCGAGTTCATGTATTTCGGCATGTCGTCGCCCATCGCGCGCCCGCCGAAGGCGATTACCTTCCCCGCTTCATTCGAAATAGGAAACATGATGCGGCGGCGGAAACGATCGTAAAATCGCCCGCTCTGGTCGCGCCCCACAAGCCCCGAAACTTCCAGAATGTTTTCCGGATATTTTTGTTTCAGAAACCTGCACAGAGCGTCGCCCGCGGAGGGCGAGAATCCCAGGCCGAACCGTGTCACCGCTGCGCGATCCAGGCCGCGGTCTTCCAGGTACGCAAACGCCACATTGCCTTCCGGAGTCTGCAGAAGGTGTCGCGCAAAAAACGCCGCCGCTTCCCGATGCATATCCACCAGCGCGGAACGCTGCTGATTTTCCTTGCGCTCCTCGGGCGAACGCTCGCGCGGCTTGGGAATCGCAATCCCGCATTTTTCCGCAACCGTGCGCACTGCTTCCGGGAACGGCGCTTTCTCTAACTCCATCACAAATTGAAAAACATCGCCGCCCTTCCCGCAGCCGAAGCAGTAATACATCTGCTTCACCGCGCTAACGCTGAACGAAGGAGTCTTCTCCTGATGGAACGGGCACAACCCGCTGAAATTCTGCCCGCTCTTCTTCAAACGCACATATTCGCCAATCACGCGAACAATGTCCGCCTGTTGCTTGACCCGATCCGCGAATGAGCCCGCTTCCGCCATTTGTCCTAACGACTTCTTACTCTACACCCCTTTGTTTTCGCCAGCTCAAGCCCGCAATTCTGCGATGGTGATAGCTTCTCCGCCGCGATCAGCGGCTTCATGGTGAATGCTCTCCACCAACGGATGCTCGGTCAGAAATTTCGCGAGCCCGCGACGCAGCGCGCCCATGCCGTGTCCGTGAATGATCCGCACCGATGGCTTCCCCGCCAACGCCGCTTCATCGATGAATTTATCCACGCGGTTCGTGGCTTCCTCCACGGTGCAGCCGATCACATTGATCTCATCGCCGACCGGTTCATCACTCGGTTGCGCGTGCACCGTGACGCCGGCCGATCGCCCCGCCCCGGCCGCACTAGACTTCGGCGCCTGCGCTTCGTCCGCAATCGCCAGCACATCACTCAGCGGAATGCGCATTCGCAGCGGCCCCGCCTCAATCTCCGCATTGCGCCCATCGTGACGCCGAAAAACCACCGGCTGCTTGAAATTTTTCACCACAATTCGCTGTCCAGACGAAAGCAGTTCCGGCGCGACCGGTTTGCCAGCAACGGGCGCGGCAACCCCCAGATCCGCTTGCGAACCTGCCAAAGTTTCCACCACCGCGGCGTTCGTATCCGCACGCGCATCCGCCGCAAACTTTCCCAGCCGCTTCCCGGACTGCTTTTCGATCTGCGCCCGCAAGGCGCGGTCGTGAATATCCGCAGTGACCCGCGCCACTTCCGCTTCCAGTCGCTTCTGAGTCTCCTGAAAATTCCGCTCCAGCTCCGCAATCCGTTTTTTCTGCCGCTCCACCCATTCCGTCTGCAGCAATCTCCGTTCGCCTTCCAGTTGCGCCAATTCCTCGCGCGACTGCCGCTTAATTTGTTCCATTTCGTCGCGGCTGCGATGCAGATAAGCAATCAGGTCGCGCGCCTCCCGCGATTCCGGCGTCAAACTTGCTCGCGCATGTTCTACCACCCGCACCGGCAAGCCCAGTCGCCGCGCAATCTCAATTCCATTCGACGTGCCCGGCACGCCCACCAGCAAGCGGTAGGTCGGCCGCAAATTCTCTTCGTCGAACTCCATCGCCGCGTTCACGATCCCCGGCGTCGTCGAAGCGTAAGACTTCAGCCGGTCATGATGCGTAGTCGCAATCGTCAGCGAATGCCGCGCGCGAAATTCCTCCAGCAGCGCCACGGCCAGCGCCGCGCCTTCCTCCGGCGCCGTGCCGGTGCCCATTTCGTCCACCAGCATCAGCGATCGCTCCGTCGCCACGTCCAGCATCGCTTTCAAATTGACGACATGCGCAGAAAACGTCGAAAGATCCGCAGCGATGGACTGTTCATCTCCAATATCCGCCAGCACGTGATCGAACACCGGCATCTCCGCGCGTTCCGCCGCCACCGGAATCCCGGACTGCGCCGAAAGTGCGGCCAATCCCACCGATTTCAGCGCCACCGTCTTGCCGCCGGTGTTCGGCCCGCTGATCACCATCACCGTTTCATCGCCGCCCAGCGCCAGCGACAACGGCACTGCCTTTCTCCCCAGCGGACGCAGCTTCGCTTCCAGCACCGGATTCCGTGCCGAATCCAAACGCAGCGAATTGCCGGCCTGGAACACCGGCATCACGCAATCAATCTCGCGAGCAAATCGCGCGCGTGCAAAAACGGAATCCATATGCGCAACCTGCGCGGCCGCTGCGGCCAGCGGACCGCGGTCCGCGCGCAACCGCTCGGTAAGTTCCGTCAGAATCCGCGCAATCTCCACCAGCTCTTCTTCAGAAAGCTGCACCAGCCGGTTATTCAGATCAATCGCTTCCAGCGGCTCAACGTACACGGTCTGCCCGGTCGCGCTCGCGCCGTGCACCACGCCCGGCACGCCGCGACGATCCGAAGCGCGCACCGGAATCACGAAGCGATCATTCCGCAGCGTGACGTAATCTTCGCCGCCCGCCGAGCCGCCAGTTTCGCCGCGCGCGCGCAAAATACTCTCCAGCGAACGCCGAATCGTCGCGCGCCCTTGCGCGATGCCCGTGCGAGTTCGCCGCAGCTGCGGCGAAGCGTCATCGCTGATTTCACCATTCGGCAAAATCGCGCGGCGAATCGCCGTCGCCAGATGCCGAAAATCCCCCAGCGCTGCCGCCCGCGCCGCAAGCAGCGGATATTTCGTCGTGTCGGCCTTAAATACCTGCCGCAGCGAACTCGCAACCTCCAGCAACGAACTCGCATCCAGAAATTCGGCGACGGACAGCACCGCGGCCGGAACGGCCAGTCGCGCGAGCCACTGTTCGGGATCCGCAAACGAGCCGAAGCCAAGTTCAGATCCGGCGCGCAAATAACCAACCGCCTCGGCTACCAGCACAAATTCCGCGTCGAGCGCCGCAACATCGTGCCGCAGAGTCAAAGCCCCGATCGCGCGCCGTCCTGGCGCACAAGTGGTGTAGCCGCCGACAATCTCTTTCAATTGGTCGAATTCCAGAACTTGAGCTGCTGAGCGCGACACGAATCCCTCAACGCAATCATTAGGTGATGCAAATATTGTAGCCCGGTGGCCTGTGGGAATCAGTGTGCCCGCGCGGAGCGCCGGGCCCGACAGCCGCTTGCCGCGTCCCAGCTCATTTCTTCTGGTGCTGTGCCGGCGGAGGCGCACCAAGCAATTCAATCATCGCCACTGCGATAGCATCGGCCGCGACCGTAGCATCGTGCCCTCGCTGCGGATTATTGTTCCCAAAAATAGAAAAAATCAGCCGCTCACCATGCAACGTGGTGGCAAACCCCGATATCGCCCGCACGTGATCTAGCGCCCCTGTTTTAGCCTCGATCCGGCTGGCAGCAACCGTGTCCTTCAGTCGCGTTTCCAGCGTCCCATCCACACCGGCAATCGGAAATGTGCCGATGTAGTCCGCGCCCCACGGCTGCAAGGCGTCGTAGCGCAGCAATTGCACCACAGCTCGCGGCGTCACCAGATCGTCGCGCGAAAGTCCAGACCCATCTGTGAAAACCACGTCACCATCCGCGACGCCCACCGTCTTCAGAAAATCCTGCTCCGCCCAAATCCCTGCATCGGTAACTCCAAAGCCCTTTTTCTCGTGCGCCACCGCGCGCAACAATAATTCGGCGTGCAGATTCTGGCTCACTTTATTCGTCACGCGCACGATCTCGGAAAGCGGCGGAGAAATATGCACCGCGAAAACAATTGTGTCCGGAGCACGCGGCACCGGCGCCGGACCCAGCACCACCGGCGCGTCCGGATAAATTTCCGCCGGCGGTGCATGCAGCACGCGAATCGTTCCAGTGACCCGCACTCCACGCGATTCGAAAATTTGTTGCAGCGCGAGCGCCGTCGTTTCCGCCGGGTCGGGCATCGCCAGATCCAGTTTCATCGGCGCGTGTCCAAGTGGTATCGAACCACGCAGCAATAGAAATCGCGGCCCCGGCTGGCGCACCACGCCAAATTCCGGCTTGCCGTCGGCCACGCCCGTCGTAAGTTCATGCCCAAACGTGCCCATTGCAGCAGCAGGCTCAGCAGTAACACTAGCGGGATCGCCCGCCTGAAGGCCGGGGCTAACTTCCACGGAGATCGAATTGTCGTTGAAGGCAATCGCGCTCACGGGCGCGCCAAATGTGAAAAACAAATCTCCCACGCTCCATCCCGGCGGATAAAGATCGTATGGATAGTAGCTGTCGTCCGCGACGATATCGCCGTCAATCTCTTTCAGGCCCTTGGCGATGGCGTCATCGGCCATCTGCGCTAGAACTTTTTCGACTGGCCCGTCGTGCTCCACCTTTCCGGCGTAAGGAAATTTCCGGTTCGAAAGATCCGGATCGCCGCGCCCCACGAAGACCAGGTCGCCCAGCAAGCGCCCATCATCTCCGAGCCGCCCCGCGGATTCCAGCGTCGTGCGAAATTGATACGTCGGGCCCAGCGTCGCGAGTGCCAGCGACGTGGTCACTATTTTCGCGTTCGACGCCGGAGTAAAAAAACGATCGGCGTTGAGCTCGTACAATGTTTCACCCGTGTCGCGATCCGTCACCAGGACGCCCCAGAGCGTTTTCTCCGCGTGCGCTTCACGCAACGCGGCATCCACGCGCGCGCGAAACCGCGCCACATCCGCCCGCGGCTTCGCGCCGCGCCCGCCGCTCGATCCTTTCTTCGCAGTGGCGGCCGGCGCGCCCGACTGAGCCTGCGCGCCAGCAATCGCAACAGCCACGGCGCTAAAAATGAACAATGAATTCCTCAGCAAACCCGCCGCGGAACAACTCCAGCACCGCGCGCGCCGCAAAACATGCCATTGAATTTTCAAAGCAAGCCTGCTCCTCATGCACACCTGCACAGCGCGAGAATTATATGACATCCTTCGCGCCCGCGCCGGACCCTCGGCTGAAAGGTTGCGATTCCTGCGCAAAATTCATATGATAGTTGCCCACCCATAGGAGGGTACATCATATGAAAAGCAGAGTTCTCTCGGCCCTACTTGTTGCTGCATTGATTGGCCTTCCCGCCGTATTCAGCCCCGCGCTCTCGCACGCGGACGATACCACCACCGATCAAGACCGCATTCGCAGCGCCGGCACAGTTCTGAAAGAAATCATGGACATCCCCGACGACATTCCCCAGAGCCTGATTGACAAAGCGGAGTGCGTGATCGTTTATCCGACCGTGCTCAAGGCCGCATTCATCGTCGGAGCAAGCTATGGCCGCGGTGTCATGACCTGTCGCACCGGCGAACATTTCCGCGGTCCGTGGAGCGCGCCCTCCATGATGGCTCTCGAAGGCGCCAGCTTCGGATTTCAGGCTGGCGGCCAGGCGACGGACTTCGTCATCCTGGTAATGAATGACGGCGGTGCCAACGCCATTCTCGCCAGCAAGGTCAAGCTGGGCGGCGATGCCTCGGTGGCTGCAGGCCCCGTGGGCCGAAACGCCGCAGCAGATACGGACGTAACCCTGCGCGCGGAGATGCTCACCTACTCGCGCGCCCGCGGTCTGTTTGCGGGAATCTCCCTCGCCGGCTCCACCGTGCGCCCTGACAACGACGCCAACAGGCGCATCTACGGCAAGGACGTCTCGGCGCGCGATATCGTGCTGCGCGACGCGGTTCGTCCGACGCCAGACGCCAAGCTCTTGCTGGACACTTTGCGAGCGCATAGTCCCAAGAACTTGTCGAAGTAAGCGGCTCCGCTTCGACATTCTTCCCGCGCCGGAGGCCCGTGCCTCCGGCGCATTTTTCTTTCTGCGCTGCGTGATCTCTGTTTCCGCCAGCCCCCGGGCAGGCAGATGATTGCCATGTGACCAAAGTCCAATCTTGACTATTGGTCGGAATTGCCCTATAGTCAATCATGGCGTCCCCAGTGAAGGCCGCTCCTCGATCCTCTGTCTCTCGGCCAGTCAAAGCCGCGCCCCGCGCCGGCCGCCGCGAACGCCATCGTAATGAGACCCGCGACCGCCTCTACCGCGCCGCCCTCGCTCTTTTCGCCGAACGTGGTTTCCTGGAAACGACCGTGGAGGACATCACCGAAGCGGCCGATGTAGGTAAGGGGACCTTTTTCAATTATTTCCCCACCAAGGAGCACATCCTGGCCGAATTCGGCGGCCAGCGCACCGCCGCGGTGGAACGCACGCTCCTGCAAGCACGCGCGACAAAAGGACCCGTGCTCGACGTATTTCGCGAACTCGTGGGAGACGCCGTGGGCCAGGCCGATAAAAGCCCTGCACTGCTGCGCGCAATCTTCGCGGCGCACGCTTCCTGCACTTCCGTCCGCGCAGAACTGGTAAAGCGCAGCCACGTGGGCCGCCGCATCCTGGCGCAGATTTTTCTGCTGGCGCAAGAACGCGGCGAAATCAGGCGCGACATTCCGGCAATGGACCTGGCGCGCATGACCCAGCGAATCTTCATGGGCGTCACCATGAGCTGGGCTATCAAGCCCGATTCCACGCTGCGCAAAACCGCCGAACAGATTTGGGACTTCATCCAGCCGAACTTGTTACCCGCCGAACCCCGTGCCGCGCGCAAGCGGCCGCGGAGATCGAAAGCGTGATCAACCCCATCCAGGCTGTGACACTTGATGGAAACTTCGCCGAGTCTTCGCATCGCTCCGCTTCATCCAATTTGGGATGCCCGGGGCAGGAGGAATCCGTGATAGCTCGACCGCTGCGATTCTTGATCCTTGTAATTCTGCTCTCATTCGCGGCTGGGCACGCTCGTGCACAGGCAGTCGCCGGTCCTGCCCCTGCTCCGGTGTCCTCTAGTTCGAGCAGCAGCGTGAGCAACAGTGCTCCCGCGGCTCCCCAAGCCCAAAGCTCATTCCAAGGCAGCGTGCCCGGAAAATTGGAACCGGGCGTGCTCCAGATTTCTCTGCAAGGCGCGATTGACCGCGGCTTGAAGACCAATCTGGGACTGCTCCTTTCGGATCAGGATGTCGGTTCGGCAAGAGGTGCGCGCTGGAAAAAATTGAGCTCGCTGCTCCCCAATATCACCACCAGCAGTTACGTGGACGGTTCGCAGGTGGACCTCGCGGAATTCGGATTTAACTCGATTCCCGGCGTGAACATTCCAACCATCATCGGGCCCTTCGGCTACTACGATTCACGCGCATACTTAAATCAATCTCTGCTCGATCTGAACGCCCTGAATAACACTCACGTGGCGACGCAAAATTTGAAAGCCGCGCAGTACACCGCTAAAGACGCGCGCGATCTGGTCGTGCTCGCCGTCGGCTATAATTATTTGCAAGCCATCGCCGACGCTTCGCGTATCGAATCCGTTTCCGCGCAAGTGAACACCGCGCAGGCTCTTTACAACCAGGCGGCCGATCAAGTGAACGCCGGCACTTCTCCAGCGATCGACGGCCTGCGCGCTCAAGTGGAACTGAAAACGCGCCAGCAACAGCTCATCCAGTCCAAAAATGATTTTGCAATCCAGAAACTCACTCTGGCGCGCGTCATCGGCCTCGCCGCCGGACAGCAATACGAGCTCACCGACAAATCGCCCTACGAACCATTCACCGCAATGACCCTTGACGAAGCACTGCGACGCGCCTACGCCTCGCGCTCTGATTTCATGGCCGCCAGCGCCACCGTGCGCGCCGCGGAATATACGAAAAAAGCGGCGCGCGCCGAATACTTTCCCTCACTTTCATTCGGCGCAGATTACGGCGTCGCCGGCACCTACTCCACTCTCGCCACGCACGGCGTCTTCGATGTGCGCGGCACGCTGAACTTTCCCATTTTTCAGGGCGGCAAAGTGCACGGCGACGAACTGCAAGCCGACGCGCAGCTCGAGCAGGCTCGCCAGCGCCTGGAAAATATTCGCGGGCAGATCGACGCGGACGTGCGCACGGCCTTCTTGAATTTGCAGTCTTCCGCCGAACAGGTGGAAGTCGCGAAAAGCAACATCGACTTGGCGCAGCAGACTCTGGACCAGTCGCGCGATCGCTTCGCGGCCGGCGTCGCGGACACGGTGGAAGTAGTGCAGGCCCAGGAGCAAGTAGCCACCGCGAACGACAGTTATATTTCCAGTCTTTATAGCTATAACTACGCGAAAATTTCCCTGGCACGCGCGGTGGGCCTGGCGGAAGCAAGCGTAAAAGAATATTTCAAAGGAAAATAACCCATGGCGCAGAAAACCGAAATCGATCTTCCGGCAAATCCTCCCGCTGCGGAAAAGCAGCCTCCTGCCGAAACTCATTCGGCCTCGCCGCCTCCCGCTCGCTCCGAAAGTTATTTCAAACTGCATCCGCGCGCGCCCATGTATTTGGCGATCGCCGCCGTCCTGCTCCTGGTTGCGAGTTTCTTTACCTATCGTTATTTTTCGATGTACGAAACCACCGATGACGCCGAAGTGGATGGCCATCTGATGCCTCTCAGCGCGCGCATCACCGGTTACGTCATCAAAGTGAACGTGGATGACAATCAGTACGTGGACGCCGGAACCGTGCTCGCCGAAATTGATCCCCGCGATTATCAAGTCGCGCTGGATCAGGCCAACGCGTCACTGGCCGACGCCCAAGCCACCGCGCAAGCCCTGAATATCAACGTCCCCATCACCTCCGTGAATTCCGACAGCCAGATTTCGTCGACGGAAGCGGACGTCGAAAACGCGCGCGCCGGAATTTCCGTCGCCCAGGATCAATTCAGCGCCGCAAAATCCCAGCTCGATCAGGCTCAAGCCAACGACGTGAAAGCGCAAAACGACCTGATTCGCTACAAACAGCTCGTGGACAAGCAGGAAATTTCCCAGCAGCTGTACGACCAGGCTGTCGCCGCGGCCAAAGCGAACAGCGCAGCAGTCGCTTCAGCTCACGCTTCGGCCACTGCAGCAGAGCAGCAAGTAACCCAAGCGCGCAGCAGGCTCGCGCAAGCCGATGCGAATTATCGCAACGCGCAAACCGGACCGCGGCAAGTAGCTTCCACGCGCGCTCGCGCGCTATCCGCTGACGCCACCGTGCAACAAAAACAAGCCGCGGTCGAACAGGCGCAACTGAATCTTCAGTACACGAAAATCATCGCTCCCGTGAACGGCGTGGTCAGCAAAAACGCTGAAGTCGGCATGAACGTGCAACCGGGCCAGCAACTCTTCGCCATCGTCCCGCTCGACGAAGTCTGGGTCACCGCGAATTACAAGGAAACGCAACTAAAATACATGCGGCCCGGACAGTCAGCGGAAATTAAAGTGGACGCCAATGGCCGCACCTACCAGGCCCACGTGGATAGCATCGCCGGCTCCAGCGGCGCGCGCACCAGCCTGCTGCCGCCGGAAAATGCCACGGGAAATTATGTGAAAGTGGTGCAGCGCATCCCCGTAAAAATCGTCCTCGATAAGGGACAAAACAGCGATCACTACTTGCGCCTGGGAATGTCCGTCGAACCGAAAGTCAGAGTGAAATAAATTGGGCGCTGCCGCAATCCCGCTCGATTCCGCCTGGCGTCCGCGTCCGGTTATTAATCCGTGGATCATCGCGCTCACGGTCACGCTCGCGACGTTCATGGAGGTTCTCGACACCAGCGTCGCGAACGTCGCCCTCCCGCACATCGCCGGCAGCCTTTCCGCCGGCCAGGACGAGAGCACCTGGGTTCTCACTTCCTACCTGGTTTCGAACGCTATCATTCTCCCGATGAGCGGTTGGTTTTCGCAACTCATCGGCCGCAAGCGTTTTTACATGTCCTGCGTCGCGGTCTTCACCATCAGCTCGTTTCTCTGCGGCCTGGCGCCCAATCTCAGCATGCTGATTGTCTTCCGCGTGCTGCAGGGCATCGGCGGCGGCGGACTGCAACCCAGCGAACAAGCGATTCTCGCCGACACTTTCGAGCCGCGAAAACGCGGCATGGCTTTCGCCGTCTACGGCATGGCGGTGGTGCTGGCCCCGGCCATCGGTCCCACGCTCGGCGGATGGATCACCGACAACTTCAACTGGCGCTGGATTTTCTTCATCAATATTCCCGTCGGCATTATTTCGCTGCTGCTCACCAACATGCTCATCAGCGATCCCCCCTACATGAAGAAGGAAAAACGCACCGGCTTCCACATTGATTACATCGGCCTCGGCCTGCTCGCGCTCGGCCTCGGCGCCCTGCAAGTCGTGCTCGACAAGGGCCAGCGCGACGATTGGTTCGGCTCAAACTTCATCGTGATAATGACCGTCATCAGCGTTGTCGCCCTCATCGCTGTCGTTATCTGGGAGTGGCGCCACGAACATCCCATCATCGATTTACATTTATTCAAGATCCGTTCCTTCGGCATCGGCAACATGCTGATGTTCATGGTCGGCTTCGCGCTGCTTTCCAGCACGGTGCTCTTGCCGCAATTTGCCCAGGAATTATTAGGCTACACGGCGCAAAGAGCGGGCCTCGCCTTGATGCCCGGAGGAATCGCGATTATTTTATGCATGCCATTCGTCGGCTATCTGCTCGGCCACACCGACGCGCGCCGCCTTCTTTTATTCGGCCTCACCATGGTTTCGTTTTCCCTGATTCACATGACCAATTTCGACACCGCCATTGATTTCCGCACCCTGGCGACCGCGCGCGTATTTCAGGCCATGGGCCTCGCATTTCTGTTCGTGCCCATCAACACCGCCGCATACGCCTTCATCCCGCCCGGCAAAAATAACGCAGCCTCCGGACTCATCAACCTCGCGCGCAATATCGGCGGCAGCGTCGGCATTTCGTTCGTCACCACCATGCTCGCGCGACGCGCGCAAGTGCATCAATCCAATCTCACCGCCCGGCTCAATTCTGGAAACGGCCAATTCCAGGCTGCGCTTGCGAACATCACGCACCTGCTGACCTCCCGCGGCTCCAGCCCCGCTGAAGCCGCTCGCCAAGCCTACGGAATGATAGCCTTCAATTTGAACCGCCAAGCCACCATGCTCGCTTACATTGACAACTTCTGGATTCTCGGCATCTGCGTCGCCGCCATGATTCCCTTCGTCTTCCTCATGAAGAAAGTAAAACCCGGCGGCCCAATGGCGGTACACTAGGCCCCCAAGGGGCCAGTGATGTCTGTAAAAATCATCACCCTCGAGCGGGAATACGGCAGCGGCGGCTCGCTCATCGCCAGAACTCTCGCCGAACGCCTCGGCTGGAAACTCTGGGACGAGGAAATCACCGCCGAAATCGCTCGCGCTGCCAATATCGATCATCGCGAAGCCCAGCGCTGCGACGAGCGCGTGGATCCCTTCCTCTATCGCTTGTTCAAAGTTTACGCGCGCGGCAGCTACGAGCGAACGCTTGGCATCGGCGGCTCGCGGGTATTTGACACCGATTGCATGGTCGAGATGCTGCAGAAGGTGATTGACGATGTGGCTTCGCGCGGCAAGTGCGTCATCGTCGGACGCGGCTCGCCCTATTTTCTGCGCAACCGGCCCGATGCTTTCCACGTTTTCATTTACGCTTCCGACGAAGAAAAAGTCCGCCGCATCAAATCCATCGGCAAGACGGAGAAGGAGGCGCAACAGCTCGTCGCCGAGGTGGATCGCGACCGCGCCGATTTCATCCGCCACTATTTCGGCAAGCAATGGCCGCATCGCCCGCTCTACAACATCATGATCAATTCAAAATTCGGCGATGAGTTTGTGATCGAATCCATCCTGCAAAATGTCGAAGCCCTCGAACGGCATCAAGCCCTGCACGGCGTCACTGCCTAGCGAATTTCATCACACTCTGGAAGGAGCTTTCCCGCACACCGAGGGTTTTCAGCTGAAGGCGATCGCCATCGCAGCGACTAAATTGCAGAGCTGAATGATTCCGCTTGCGAGCTGGAGCTTTTTTGATTTTGTGCTGCCTGAATTCGAACTGCTCGCGCGGCCTACTCCTGATCCACTTTAGGGTCGAGCAGCTTGGCTTTGGCGATATCGGCCTTGCCGCCTGATTTATCGCCTCGCTTCTGCCTAGCCAATCCGCGGACGTAGTACGCATAGGCGTCGTCGGGATCGAGCTTGATGGCCTGCTCGCAGTCCTGGATGGCAAGGTCGTATTGCGCTTTTTCTCTGTAGGCGTTTGCCCGCAATCCGTACGTCCGTGCGTCGTTAGCATGGAGCCTGATGGCTTGCGTCAAATCCTCGATGGCGGGATCGAATTCTTTTTTATGGCTGTGGGCGTGTCCGCGATCCGCGAACGCGTTTGCGTTATTCGGGTCGAGCTTCAGGGCATTGTCGTAATCTGCGATGGCCCGATCGAATTCCCCTTTCTGTTCCAACGCGAACCCGCGACGCCAGAAAGCCTCGGCGCTCTGCGGATTATCTTTGATCGCCTGGTCGTAGTCCCGTATGGCAATGTCAAATTGGCCGTTTTTGGCGAGTGCATTGCCGCGATTCAGAAAAACGATGGCGAGAGTTTCGGGCGTCTCCTGCCCCGATTCGATCAACGCGGTGCAGCCGAACATCTTACGCCCGACATCATCGCCCTTGCACAAGGCCAGATTCTGGTCGCGGACGCTCTGTGCCCTCGCGCCGCCCGCCAGTAAAGTGCCGGCGGCAAGAAAGACTGCTAAGGCGCGGCCGTGCATGCCCGCTCGAGTTTTAGGCCGGGGAGAGGTCACGCGCAGGCCGCTAGCGCTCGGGTTTCGGGCGTCGTAATCGCCATCGGTGTAGGCATCTCCTCGGTCGTAGCCGCCGATTTCATATTTGGTATGGAAAGAATCCGTAAGGCGGGAGATGGTCGCAGAGAGGGCGTAAGGAATATGTAAGGATGGTATAAGGATTTCGTAAAGATGGAAAATGCGCGAAACTCGCGCTAACGACATGGACGAATGCAGCGCATTCGCGAAATCAATGACTCGTGCATTCGCGGCAGCCACCCGAGCCGCGGCCGCGCTACTTCGTTTCGCCCGGTTTGAACTGTGGATTGTAGATGATGCCGAGCACGTTGCCGAACGGATCGCGCACTTCGCCCACAAGCATTCCGCCTCCGACGTCCTGCACCTCTTCCACCGGTGTCGCGCCCAGCTCGATCAGACGCTTGTAAGCTCCATGCGCGTCTTCCACGCCCCAGTACGCCACACCTGCGGCAGCTCTTTTCGTTTCCGCCTTCGGTGCCGGCACCAGTCCCAGGTCATACCCGCCCACATTGTATCCGACGTAAAATGCCGGCTCATCAAAGTACGGCTGCATTCCCAAAGCTTTGCTGTACCACTCCTTAGCTTTGGCTATGTCCGCCACTTCGTACTTCGCGGTGCGCAATCCCAAGAACATCGTGTGCTCCTTCGTAGCGCTCTGCGTAGCTCCAGCGGTAGACGTCGCAGCCGACACATCCACGCGTCCGGCAAGATACGCGAACAAACATAGCAACGCCACAATCATCGTGATCGTGGAAACGTGCTTCAACTTCACGCCGCGCACCGGCCTAACTTCGACCGGAGCGACAGGCGCGGCCACAGCCTCGGTCGGCATCGAAGCGGACTTCCTGCGCCTCCGGTTCTCCGGCCTTGCCGATCTTACGCGGGGCATGATTCTCCTCCCTGATTGAGTCCCAACTGCAACTGCGGCGATTTCCACGAACGGTTTGCGACGCGGTCCGGACGCGAGCCTAGACCATACTTCTGCCGCAAATTCTCCACCCGCGCCGTCATTTCCTTGCGATAGCCATCCGGCGCGTTCCCGTGCCGCCCATACCAAGCGCGATACTGCCGCGAAAGCTTCGGAAATTTCGCATCCAAGAACGGCAGAAAATGCTTCAGCGACGCCGGCATCAGAAACAGCACATTCCCGGCGAACCACTGCGCCTGAGCATCGCGAGCCCCGCGCGCCAAAGCATCCAAATCCTCCGCGCGATCCGTAATTCCCGGCACGATGGGCATCGCTAATACGCCCGCCGCAATTCCAGCCTCGCGCAATGCACGAACAGCCTCCAGCCGCAAATCCGGCCGCGGCGCGCGCGGTTCCAGCAGTCGTGCCAGGCGCGTGCGCAACGTCGTAATGCTCAAGTTCACAGAAAGCGTCGAACGTTGCGCAATGCGCTTCAGCAGATCAATATCGCGCATCACCTGGTTCGACTTCGTGGTAATCGAAACGTTCAGCCCTTCGCGCTCCGCCATCTGCTCCAGAATCGCCCGCGTCGCGCCGAACTCGCGCTCCGCCGGCTGATAGGGATCGGTAGCCGTTCCAATTGCGATGTGCTCGCCCCAAATCTTCTCGTTCGCCAAATCGCGCCCTGCCAGCGGCCCGGCATCTTGCTTCACATAAATCTTCGACTCGAAATCGTTGCCATCCAGCTCCATATATTCGTGGGTATACCTCGCATAACAGTAGTGGCACCCGAACTCGCACCCGCGATAGGGATTCACCGTCCAGCGAAAAGGAACCCGCTCCGAATCGCAATGATTCAGTATCGAGCGAACAGGCAGTAGGAAATACTCCGTCCCGCGCTTGGCATCCGCGCAGGGGGAGGAAGCGGCGAGGCGTGCAATGCCGACCAGTTCCGCAGCGGGCTTCGTTCTCTGGCTTGGTGCCGGAGGGGGCGCGGAAGCCTCGCACGGTGACTCACAGTTGCCGTGGCGAGCGGCTGTGGGGAATAGGGTGAGACTGGTCTGCTTCGCACGCTTCCGAGGACGTTGGAGCGTCGCTGGTGTCGCACGAAGAATGGGAAAAGTGGCCATTGATTGCCTCGCCGCACGGCAGACAATATATTCGCCTTTTGTTCGCTCTGTCAAGCACTATTCTTCGCTTTGTTTTCGCCTGTACGCCCGGGCAGGCTTCGCCCTGGAAACCCCGCTTTCGGCCACATGTCCCCGCCATCCCCTGCCGATATACTCGTGAAGATAAACCTAACTCCCGGCAGGAACTGCATTGGCAGAAGTCGGCATACTAATCATAGACGACGATATCGTCAGCCAGCGCGCGCTGAAAAACGTCCTCGATTCAGAGGGTTGGCGCGTGCATATTGTCCCGCTCGCCTCGGCGGCGATGCTCGAGCTAGCCAGCGGCGAGTGGAGTCTGGTGATCGTCAACGTGGCGATGACCGACGTCCGCGGCCCGCTCTTCAACATCCTCAAAGATCTCGCGCAAGGTGACGCCGACGCCCTCGAAGGCGCAGAGGTGGATGCCGCCCGCCCAAAACGCATACGCGTTCTATTCCTCGTGCCTTTACTGGCGGCTCGCGCAGCCCAGCCCATTCTCGAAAAAGAAGGCCTTCCCTATCTCCTCAAGCCCTACCATCTGCATGATTTCCTGGAAAAAGTAGGTGAACTCCTGGTGGAAGCCGGAGCCCTGGCCGAACCTATTCGCAGCATGAGCGACTTCTCCGCGAGCAGCCGAAAGCGCCGGGGCCTGCGCTCCGCCCAGCGCGGCCGCCGCAGTTCCATGTTCGCCTCCCGCGATGATTACCAGATGTCCGAAGAAGAACTGCTCGAATGGGAGCGCACCGAAGAACAAGAACGCAAGAAACGCGAAAAGGAACTAAAGGATCGCGAACATCTATAGTTTTCCTCGCAGCTGCCCGAAGTCGGCAAACGCACCCATAAGAATAAGCATTGCCAGCACCGGATCCCCGCACAGCGCCGACCCAGAAACCCTGCAAGGAATCACTCTACGCGCGTTCTCACTGTGAAGGCTCGCGCGCGAATCGTCACTCGCGCAAGCACCGAAGGAGAACGCCATGCATCCCAGCCAGAAACTCATCTGGATTCCCAGTTTGGTTATTCTCGCGGCCCTGGCCGCCGCGATCCTCTGGACTTTCAACGCCGCGCCGCGCGTCCTGGCCGAACCTGAACTCGCATCCGGGCCTGACTCAGCTTCCGGTTGGCGCATCGGCGAACCGATCACCTACGAAACCCTAACGGTCTTCCCCGTGCTGTCAGCGCAAGACGCGTACACGGCTGACTTCGAAACCCTCGACGCAGCTCTCGCATCCGGTGAAGCGATCGTAGCCGAACAGGGCGACTACATGCGCCGCTCGCGAAACGGCAACGTCGGATCAAGTCCGGCAATTTCCAGCGGCCCGCAAGTGAACCAACTCGTGCTGGTGAATCGCGGCAAGAGACCGTTGCTGCTGCTCGCCGGCGAAGTGGTTTCGGGCGGAAAACAGGATCGCATCATCGGCAAGGACCGCATCATTCCAGTCGGCGCGAAGCCGCTGCCGCTCGATGTGTTTTGCGTCGAGCACAGCCGCTGGACCGGCGGCAGCGACGTTTTTGCCGCCGCGAAAACCATGGTTCATCCCACCGTGCGCGAACAAGCCGCTGTCGACCAAGACCAAAGCAAAGTCTGGGCCGCAGTCCGCGGCGATACCGCGGCAGTCCGCGCGCAGGCGAGTGTGTCGTCCAGCGTAGAAGTAACGGCGCCACAGATTTCCTCGCAGCGGCTTTCCACCGTGGTGGCTTCCGCCGCGCCCACCGAGGGCTATCGCAACATTTATCAATCGGCCGAGGTCGGGCCTTCGGTCGAAAATTTTGCGCTGGAAGTCGAAAAGCGCTTTAGACGCGCCACGTCCGGCCTGCAAGGCGAGCACGTTGTCGGCGTCATTGTCGCCTTCGGCGCTGAAGTCGCGTGGAGCGATATCTTCGCATCCTCGCAACTTTTCGACGCTTACTGGTCGAAGCTGCTGCGCAGTTACGCAGTGGAAGCGCTCACGCGTCCGGGCGCGCGCGAAAAAGTGTCGTTCGAAGACGCGCGCGATTTCCTGCGCCCCGCCACTGGCCACGTACGTGAAGAAACCGAGCCCGGTGTCTATCGCTGGCAAGAGCGCAGCCAAGGCCGCCAAACCGAAATTCAGTTGGAAGCGCTAGAGCCCAAGCCTCCGCTAACGCTCCACTGGCTGAAAGTCCTGCGCACGAGCTAGCAGCGCTGCGCGCAAAAGCCCGTGGCGAAGGTTTTTGATTCAGCTTCGCCACGGGCGCACCTCGCTGCGATCAGGCGTTGCCGCGAGCAATTCCGCGACTGTTGTTTTCAGGACCGGATGCATCGCACCGGGAGCGATCTCGGCGAAAGGGACCAGCACGAAGCGGCGCTCGGCCATGCGCGGATGCGGGATTTCTAGAGTGGCGTCGTGGATGACTTCGGAGCCGTAAAACAAAATATCCAGGTCGATGATGCGCGGGAGCTTGCGCGCGGGGGAAGCGACGCGTTCGCGGCCCATCGAGCGCTCGATTTCGAGCAGCGCCTGCATCAATTCAGGGGGCTGCAGGTCCGTTTGCACTGCGACGACGCAGTTGAGGAACCATTCCGGCTCGCGCATCTCCACCGGCTCGGTTTCGTAGAGCGAGGATTGTTTTACAACGCGGACGTCATGCATGGCGAGCGCCTCGACGGCGCGCGCGATATTCCGCGCGCGGTTTCCGACGCTCGATCCCAAAGAAAGGTAGACGCTGGCCATGGCTGAGGCACATTCTAACTTGAAGCGTCCAGCCGATGGTGTCCGCCGCGCTGGTGAAAGCGCAGAAGCAGAGACCTTGCATAAATTGGCGCTCAGAGCGGCTCGCGATTGTTTGTTTTCTTGCAGTTACGTTGGGTTCTAATTCCTCATATTGGCGATTAGAAATCCGGTAGATGGGTGGGGCCGGGCGCAACGGGTAGGGCCGCGCCGCCGGGATGCTCATTTGACCCTGGCGAGGTGGTTGGCGTCGTATTGTCTTAGTACTCGCATTGTATATTTACCATTTTAACATCTGCGACGGGACGCCGTCAAAAGGTTGTGTGTGTACAACGAGATCCCCTAGCTAAACAGCCCAGGCTGACGCCGGGGTTCGTCCAGGCCGAAGTGTTTATAGGCTAGGGCCGTGGCGACGCGGCCGCGCTGGGTGCGGTCCAGCAGACCAAGCTGCATCAGGTAAGGCTCGTAGATTTCCTCGATCGCGTCCTCTTCTTCGCTCAGCGACGCAGCGATGGTGCTCAAGCCCACCGGCCCGCCGGAATATTTCTGAATAATCGTCAGCAGCAAATTGCGGTCCACTTCGTCCAGGCCGTGATCGTCCACGCCGAGCATCGCCAGCGCATCGCGCGCCACGCCAATATCAATGTGTCCTTGCGCGCGCACTTCGGCGAAATCCCGCACGCGACGCAGCAGTCGGTTCGCCACGCGCGGCGTGCCGCGGCTGCGGCGAGCAATTTCCGCCGCGCCGGTTTCGTCCATGGTAATTCCCAGAATTCTCGCGGAGCGCTGTACGATCAACAGCAAATCCTCCGGCGAATAAAATTCCAGGCGATGCACGATGCCAAAACGCGAACGCAGCGGCGCCATGATCAGCCCCGCGCGCGTGGTCGCGCCAATCAGCGTGAACTGATTCAATTGATAAGGATGCACGCGCGCGCCAGGACCCTGCCCGATAATCAAATCCACGCGAAAATCCTCCATCGCGGGATACAGAATTTCCTCCAGCGACGGCTGCAAGCGGTGAATCTCATCCAGAAAGAAAAAATCCTGCGCCTCCAGCGAAGTGAGCACGGCGGTGAGGTCGCCTTTTTTTTCCAGCAACGGGCCGGAGCTGACCTTGATCGCCGAGCCCATTTCATTCGCCAGAATCTGCGCGAGCGTCGTCTTGCCCAGCCCCGGCGGCCCGTACAATAAAACGTGATCGAGCGCTTCTCCGCGGGTGCGCGCCGCTTCCACCGCAATCTGCAGATTTTCCTTCACGCGGTTCTGCCCGATGTAATCCGAAAGCTGCTTCGGGCGAATGCTGGCCTCCACGCGCGCGTCCTCATCGAACGCTTTCCCCGAAATAATTCGTTCCCGGCCGTCGGTCATCTTTCCTGGCACCTGATTTTTCTCGCCGCCGGCCGCCGTCGCGCGTTCACGAGCAGCAGCCGCCGCGGCAGCACCGTCGCGCTCACTCTTCATCATTCACCGTGTCCCGCATGCCGCGATTTTTTCATCACCGCGCCGCCCAGCACTTGCAGTGACGCGCGCAGCAATGTCTCGAAATCATTTCCGACCGTGGCCCGCGATTGCGCAATCGCCTTCTCCACTTCTCTCTCATCGTACCCGAGATTCACCAGCGCCGACGCCACATCCGATTCCAGTTGCGAACGCGTCGCGGGCTTCCCTGCTTCCGGCACGTCCACCGCCGCGAGTTTATCGCGCAATTCCACGACCATGCGCTCGGCCGTCTTGCGTCCCACGCCGGGAATGCGCACTAGCTGCGCCAGATCGCCCTTGCGAATCGCGGGAACTAGTTCGTCCAGGCTCATCCCCGAAAGAATTTTCAACGCGAGCGCAGGTCCCACGCCGGAAGCGGAAATCAGCAGTTCGAAGCACTGCTTTTCCCGCGCCGTATAAAAACCGTACAGCGCCAGCTGGTCTTCGCGCACGTGCGTATGAATCAGCAGCGTGGCTTCCGCGTGCATTGCGCCCAGGCTGGTGAACGTGGAGAGCGGAATGATCACCTGATATCCCACTCCGCCGACGTCCAGCAGTACCAGGTTGGGGCGCTTGTCAATTAGCCTGCCGCGGAGCGATCCGATCATGTCCAGCGATTATTGATTAGGGGCGCAGGTGTGTCAACGCGGCGACGGCCAAATTGTACCGGCCCGGGCGAAACATTTTGACACGCGCCTGCGTACCAATATTCGGATGCGAGGAATCATTTGCGCATCCGCGCCTCGCGCACACTGTCCGTTTTCGCACGAACAGTGTTCGCTTCCGGATTTTCCCTTCGTTTGATTTCTTCTGTGCGTTTTTTTGTAAAAACATTTTGCATTTTGCTTTCACTGCGCTCACCTCCACGTCTAAGCAGGTGCGAGGGGCAAACACATTTTCGGGAGGAACAAAATATGTCGCGTCGTTCAATGAACCGAGTAATGACAGTGTTCGCAGCGCTGGTAATGCTGGTGGCAATCGCCGCTCCAACGACTCCAGCAAAAGAAACCAAGGCAGGCGTCACCATCACCATGAGCCTGCTGAATCCCGCCACCTTCGCCGGCAAGGAATTGAAGCCGGGAGATTACGCGGTGTCTGCCGATGAAACCCACGTGCGCATTTCGCTGAATGGAAAAGTGATCGCCGAAGCGCCCGTGCAGTGGAAAGACGAAACCAGCAAGCCGAAGTATTCGGCGTTCGTCAGCGAGGGCAACAAAATTACCGAAATCCACTTCGGAGGCAAAACGCGATTCGTAAGCATTGCAGAGTAGCGGTTCGCCGCAACCATCCGGCGGGGAGCGGTCCCGTCCCGCAGTCGCGGGACGGGACCGCTCCCCGCCGGTTTTTGTTTTTGCGCCATTGGCGCAGCGCACGCCCCAGCAGGCAATCCACGTTTTGATGCTCGGTTGAAACGCCCACGGAAGTTTTTGTTTGCCACGTTCGCCGCAGCCATGATATCCGTAGTTCTGCCGATGAACTTTCAAACACAGCTTCAGACCGTAATCCTCCGCGCACAGCGCAGTGCGCTGTTACTTGCCGCGCCGTCGCTTGCGCATCCAGCATTTCACCGCAACCACGCGCCTTTTCTGCCCGCCGCGGCTATTGCGCGAGTTATTCCTATTATTAGGAGCGGATAACGGCCGGCGCCCAGCTTCCAGTATCACGCGCCACAGGCCGTTTCCCGCAAAGGGCAACGGCCTTTACGTTTTTTGGGGGACAACAAAATGAATTCCAGCGCCAAGAAAGCAAAAGGGCAAACCAAAGGACCCGCCAGCAGGGTCACGCTGAAAACAATTCAGCAAGCCGTCAAGCGCATTCGCAATTCCATCTACGTCTCGCCCTTCATGCGCTCCGAAACTTTTTCGCAGCTAACCGGAAACTCGCTTTTTCTGAAACTGGAAAATTTGCAGATGACCGGCTCGTTCAAAGAACGCGGCGCGCTGAATCGCATTCTTCTGCTCACTCCCGACGAACGTCGTCGCGGCGTAATCGCCGCCTCCGCGGGCAATCACGCGCAGGCCGTCGCCTATCACGCCAGCAAACGCGGCATCGCTTCACAAATCGTGATGCCGCTCACCACGCCCCTTGTGAAAGTTTCCGCCACGCGCGGCCACGGCGCCGAAGTGATTCTTTTCGGCGCGAATTACGACGAAGCCTGCCAGGAAGCGCTGCGCCGCTGCGCCGAACAATCCCTCACCTTCATTCATCCCTTCGACGATGAAGCAGTAATCTCCGGCCAAGGCACCCTCGGCATCGAGATGCTCGAGCAGGTGCCGGACTTGCACGCCGTGGTGATACCGATCGGTGGCGGCGGATTAATCGCCGGCGTGGCTTGCGCCGTGAAGGAAATTAATCCGAAGATCAAAGTGGTCGGCGTGCAAACTTCGAAGTTGCCGTCCATGAAGGCAGCCGTCGAGCAAAATGCAATCGTCACGTTGCCCGCCGAAAAAACGATCGCCGACGGCATCGCCGTCCGCTCGGCCGGAGTGCTCACCCTGCCGCTCGTCCGCAAATACGTGGACGACATCGTCACAGTGGACGAAGAAGAAATTGCCAACGCCATCCTGCTGCTGCTGGAAAAAGAAAAAACGCTCACCGAGGGCGCAGGAGCCGTCGCCGCCGCGGCCGTGCTGAATCGCAAAACCGCGCTAGCCGGCAAAAAAGTGGGCGTGTTAATTTCCGCTGGGAATATTGACGTCACGCTGCTCGCCCGCATCATCGAGCGCGGCCTGGTGAAAGACGGCCGCCTGGTGCGCCTGCGCATTCATCTTCCGGATCATCCCGGCGCGCTGGTACGCCTCTCCACGGTAATTGCCGAACACAAAGTAAATATCGTGGAAACGAGCTTCAATCGGTCCTACTACGGAGTGGTGTTAGGGGATACCGCGATTGACATAACCATGGAAACTCGCGGCCCGGAACACATCGCGGAACTGAAAGCCGCGCTAGACGGCGCCGGCTACTCCCACGAGCGCGTGCAATAAATCAATGAAGGCACGGGCGAGGGAACTACTGCCGCGCGCGGTCGTTCTTCACAGCCTCTTCCACCAACGCCTCCAGCTCCCGCCGCGTCAAAGTAATCCGCTCGGTGTTCGCAGCGTTCTCCGAAGTCACCGGAAATTCCGGCCCAGCGTTAGGCGCAGTCTGCAACCCATAACGCGCCCGCGCGGCCACCAGTTTCTGCACATCGTTGCTGGAAAGCAGCACCTGCTTGCCGAGCAGTTCGGTGACCAGGGCGACGCGCGCAAAATGTTCGGTGGTCTCCATGCGGAAGAAAGCCGTCATCAAATCCTGGCCGTAGCTCACCACGCCGTGATTCGCGAGCAGGATCGCATCGTAACCATCCACAAACGGCGCGATGCTGTCCGCGAGTTCCGGAGTTCCGGGCGTGCCGTAGGGCGCGACTGGAACGCAGCCCAGTGAAAGAATCAGTTCGCACAGCAGCGCTTTATTCAGCGGCACGCCCGCGGCGGCGTAACCTGTTGCGGCCGGAGGATGCGCGTGGCATACCGCGTTCACGTCCGTGCGATGCTGATAAATCATCAAATGCATCGGCAGTTCAGAGGAGGGATTGCGCCGGCCAGAAACTTTCTTCCCCTCCATGTCCGTGATGACCATGTCTTCCGGCATCATCATGCCCTTGCAAATCCCCGTGGGTGAAGTAAGGATGTGCCGCGGATCCAACCGCACCGACAAATTACCATCCATCGACGCCACGTACCCGCGGTCATAAATCCAGCGCCCCACGGCGCACATATCGCGCCGATGCTCGTCTTCGCTCTTCAGTGCTCCGGGCAAAATCGATTCAGGAAACACGTTTCCTCCTCGACGAACTCCGGGCCGCCTGCCAGCAAGCTTCGTTAGGCGTAAATCCCGCGTAGCTTCAACGCTCGGGCCACCCGGTCAATCGCGACTATGTAAGCCGCGATGCGGTTGTTCACACCATGCGTTTCGGCGTACCTTACCACCTGTTCGAAGCTTTGGTCCATCACATCTTGCAATCTTTCGTTCACTTCACTTTCCCGCCAGAAAAACCCCTGGCGGTCCTGCACCCATTCGAAGTAGCTGACCGTCACCCCCCCGGCGTTCCCCAGGATATCGGGAATAATGAAAATACCCTTGTCCTCGATGATCTTGTCGGCGTGGGAAGTGGTCGGACCATTTGCTCCCTCGCACAAAATCTTGCATTCCACACGGTTGGCATTCCCGGAAGTGATCTGATTCTCGGTCGCGGCGGGTACTAGTATGTCCGTGGGATGAAACAGCACTTCCTGCGCGGTCTGCTTGTCCCCGCCTCCTGGAAATTCCGGCAATGGTTTCCGCTGCCCGTAGACCCAATCTACAAGTTTCGGTACATCGAACCCCTTGTCGTTGTAAAGCCCGCCGTGAATATCCGCGACGCCGATGATCTTGTACCCCGCCTCCTGCATCAGAATCGCTGCCTGCGAGCCGACGTTCCCGAATCCCTGAATGATGACGCGGCAGCCCTCGCGCTTCATCTTCAGCTTGGCCAGCGCGTTGTCGCAGCACATCATCAACCCGCGACCGGTAGCTTCCTTGCGGCCTTGCGACCCGCCCAATTCGAGCGGCTTGCCCGTCACCACGGCTGTAGTCGCCTGCCGCACGTGCATCGAGTAGGTGTCCATCACCCAAGCCATCGTTTGTTCGTTGGTGCCGATGTCCGGCGCCGGCACGTCGCGCTCCGGGCCAAACCATTCGCTTAATTCCGCCGTATAACGCCGCGTGATGCGCTCCAGTTCGTTCTTGGAAAGCTTTGTCGGATCGCAAATCACGCCGCCCTTCGCCCCACCAAACGGAATGTTTACCACGGCGCATTTCCACGTCATCCAAGCAGCCAACGCGCGCACTTCATCAATGGAAACGTCCGGCGCAAAACGAATCCCGCCCTTGCCGGGACCGCGAATCGAAGAGTGCAGCACCCGGTACCCGGTGAAAACCTCCACTTTCCCGTTGTCACGCGCGATCGGAATGTAAACCGTGATTTCCTTGCTGGGATATTTCAGGTAACTGTAAATCCCCTCTTCCAGGTTCAGTTTCTTCGCCGCAATCTCAAACCGCGCTTCGGCGGACTTGTACACATTCAATTCATCGGACGTAACCGCAGACATGAATTCCTCCAAAAAGTGCGCAACTGTTCGCCCAGCCGCCAGCACAGTTCGCCACGCGACCAGCGCAGTAATTCGCCTACCTATAAATGACGATTCGCACCCGCATCCCGTGCCAGGAACCCCCGGCGGGCAAACCGTCCAGACAGCGTCGGCCAGTATACGAACCTGCCGCGAGCGGTGCAAGAAAAGCATTTCGCTGGCAATGCGCGGACCAAGCCCCCTCGCATCACGAAGAGTTTCGCGCAGCCCATTTTGGAGTGCGGCGGCTTGCCGCCGCTTTCATGAAAACGCAAGACCCATCGCGGTCGATCCAGGCCAGGCTTGCCTCGCCCGCCTAGCACCTGAGCATGCCAGTATTCGCTGACCTGTAAACCGTTCGCCAAGCTCGACGAGCGCCCGGTTCGATCCATCCTGCCCTAGCGACGAAATAATCTCGCCAGGAGCATTTTGTGCTTGACAAAATGTTATTTATAGATTACTTTATGTCATGTCTGAGCGACTTATGTCCACCACGACCGAACGAACCCCAAACCGGTCGGCCCGCACCTTCTGGGCGGTTCTCGCTGTCGGCACTGCAATCGATATCGCCGCCGGTTGGCTGTTAGCGCAGCCGGATTACGGCCCGCATGCGCGCATTATTTTCGCACTGCTGCCAATACCACTGAATCTTGTACTGGTAGCGCTGGTCGTGCGCAGGATTCGCCAGCTCGATGAATTCTTACGGCAGGTGCATTTGGAAGCGGTGGCCATCGCGTTCCTGCTAACCGGCGTCGCTGTCTTCATCTACGGCTACTTGCAACAGGCGCGCGTCGTGCATCCGCTCAATTTCGGCATCGTCTGGATTTTCATGGTCGTGTTTTACGGCATCGGGTATCTGATCGCAGCAAGGCACTACCGATGAAAACCCGGCTGCGCGTGCTGCGCGCGGAAAAGCAATGGACGCAAGCGCAGTTGGCCGAGATCGTCGGAGTTTCACGGCAAGCAATCATCGCCATCGAGAACGGTAAGTATGATCCCGCGCTCCCGCTCGCTTTCAAACTCGCGCGCGCGTTCGGCAAGAATGTCGAAGAGGTGTTCGTGTGGGAAGACGACTCGCTTCAGGAAAAATGAGCAGTTCTTGACAAGGAGGGTGACATGAATCGGATCTTCGTTGCAGGGGCTCTCGCGATACTTGCCGTAACAGCGGCTTTCGGCAAGCCTGACCGTGCCGAGCAGAACAAAGAGATCGTCCGCAAGGTCTTCACCGACATCCTTTCGCAAGGAAAGTTTGATCTGGCGCGACAGCTCTACGCCAAAGATTTCGTAAATCATGGCGCAACCAAAGACATCGGCTTGGACGAAGCTCAGGCCAGCGACCGCGGCTGGCGCGCCGCATTTCCAGACCTGCAAATGACCATCGAACAAGAAATCGCGCAAGGCGACTTCGTCACAGTTCTGTGGAGAGGGCGCGGCACCAACACCGGCACAGGCAACGGTCTAAATGCCACGGGCAAAAAAGCTGACGGCCGCGGCATCAGCCTGTTCCGCATAGAAGACGGCAAAATAAAAGAAGAATGGACCGAATACAGCGGCGTGCTAATCCTCCAGCAGCTAGGCCTGATGCCTGGACGCCAGTAAGTCTATATCTTGCTCGTGGCGGTAAACAAATCACCTGCCGCAACCCCGCAAGAATAACGACCGGCTATTCCGGTGGTGCGAAAGGTGATTCAGAACCGGCCGACAATAATGTGAAAACGCACGGTTGATCGGAGGCCCTACAGCCGAGCGTGCTAAGGCGCGCTAACCTTTTCAGCGTCGTGTCGGGGAAGGATTGCGGCATCGTAGCAGCTCGAACTGCGTCGTTTAGGATCGCCAGCGGATCGTCAGGGCTCGTTGCCGCAAGATCCACCACTTGCGAATTCGCATCAATGATTACCGTTTACTGAGAGATGCCCTGAGTGCCTCCCGGATTCGCCACGCCTACTGTTCGCAGCGCGCCAACAGGGGCATAGATTCTGATGCACCGTACCGACGAATAACCTAAACCCAGCCCCCCGGCAATTTCGCTTCTGCTAAAAAAAGTCCGGATGTCACCAGAATCAGAGAGCCTCTAGCAGAGGATCACGACTTGCCGGCGCGTTCGATCAGGCTCCGCAGCACGGTCTGCAGCGGCACTTTTCCCTTTCGCGAGCTGGCCTCTCCGCATGCGAACTCAATCCAACCTTCATTGAAGCCATCGAGCATCTGAATACGCGGCGTGGGGTTTTTCATCCCCTGCGATAGGAACAGCGACTGCCAAGCCTCCCGCGGCACAACCTCCATTTTCACAGCGCGGCTGAGCAGACGAGCAAAAGTTGCCGCAATCTCGTTGGGAGTCACGCGATGCGGCCCTTCCAGTTCGACGACTCTGTGTCCGCTCCAGGTTTCGCGCAGCAACTCGGCGGCCACGCGCCCAATATCCGCCGTCGCGACCATCGGCACAGGTTTATCGAGCGGCTGCAAAAAGCTCGGAATCACGCCGCTGCTGGTAGCCGGCGCAACGTCCCAGCTGGAGTTCTCCATGAACCACGCCGGCCGCAGAAAAGTGATAGGTACGGGCAAATCGCCAAGCACGCGTTCGATGATGGTGTGTTGCGTCAGCAGATTAGGTTGCGCCGCCTGCGCGCCGATCGTCGAAAGATAAACGACTCTGCCCGGACGCGCCGCGTTGAGCGCCGTTCGCAACGTTCTAGCAATCCCCCGCGCTTCGCGAAAGTCCGGCGACGGATCGAAGTTCGGCGGAACCAACACAAAAACACCGGCGGCGCCCCGGAACGCAGCGGTGAGCGCCGGCGGGTCATTCATATCCGCGGCCAAAATCTCGCAGCCGCGCTGAGCCCAGGCATCGCATTTGCCTACGTCGCGCGCGACGCCTCGCACTAGCTGCTTCGCGGCCAGAAGGTTGCGTGCCACCTCCCCACCGACGTTTCCGGTGATTCCCGTAATTGCAAACATCCGCTAATCTTCTCCGTGACCGCGCAAAGCAATTTCCCCTACCAGATTCCGATGCAAGATTCTACCTGGCCGATGCTATTCACGGAATAGCGCGGATCAAGTGGTGGTGTTGCGCGTACCGCTGGCGCTCGGCGACAGCTTCACTTACCCGTCTGGCGCTTCACGAATTCTTCCAGCAGGAGCCGCGTCAGGCGCGCCTGATCGTGGCGCACCACTCGATTGTGATGCAGCAGATCGCCGGTGATGTAGCGCAGGCCCATGCGCCGCAATTCCCCGAGTGAATTTTGCACGGGTTCGGCGCCCTGCGCGCGATAGCGGCGCAGCAATCGTGGCGGCACCAGCTTGCGATTCACTACCACGTAGTCGAACAGGCCCTGGCGGCTGTGTTCGTAGATTGCGCGCACGTGGTCCGCCACCGAATAGTGCTGCGTTTCGCCGGGTTGCGTCATCAGGTTCGCGATGTACACGCACACGGCGCGGGAATGCGCGATCGTTTCGCTCACTTGCTCCACCAGCAGGTTCGGAATGATGCTGGTGTAGAGCGAGCCGGGTCCCACCAGCACCAGATCAGCTTCGCGAATAGCTGCCAGCACTTCGGGCAGCGGACGCACACGGCGCGGCACCAGGCGCACGCAGTGGATTCGTTTGCGCGAACGCGAAATGTTGGTCTCGCCGCGCACGATGGTTCCGTCTTCGAGCTCGGCCTCGAGCGTCACGTTCTGCGCAGTGGACGGAAAAATCCGGCCGCGAATCGCAAGTACCTGCGAGGAGACGCGCACCGCTCGCGGAAAATCACCCGTCACATTGGTAAGCGCCGTCAGAAACAAATTGCCGAAGCTGTGCCCCGCCAGGCCGCGTCCCGCGGGAAAGCGATACTGAAACAACTTCCCCAGCAGGTCCTCGTCCTTGGAAAGCGCCACCATGCAATTGCGTATGTCACCCGGAGGCAGCACGCGATATTCGCGGCGCAGTCGGCCGGAGCTGCCGCCGTCGTCGGTGACCGTTACGACCGCCGCGAGGTCCGAGATGGGCAGCGGCACGCGTTCTTTCTTGCGCCTCGCAACATATTCCTTCAGCCCGCGCAGCACAGTGGAAAGTCCGGTGCCCCCGCCCAGCGCCACAATGCGCACGGGTTGAGTTCGCAACTGCGATGCATTTTTCACGGAGCGATTTTCACGAAGCGAGTTTCACCCGCAGTCAGCACAAACATTTTCACGAAGATTTGCAACGGAAAGCTTCACGCCGCGAAGTTCCAAGGAAAGTTTCGAACGAATTTCCTAACGGCGATTCGCCTGACGAAGTTCCAAACCAACACGCGCAACTCAGCCCGCCGAACCGTCTCGCTCCGGGTACAGCAATTCCGTGAAGCGCGGATCTTCCTGCAGAAATGCGAAATCTTCGTCATTGCGCGCGTGATAGCGATTTTCCGGCCGCAGCTGTATCGCAACTTTCAGATTCTGCATCGCCGATTCCGCTTCGCCGGTCAGGCAATCCAGCGCGGCCATCGCGTACACGATATGATCGGCTTTCGGCGCCGATTTGCGCGCGCGGTCCAGATGCTCGCGGGCTTCGTCCCAGCGCCCCAGGTTCATCAGCGCCACGCCCTGCGTGTAATGCTCTTCGGCGGACTTCAGTGCAGGAACCGGTGGCCGGGTAATGCGCTGTTCGCAGATGCGTATGTGCATCTGGGCGCGATCGCCGAGCTCCTTGCTGGGGCCTTCCAGGACGCGCTCCAGCGACTGCTTGGCGCGCTGGAACTTCTGTTGTTGGAAGTACTTAAGGGCTTCTTCGTAGAATTTCAGCTGCGCTTGCTTGGCGGGCGCTTCCGGGTCTGGAGGAAGCACAGCGGCTTTCGACTTCGCGCTACCTCTTATCGTCTTCTTTTTCAGCAGTTTGTGGCTCTTGTGGGAGGCTTGGGTAGCCCGGATCGTGCGACGTTTCACGGTCACTCTCCGCGAAAAACTATAGCGAACATAGCAAAGTCGCGCTGGCACGTCAATGCGGGGTTGGCCTGTGAAATTTGGAAGATCCCATTTCCAGACGATATTCGCGGTTCACTCCTCGTGGAATCAGGAGGCGCGCTTCGCGGCGCGGTGCCGCAGCTTGCCCAGGCTCTTGTTCAATACGTGGTCCCGTTTCAGGAATGGCAGCACCGGCGACTGGCGCTTTTCGACCCTGCTGCGGGCTTTCTTCAGGCGAGCGGTCGGCCCAAAATTTTTAATGGCGCGCTCCAGGATGGCAATCGCACTGTCGCGTTTGCCGGCAGCCACATACACTTCCGCCAGGTTCAGGTGAAATTGCGGCTCTTTGCCTTTCAGCTGCAGGGCGGTCTCGCAGAGGTGGGTCGCTTCATTCCACTTTTTTTCCGCGCGCGCCACCGCTAGACCAAAAAAAGAAAGGTAATAGGGATTTTGGCTTTCGATTTCGACGGCATTGCGCAGGTGGGGGAGAGCGTCCTTGGGATAACCGTTCTTCAATAGTTCGACCCCATCTTTAAACTGGATCACCGCATCACTTTCTTTCATGCTTGCACCTCCGATGGTTCCCGGTCGGCTGAATGGGCCGGGAGCTTTCGATTGCGGCCTCGCAAATCGGCTGATACGCATGAACATGGTAGAGAAAGCCAACGACAAAAACTACTGGTCGAGGGGACAGGTATGGGTCCTGGCGCGATTCAGAATCCCGGCGGGCGCTCGCCCACTACGTTGAAGCTGCGCTCGAGCGCAAGGCCTGCGCGGCCTACCGTGCCCTCGTCGAAGAGGCGTCCGATGAGCGTGACGCCGTGGGGCACGCGGCGCGGTGGCGAAAACCTCGGCAGCGGGTGCTGCGGATCGGGCGCCCAGTCACTGCGCGCCTGCGAAACCTGCACAAATCCCGCGCGCAACGTGAGCGAAGGATGTCCGGTGAAATTGGTGATTGTAAGCATCTCGTCGCGCAACGATGGCACCAGCAGCAAATCCACTTCGGAGAAGACGCGCGCCATCTCGATGGCCACTTTGCGCCTTAACCGATCGGCCTGCACGAAATCCACCGCCGAGAGGAAGCGTGACTGGCGGAAAGAATTCGGCCACGCGTCGGGCACCTGCATTTTCAGCTGATCTAGTTCGTGATCGAGCGTGATTTCTTCGAACGCAGCGCCCGCTTCGGCGAACAAAATCAGTTCCAACGAATCGTACGGCCAATCGGGAATGGAAACTTCGACTGGAATCATGCCGAGTTTTTTCACCGTCTCGAGCGCCGCGCGATCCACGTCGGTCGCGCCTCTGCCGTTCATCCACGCGGGAAAATATCCGACGCGCAGGCCTTGCACGCTCGCGCCGGAATCGAAATCGAGCTTGCTGGGAACGCTGTCCAAGTCTCCCGCATCAGGGCCAGTGATCGCTTGCAACACGAGCATCGCGTCTTCGACGCTGCGCGTCATTGGGCCGAGTTTGTCGAGCGACCAACAGAGCGTCATCGCGCCGGTGCGCGCCACGCGGCCGTAGGTGGGACGCAATCCTGTGACGCCGCAGCGCATGCTGGGGCTGACGATGCTGCCGCCGGTCTCGCTGCCGATTGAAAAACCCACCAGTCCCGCGGCGGTTGCCGAGCCCGGGCCTGCGCTCGAGCCGGACGCGCCTTCTTCCAGCAGCCACGGATTCATGGTCTGGCCGCCGAACCATACGTCGTTGAGCGCCAGCGCGCCGAGGCTCAGCTTCGCGAGCAGCACTGCGCCGGCTTCGTGCAGACGTTGCACGACCGCTGAATTTTTCGTGGGGATGCGGTTGCGGAAAGGCTCGGCGCCGTAGGTCGTCGCAATTCCGGCGGTATCGAGCAGGTCTTTGCCGCCCCACGGGATGCCGTGCAACGGGCCGCGATATTTTCCTGCGGCGATTTCCGCGTCGGCTTGCTTTGCTTCGGTGAGCGCGAGGTCGCGCGTCAGCGTGATGATGCAGCGCAATTGGGAGTCGAAGCGTGCGATGCGGTCCAGATAAATTTGCGTGAGGCGCTCCGAGGTGATTTGCCGCGCTTCGATCCAGCGCGAAAGCTGGGTTACGGAAGCGAACGCGATGTCTTCGTCGCGCTTGGGCAGCGGGCCTGCATCGTTCTTGCTGCGGATGAATTGGTTGTGTTCTGGGCCTGCGTACATGCCGGGCAGAACGGGATTCCAGCGCGACGCTGGTGAAAGCGTCGGCTCGAGCGCGACTTTTTTCGGCCCGGTGCGCCGTTCGTAGAGCGCTGCCATGGAGCTGCGCCAGTTGCCTGCCGCTTGCGCGCGCTCCGCGGCCGTGAGTTCGACGCGCACCAGTTTTTCGGCTTCGGCGAACGTCGCTGGCGACACTTCGGGTCCCACCGGGGGAGCGGTGCCGAAGGCGGAGGGCGTGCCCGGCGGCGGATTCACGGCTTGCTGGCGTGGTGATGACGTTTCCGATTGCGGTGTTGCAGACTTTTGATCTTGGGCGTGCAGCACCGCTGCCGCGCCGAACAGACCTGCTGATGCATCAGCCAAAAATTCCCTGCGCGACTTCGCCATGCTTCCTCCGCTGCGACTTTTTGCTTGCGCGTGTGCCTCACATTTTTAACATCACCTGTGTGCGGATAGCAAAACGGAGGATCGTGTTTCTACGTAGGCGCGGAGGGCAACGAGCTGGTCGCCTTTGTGGTGGACGCCGATCGTGAAACGTCTACTCCCGCCCCCTCGCCTGCGGCGAAGATCCGGCACCGGGCAAAATCAGGGGCGTCGGTTGCGGTGGGGCGCAAGGGTTGGCCACCCGCCAGGCTGGCTTGACAGACCTCTATTTCTATCGTATACAGATAGGATGTCTACCGTAGACACTCTACCTGACGACGACAGACTTGGACTGCTTCAAGGAACTCTTGAAGTGCTGATCCTCCGAAGCCTCAAGCCGGGGCCTAACCACGCCTACGGCATCTCCCAGTACCTGCAACAACAATCCGAGAGCGAGTTTCTCGTCGACAACGGCTCCCTGTACCCTGCGCTGCAACGTCTTCTGCAGCGGAAATGGATTTCGCCACAGTGGAAAACTTCGCCCAACGGGCGCCGCGCCCGTTATTACGGCCTGACGCTGGCCGGGCGCAAGCAACTCGTCAAGGCAACGTCGAAGTGGCAGCGATTTGCTCTAGCCATGGCAAGGATTCTGGCAGCGGAGAGTTGATTTCATGCGCCAATGGTGGTCGAAGCTGGCACGTGCGTTCGGAAGAAGGCGGAATCTCGCAAGCGAACTGCAGCAGGAGATGGACGCCCATCTTCAATTCCTGATCGATGAGAATCTGGAGCGGGGCATGCCGCCGGAAGAGGCGCGTGCTGCGGCGCGGCGCCACTTTGGTAATGCGACGAGCGTGCGCGAACGAAGCTATCAATCGTGGCAATTCCCTGCGTTTGAATCGCTCCTTCAAGACCTGCGCTACGCGGCGCGAGGTATCTGGAGAGCGCGCGTCTTCTCGCTCATCGTGATTCTGACGCTTGCTGTCGGGATCGGCGCGAACACGGCCATCTTCAGCGCGGTGTACGCCGTTCTTCTGAAGCCGCTGCCTTTCCCTTCGGGCGAGCGTCTGGTGTGGCTGGGCGAGTCCTCGGCAAAAGCCACCGGCATCAGCGTAACCTGGATCAATTTCCAACACTGGCGGATGGAGAATCACGCCTTCGAGTCGATGGCTGCATTCGAGAAGGCCGATCTGACTCTCACAGGCCGCGGTCAGGCCGTGCTCACACACGCCGGTGTCGTCACGAACGAATTTTTTAGCCTCACTGGCTCTCGTCCAATAATGGGTCAGCTGTTTGCCGTCAGAGACAATGAAATGCAGTCTGCTGCGGCGGTCGTGGTGACCAGGACTTTCTGGGCCGAAACCCTCTCAGCCGATCCCCAGATCATCGGCAAGACGGTGACCCTGAACGGAACCGCACACATCGTGATCGGCGTACTCGCCCGAGATCCTGCCTTCTTCCTTCCGCCCGTCGATTACTATCTTCCATACCGTCCTTCTGCTGAGCAGGTCTCAAAGCGCGAGGCACACGAATCAATGCGCGTTCTGGCGCTGCTCAAGCCTGGAGTTACGCTATCCCAGGCGCGCTCGGACTTGGATACGATCATGCAGCGGCTCGCGCAGGCAGATCCCGGCCCTGAAAGCGACCATCGCGCCTTTGCCGAGTTGCTCGCCGAACACCGAACGGGAGACCTAAGGCACGTGTTCGTCGTCTTGATGGCTTCGGTTTGCCTGGTCCTGGTTCTGGCCTGCGCGAATATCGGCGGCCTTTTCCTGATGCGCATGACCACCCGCGCGCGAGAGATGGCAATTCGCACAGCAATTGGTGCGGCGCAGAGACGGCTCGCACGGCAGCTTCTGACGGAGACCGTACTGATTACGCTGGTAGGCGGTGCTTTCGGAATCGTACTCGCGGGTTTTGGGCTGCGCACGATAGAGGTGCTCGGGCCACGTGATATTCCGCGGCTTGCAGAAGCCAATCTAAATCTCCCGGTTTTGATCTTCGCTGCGGCGCTGACGCTGGCGGCGGCACTGGTTTGTTCCTTCGTGCCCCTGGTTAGTTCAGAAAAGGTGAATCTGACGATTCTGCTGAAGGAGAGCAGCAGCGGCGCGGGCACAAGCCGGATAGGGCACATGCTGCGTGGAGCGCTTGTCATCGCGGAGATCGCGGCGGCTGTCATCTTGCTTTTTGCTTCAGGAATCCTGCTGCGCAGCTTGTGGGCCGCCGAGAACCTGAATCCCGGATTCGAACCCAGGCACTTGCTTGCACTCGAGCTGCAATTGCCGCCTTTACCTTACAAAAGCGAGGGGGCCATTCTCGACTTTTATGGGCGCCTGGAAGCCACGCTGCGCGCGCAGCCGGGAGTCGAATCGGTCGGCGCTGTGAACTGTCCTCCGGCGGCTGGCGACTGTCGGGACTGGTGGTATTCCGTTGTGGAGAAGCCCGCGCCCGGCCCGCAGGATATGCCTGTCACGCTGATCAATATGGCTGACACAGCATATTTCCAAACCGTGCGCATTCCGCTCCTAGCCGGACGCGCTTTGTCCGATGAGGATACGGCGAGCGCATCGCTGGTCGCGGTGATCAATGAAGAGATTGCGCGTGCGTGGTGGCCGGACCCTCGTGCCGCTCTCGGCCAGCACATTAAAGTCGGCGGACCCTATATGGAAGGTCCCGTCGTTGAAATCGTCGGCGTTGCGGCCAATGTGCCGCAGATAGGATTGGACAGCCCGCCCTTGCCGGAGATTTATTTGTCGGCCGCTCAAAGGGTCGATGCCGCAATGGTCGTGATGATACGGACCAAAGGTAACCCGGAGAGCATGATCGCAACCGTGCGGCAAGCACTCGCTTCCGTTGACGACAACGTTCCCATTCAGTCGTTGAAAACCGCCGATATGTGGCTCGGTGCCACACTGGCACAACGGCGCTTCGCCACGCTTCTGCTGCTGCTCTTCGCCGGGATTGCGGTGATCCTCGCCGGCATCGGTTGTTATGGCGTTTTCAACTACTGGGTCAGCTGCCGCAGACAGGAGATCGCCATTCGTATGGCAATGGGAGCGGGAACCACCGCCATCTTACGTTGTACGGGAAGGCAAGTCGCAAGGTTGGGCGTGATTGGGTTAGTTGTAGGGCTAACAGGAAGCTGGGGCGCATCGCGATGGCTGAACAGCCTGGTCTTCGGAGTCTCTACCCACGATCCAGTCGTTTTCACCTCTGCTGCATTGGCCGCATTCCTGATCGTATTGCTCTCAGCAGCGGTTCCGCTCTGGCGCGCCACGCAAATTGATCCCATCGAGACGCTGCGCGCAGCCTGACGAAGAGGAACGTGAAGCGCCGTTATTTGAAACAGGCATGTTTCGCCAACGACAGTGCGGACCCCGTTTGTGTTGTTCCTCTGAGCCGCCGTTCTCGTTATCGACGAAGGGCTCTTCCATTGCAGTACGGTTTATGCAAAATCGTTAACTCACTGTTCGAGATCGGACTCACGTTCTACCCGGATGTTGTCCGATCCTTGGCCGACCCCATCTCCACATAAGCAAATAGACAACATAAGTTTCGCGTCCACGGCCCTTTCGGTTCTCGCTTAGCTTGCGTCGCTTTCGCCGCTGATTAGTGGACGTAATTGATTGCAACGGCGGGGGTGATGGTGGTGGGGGTGTTGTGACCTAGGGCGATTATGCGGGTACCGATGAGGACGCCGATGGTGGGCTTCCAATTGTATTCGAGAGCTGGGGCGAAGCCGATGGCGTCGCTGGAGCCGGAGTTCAGATGGATGTTGGGTGGAGATTGCGCGGGGTCTTGGCCGGTGATACGCGTGTTGTTTGTGTGGCGATAGGTGGCATCGAGGGCCAGGACCCAGTTGCGGGTGAGGCTGTATTCCCAGGCGGCGTCAACGAAGGTGGAGGGGCCGGGCTTGGCGTGGCCTTGGAATCCTGTGAGGGTGTCGTAGACGCTGACGCCTGCTACGTTGGCGTAGGTGGAGAGCGACTGCGTGGCGTTCAGGCGCATGCGCAGGATGCGGCCGTTGGGCATCCAGAAATAGCTTTGGGAGTTGAGGGCTAGCGTGGTGGTGTAGGCTCCGGCGCCCAGGCCGTTGCTGGGGCGGGCGCCTAGTTGATCGTATTTTCCGCTGGGGAATGTTTCCTGGACCATGAAAGAAATGGTGGGGAGCTTGTGGTGTTCGTGGAACTGGGTGAGGCGGTATTGCGCTAGCACGGTTACGTCGCCGACGCCTACGCCGGTGCTGCTGGGGCCGTCGCTGGATTTGTTGTAGCCGAATGTGGGGATTAGGCCGATGGTGAAGCGGTTGGCGAGGCCGTATTCGATGTAGGTGAGCGAGCCCAGGCCGTTGGTGTGCGGGCTGATTTCATCGTAGAGGTAGGGCTCGACGAGAAAATGTCCGCGCGGGAGCGTGGAGGCGTTATTCGCAAGCATCGGGCCGGTCCACCAGGCTTCGCCAAGTTGTTGGCGGTTGTCTGACGTTTGCGGCGAGGGTTTCTCTATGCGAGTTGGTGCGGCGGCTGCGGCTGATTTGTCGTTTTCTTTTTGTTGGCCGTTTTCATCGGGGATCCGCGTGTCTACCGCGATCCAGTTTACTTCCCAGGTTTTGCCGCCATCGTCGGAGAAGGATTGTTCGAAGCGGTAGGAGTTTGCGGCGATGTTTTCGAAGACGTTGCGGACGAGAATGGTGCGGCGGTTGAAGGGTTCCTGATCGTAAAATTCGCCGTGGTTATTTTTGAATTCGCCCACGGTGGGGATGCTCATGCTGCCTTGCGCGCTGTTGGCGAAATTCAGGCTCCATTGACGGGATTGCGGGTTGTAGAGGCGCAGCGAGAGGCCTTCGATGTGGCCGGTGGGGCCGTCAACTTCGAGTTCCACGAGGTTGGCGCGGCCATTCCAGATTTTGCGGATGTAGGAGGTGCCATCGTATTCGAGCCAGGTGGTTGAGCTGGTTAGTGGATGTTGCAGACGTCTTAAGTGCGTGTGCCAAGTGCCGATTTCGAAGTCGAAATCGTGTTGGCCGCCGCGCGCGGCGGCGGGCGTGGGGTTCGTTTGCGATGCGCCGGGATTTTCCTGCGCGGGTAGCGCGAGAGACTGCAGCAGGAGCGCGACGCCGCACCACAGCAGACAATTCGAAATATTCTTGAGCGCGTTCATCCCATCCTCTGCATCTTCGTAAGACTAATGAAGCTCGGCCGCAGCCGCTATCCGCTTTTCGCGCGCGAACTCGATGCGCACTGGCCAAATTGGCGTCGACGGCGAGAGCAAAGGCTGCCCGGTTCGATGAAACTGAACCGGCCGCTACACGTGCAAAAGCAACTTCAACTGCAATGCTTCGGTGGCGGAAATCGTGGCGCACAGCCTGAAGTGAAGGCTGTGCCACGAAAACTGAACGGAGCGCTGCACATGCGAAAACAAATTCAACGGCGCCCGCCTGCAGGCGACCGCTACAGAATCAAAAACTACGGCAAAGGCTGGCGGTCTGAAGACCGCCGCTCGAACGTCAACTGCAATGAGCCGGCGAGACGCCCGCTTGTCGGCAAGCAGGCCGGCGCTACCGGCTGCGACTGCGCGCGAACTTTACACAAAGGCATTCAGTTCGCTTTGTCGGCGGCGTCGGGCACGCGCGTTTGGTCTGTGATCCAGTTTACTTCCCAGGTTTGGCCGCCATCTTCGGAGAAGGATTGCTCGAAGTGGGGCGTGTTTGTGTTGATTTTCGTCCAATCATATCGAACGAAGATGGTTTTGCCGTGGATCGTGTCCTGGGTGTAGAAGTCGCCGCGGCCATTTTTGAATTTGCCGATTTGCGGCGGGTCGGGCGTGCCGGTTTTGCTGGTGACCCAATTCAGGCTCCACTGATGGTTTTCGGGATTGTAGAGACGCACGACGAGGCCTTCGATGTGACCGGTGGGATCATCGGCCTCGAAGGTGTCGAGTTGAGCGCGGCCGCCCCAGATTCGGTAGCACGTGCCGGTGGCTGGAAATTCGCGCCAGGTGGTGGAGCCCGTCAGCGGATGCATGAGGCGCTTCACGCGATAATTCCACGAGCCGAAGAGGCCGTCGAAACCGTGTTGTCCATCTTGATCGGTGGCGGTTGTTGGCGCAGCTGCAGAATCGGTTTGGGCGGCCGCGGACGTTGCGTCGGATTTTGCATATGCGTTGCCCGTGCGCGTTTGATCGGTGATCCAGTTCACTTCCCAGGTTTTGCCGCCATCGCCGGAAAAGGATTGCTCGAAGTGCGCGGAATTCGCGGTGATGTTCGACCATTCATAGCGAATCAGGATCGTTCGGCCGTTGAAAGTGTCCTGGCAGTAAAATTCGCCGACTCCATTCTTGAATTCGCCGATTTGAGGTGGGCCGGCGAACACGCCGGCTTTGCTGTTGGCCCAATAGAGATTCCACTGGTGGGCTTGAGGATTGTAGAGACGGAGGGTCAGTCCCTCGATGTGGCCGGAGGGACTGTCGGCTTCGAATTCATCCATATTGGCACGGCCATCCCAGAGCGCGCGGGCGACGACGGTGCCGTCAAATTCGACCCAGGTGGCGGAACCCGTTAGGGGATCGACGAGGCGTTTCAGGTGGATTGTCCAGGTGCCGATCGCGAAGTCGAAATCGTGTTGACCATCGCGCGGCGTGGCCGCTTGGAGGACTGCAGGTGCGGCGGACGCTGATTGCGCGAGCGCTGGAGCCGATTGCAACAGGACTGCCAGCGCGCAGAGCGTGCAAACCAGCAAATAAAATTGGATATGGCGTGATGCGATCATTATTTCCTCCACATCAGAGATCCTTTTCACAGAACGTTTTCAAAGGTCCTTGCGATAAATGATGAAGCCGGATTTCTCGGCGAGCTTGTCGTAAAGCTTCATCGCTGTTGAGTTGGTTTCGTGCGTTTGCCAATACACGCGGCCGGAGCCGGCTTGCGCGGCGCGGCGATAGACTTCTTCGATCAGCGCGCGGCCGATGCCCTGGCCTCTGGCTGATTCGACGGTGAACAAGTCCTGAAGATAGCAATTGGAGCGCAGACCGGTGGAGCTGCGATGAAAGAGGTAGTGGACCAGGCCGACCAGCTTTCTGTCGTGCTGCTCGGCGACGAGCGCGTGGATTGGTTCGTAGCCGTCGAAGAAGCGCGACCAGGTTAGGTTCGTGATTTCGTCTGGGAGCGCGGTCTCGCCTTGGCGGCCGTAGAAAGCGTTATAACCTTGCCAGAGCGGTTTCCATGCGGGGAAATCGCCTCGCTGGACGTCTCGTACTCCGATCTTGCCGGTCACGATTGGGCTCGCGTGAGCGTGGCGACGAAGTTCGGTTCCCAGGTCTGGCCGCCGTCGTCGGAGAAGGATTGCTCGAAGCGGTGCGAGTCTCGAGTGATGTCGGACCAAACGATGCGCACGAGGATGGTTCGGCCTTGGTATGGTTCCTGATCGTAGAATTCGCCGCGGCCATTTTTGAATTCACCGATGGCGGGCTGGGATACCGTGCCGTCCGTACTCTTCGAAAAAATTTGGCTCCACTGATGAGCTTCGGGGTTGTAGAGGAACAGGGTGAGGCCTTCGAAGTGGCCAGCGGCGCCGTCGGCTTCGATTTCTTCCAGTTGGGCGCGCCCGTCCCAGACTTTACGAACCACTACGGTACCTTGCATTTCTGCCCAGGTGGTCGAGCCGGTGAGTGGATGCTCGAGGCGCTTGATGTGCGTATGCCAGCTGCCGATATTGAAGTCGAAATCGTGCTGGCCATCGTGCTGAGCTTCGTGCGGCTGTGGGGCGGCGGCCGCTACCGGCACGGCTCGCATGATTGGTGGAACGGTTTGCAACAGGCTGCCGAGCGCGCAGAGTGCGAAATAACTTCCGATACTCCAGAGCAGTTTCATTTTTCTCTCCTGATATTTCGATCATCGAGCAGCGGCGGGCTTTGCCCGTTGCGGCGGCGGCTGCCGCTGCGAACAGCGCGCTGTGCCGCTAGAACATTGACGTGGCTTGTGGTATTTTGCTACGGCCACTTTTTATGAAATTGGTGATACCACTTTCGAGGCGGGGCGAGCCGCTGTTCCGCCAGGTTTATGCTGGACTGCGTCAGGCGATTCTTGCGGGGACATTCCGGGCTGGGGAGCGGCTGCCTTCGACGCGCGAGCTGGCTGATGAGCTGGGAATTTCGCGGACGGTGGTGTTGCTGGCTTACGATCAATTGGTTGCGGAAGGCTTTGCGGCCGGGCGCAGCGGTTCTGGGACTTATGTATCGGCGGGATTGAGCGGCGCCGGTAGTGTTGCTGGCAGGCCGAAAAAAGTGGAACGCGCTGCGAAACTGCACCTCTCGCGCTACGGATCCACAGCAGACGCTCTCGGCTCGAGTGTGGATTTTCCCGGCCGGCGCTCGGTTCCGCTGCGCTACGATTTCGCCTACGGCGGACGCGGCGACGTGGAAACTTTTCCGTATCAGATGTGGCGGCGAATTTTGCTGCGGCACGCGCGCAAGGCGCCGGTGCGCCAACTGGATTATGGTGCGGCGGGGGGAAGTTTGGCTTTGCGCGAGGCAATATCGGTGCATCTGCGGCGGTCGCGCGCGGTGATTTGCGAAGCGTCGCAGGTGATTGTGGTAAATGGCTCGCAGCAGGCGCTCGATTTGATTGCGCGCGTGCTGATTGAGCGCGGTGATCCTGTGGCGGTGGAGGATCCGCAGTATCAGGGCACGCGCGAAGTGCTGCGCGGGGCGGGCGCGCGGCTGCAGCCGGTGCCGGTGGACCGCGACGGGTTGCGTCCTGATGCGCTGCCTAAAAATGCGCGCCTGGCGTTTGTGACGCCTTCGCACCAGTTTCCCACTGGCGCGATTTTGCCGCTGGCGCGGCGCGTGGCGCTGTTGGATTGGGCGCGGCGTAAGGCTGCGATTGTGGTGGAGGATGATTACGACGGCGAGTTTCACTACGAAGGGCAGCCGCTGGAATCTTTGCAGGGATTGGACAGCGAAGGGCGCGTGATTTATGTGGGGACATTTTCGCGGACGATATTTTCGGCGTTGCGGATTGGATATTTGATCGCACCGAAATCGCTGGTGGCAGCCTTCACCGCGGCTAAGTGGTTGTGCGACCGGCACACCGCGACGTTGGAGCAGGAAACGCTCGCGGAATTTATTTCTACGGGAATGTACGAGCGGCATTTGCGGCGGATTCGGCGCAGGAACACGGCGCATCGCGCGGCGCTGCTCGATGCGATTCGCGAATATTTGGGTGGGCGCGTGGAAGTGGGTGGGGATGGCGCGGGGACGCACGTGGTGCTGTGGCCTGCCGACAAACGCATCGCGGAGGACGCGGTGATTCAGAGTGCGGCGGCGCGCGGAGTTGGCGTTTACGGAATTTCCGGATATTTCCTGGCGCGGCCTTCGAGGGCTGGGTTGATGCTTGGCTATTCGCGCATGAACGAGCAAGGAATTCGCGAGGGCATCCGCCTGCTGGGCGAATCGTTCTGAACGTTTAGCTTGGAACCCTCCCAACGCTTCATTCGGCGCAAGCGCCGTATAAAATCGGGACCCTGCCTATGCCGAGGTCGAAATGGAGCCGCAGCAGTTGCGAACGCCGCGTGGATCGAAGTGAAGCCGTTGCGGAATCAGGCGGACCTGCTCGCGGCTCAGGAAAGGTACCCGTTGGGCCTTGGCGAGATCAGCAGCATTCTGCTCGGAAAAGAAATTCAGGCGGATGAAATCTTGTTCGATGATTACAAGGCCCAGAAACTGGCGCGGGTTGAGGGCTTTCATATTCGCCTCAGCGTGGGCCTTGTCGAAACTTTCTATATTCGGGGCGAGCTGACTGATCTTCGCTCTGTGTTTCGTCGACTGCTGGAGCAATAGTTATTATGTTGATCCGCGATTGCTGGACCATCGTTTGCGTTCTTTGGGCCTTCCTCCGCTCTGAAGCTGCAGGGGCAAACCTACCGTGAGGAAGAACAAACACCACCTGTGCCTTCTTCGAGAACGCGGATACGCAACCCGCACAAAACGAGGCGTTTGCCAACGCCAAGGCCTTCCCAAAACTCGAAGATCCTTCACGAATTAATCTGGGTGTGGCTGTCGAATTCGCGACCCCTCCTTCGACGTGTGAGTAGAGGCGGGGGTAGCGGGCCTCCGGAGGGTGTTATGGCGTCGCGGTGGAGGTCACTTCACAGTTCAAAAACGATCGCGGGATTGGGGCTCGTCGGGCTTGGGGGTTTTATTTTGAGCGGGAACCTTGCCGATGTCGCGTCCCAAGCGAGCAGGCTTATCGGTATGGGCGCCGACGCGACTCAGGTGTTTGGCGAACTTACTGTTGTTGGTTTGGCGGCGGCGCAGCTGTGGCGGTCTTATGTGTTTGATCGCGGGGAGCTTGTGCTAGGTGTCTGCCGGATATTGATATCATTCTGGCCGTTGTTGCTGGTGATTGCCGGGGCGGTCTTGACCGGGATGGCATCGGGGACGATGCCAAAGAATGTCCAAAATAAGATGACTGAAGATGTCGATCTAACCGAGGATCGTGCGACGCGTCAGTAGAGGAACCGGGGTCCAGCCGGTCGATACCGCACGGCCTGAGATCCTGGACCAGTCCAGACCAACGGGAGAATGCGATGCGAGTTATGGTGATGGTGAAGGCGAATAAGGAGTCCGAGGCAGGAGTGATGCCAAGCCCGAAGCTGCTGGCGGAGATGGGGAAATTCAACCAGGAATTGATTCAGGCGGGGGTGATGTTGGCGGGGGATGGGTTGCATCCTAGCTCGAAGGGCAAGCGGGTGAAGTTTTCGGGGCAGCAGCGCACGGTGATTGATGGGCCGTTCAGCGAGACGAAGGAGCTTGTGGGCGGCTACTGGATGTGGCAGGTGCGGTCGATGGAAGAGGCGGTGGAATGGCTGAAGCGCGCGCCGTTTGACCGCGAGACTGAGGTGGAAATTCGTCCGGTGTTTGAAGCAGCTGATTTCGCGCGGTGAGCAAGTGGCGCGCTTTCGCGTCGCGGGTGCTGAACTAGTAGTCGCCTGGGCGCGCCGCCGGCTCAAAAAAAATTGATTCGAGTTGTCGATTTCATGGAGGTTCGTTCGACGCTTAGGTAGACGCCGGGTTCAAGCGGTCGAGGCCGGCTGGGGAACACGGCGCAAAACTAGAAAGTGACAAGGAGATACACCGATGCGATTCATGATGATCGTGAAACATAAAGAAGCACAAGGCATGCCGCCCAAAGAATTAATGGATGCGATTGGTAAGCTCGCGGAAGAGGCGATCAAGAACGGAACGCTGCTGGGAAACGGTGGACTGAGCCCGACGGCGGCGGGAGCCAGCGTGCGGCTTTCCGGCGGACGGGTCACCGTCACGGACGGACCGTTTACCGAGGCCAAAGAGATTATTGGCGGGTACGCGCTGTTCGAGCTGAAGTCGAAGGAAGAGGCCGTTGCGGGAGCGCTGCAATTCATGGAGTTGCACAAGAGACTTTGGCCGGGATGGGAGGGCGAGACGGAGGTTCGCGAGATGATGATGCAGCAGGACTGTGCGGCCAAAGCGTAAGGGCGCTTTTTATAGAAACAGCGTGGAATAGGCCGTGTATTCGCGGCGCATTTCCGAGGCGGCGCGGGTTCGCTTGCGCGACGAAAGCGAAGGTGGTGTGATGGGTAGCCGTGACGTCTACCGACACACAGCGCGCGATTGATGCGGTTTGGCGGATCGAATCGCCCAGGATCATTGCCGGGCTCGCGCGAATGGTGCGCGATGTGGGAATTGCCGAGGATCTGGCGCAGGACGCGCTGGTTGCGGCGCTGGAGCAGTGGCCGCAGTCGGGCGTGCCGGATAATCCGGGCGCTTGGTTGATGGCCGCTGCGAAGCACCGGGCGATAGATCATTTCCGTCGTAACGCGCGGCTGGAGCGCAAGCACGAAGAACTGGGCCGCGAGATGGAAGAGAAGGAAATGGCCGTGCCGGATTTTGCAGCGGCGCTGGATGACAATGTCGGCGACGATCTGCTGCGCCTCGTTTTCATCTCCTGCCATCCAGTGCTTCCGAGCGAGGGGCGTGTGGCGCTTACGCTGCGCTTGCTCGGCGGGCTGACGACTGAGGAAATCGCGCGCGCGTTTCTGGTTCCTGAGCCGACCGTCGCGCAGCGGATTGTGCGGGCCAAGCGCACTCTCGCCGAAAAGCATGTCCCGTTCGAGGTGCCTCGAGGGGAGGAGCTGGCGGCTCGTCTGTCGTCGGTGCTCGCGGTCATTTATCTCATCTTCAATGAGGGCTACGCGGCGACCGCCGGTGACGATTGGCTGCGGCCGGCGCTGTGCGAAGATGCGCTGCGGCTGGGGCGCATCCTGGCGGAACTGGCGCCGCAAGAACCGGAGGTGCACGGCCTGGTGGCGTTGATGGAGATACAGGCGTCGCGGGCGCGGGCGCGCGTGGATGAATCAGGCGCGCCGATATTGTTGCTGGAGCAAAACCGCGCGGGTTGGGACCAGCTTCTGATTCGTCGCGGGCTCGCGGCACTGGCACAGGCCCGGTCATTGGGCCCTGTGGCGCAAGGCTCATACGTGTTGCAGGCGGAGATCGCGGCGTGCCATGCGCGGGCGCGCACGGCGGAAGAAACGGATTGGCCGCGCATTGTGACGCTGTACGAAGCGCTCTCGCAGATTGCGCCGTCTCCTGTGATTGATTTGAATCGCGCCGTCGCGGTTTCGATGGCGTTTGGTCCGGCCGCGGGGTTGGAGGCGGTGGACGCGTTGACTGCTGAAGGCGCGTTGGAGAATTACCATCTGCTGCCGAGCGTGCGCGGCGATCTGCTCAAGAAGCTCGGCCGGCTGGAGGAAGCTCGCGCGGAGTTCGAACGCGCGGCAGCGCTGACGCGCAACGCGCGAGAACGTCAGCTGCTGCTCGGGCGCGCTGGAGCGTGTGTTGCGGACGCAACGCCATCTGACTCGGAGTGACCGCGAAGGCGACGCTCACTGCACGTGAACGAGCTGTTTGGTTGCTCTGCTCGGTAGCGAACGGTCTAAACCCCCACCCTCGCCGGCGGCCAGCCCGTCACCCGCAAAAGCTAATCGTTCACTTGGGTGGTGTGGACGGGTGCGCCGCCCGCCACCATTCCGATTGAGGGCTGCGATATGCGATCACAAGTAAAAGGAGAGCATTTGCTGTGTGCTTGAGGTTTTCTTTCACTCGCTGACGTTCGCGCTTGTCCAAGTTCGGCAGTTTATGAGCAACACGCGGGAGAAAGTCGCGGAAGTCCTGATAGCGTCTGTCGGCTTGAACGGGTGTGCCCGGCCTTCCATCTGGCAGAAAGTCGCAGGATTGGAAAAATTCCCCCTCTAGGGATTGAATAACCTATGCATTCGGGCGTCCGGTAAGTCTTGCCGCGACGTCGGTTTCTTCAGACGACCCATCACGTAAAGCTGAATTGCACTTTGATCTTCCGCTGTAAGGCTGATGAATTCCATGCCTACCCGCTCCGTTCCCTCTTTGCGGGTAACACGAGCACGCACGTTAAGAGAGGCACGAACTTCTGCGATTTTGAACTGCAACGAAACTTCCTGGCCCGCCTCCACGCCATGCGAAGGTTGCAACAGCATCCCCGATCCGCTGATATTCATGCTTCGCATGGGAAAGTCTCGGTCACCCCACGTGCAGTTGACCTCAGTAAAGAGAGGTAATCGGGCCTCGCGGATTCTGGCTTTCCACCCAGGAGAGTCCATGGCGGTCAGCATCGGAATGATACGAGCCGCGGCAATCGGCTTCGGGATAACGAACGCGACTCCCGCGCCGAAAGCCTTCCGCATCATCTCAATATCGTCCGTGGCGCCGAACATCACGATGACGGTCTCACTACTGAGTCGTGAGTTCTGGATTTGGCGGGCGAGCTCCAGTCCCTCTGGTTGCGACATGCCCACAAAGACCACATCAAACCGCTGTTTCTCCGCCTGTTGGCTGGCTTCCTGGTTGTCGTCCAACGTCAGGACCGTATGACCTAAGGGGACGGCCACAGCCCTCATGACTTTCAGGCTCAGCGGTTCATTGTCGACGACCATGATTTTCAGCGACATAAGCTTGGGCTCGGCAGGAGGTTCTTCCCGGGATCTGGTCCAAAGAGGATCCCTCGACGAAGAATACGTCGGAACCGTCGCGAGGGCGCGAATGACTGGCCGAGAGGTGTCCAAAGCGTGAAGCCCCCTGGACACAGGTACCATCCTTGTTGACCCGCAGAACGATGAGCTCGCCGAGCCGGTGGACGCCCTTCGAGTCCGCTGCTGGCAGACTCTCAGGACGAGCCGACGCTACCAGAGGCAAAGGCGCACCGGCAGGATTGGCCACCTTCGCTCGCGCCTCGGCGGGCAGGCCGATGCCACGTTGCACGGATCACGGGTCGCGGGCATGAAACACAAGTCACGGATCACGGGACACTGATCACTACTCACCATTCGCCACTCACTTCCCGGCGTTGACATGGGGACTGGCGGCACCTAGAATCGCGGCCACATGGGATGGCCGTCGGTGCTGGCTGGGAGCGACGCCACGCCATTCCCGGCGGAGACTGCTTATCACGCCTGCTGCGCTGAAACCAAAAATTGCTGTGGTGGATGATGACGCGCGAATGCGCGGGAGTATTGTTGCGGCCCTGCGTTCGACTTTTGAAGTGGTGGAGGGCGGAGATTACGCTGCGGCTTACAAACTTTTGCAGGAAGCAGGGTTGGACGTGCTGTTGCTGGCTGTGCCGATGGAATCAGGCGGGCTGCGCGAGTGCACGGAGTTGCTGAGTCGCCTGGCGGGCGGAGACATTGACACGCTGGTGATCGTTTTGAGCACGGACCAGACGAAGACGACGGCGCTGAAAGTGATTGACGCGGGCTGCCACGATTATTTTATTCAGCCGATTGATACGGACGTGCTGCGGCTGCTGCTGGAACGGTCGATCGAGAAGCTGCACATCCAGCGCGAGAACCGCATCCTGCGCGAGGAAATCAGCCGCAAGAACGCGCTGGGAGATTTGATTGGCGCGACGGACGCGATGCGGCATGTGTTCGATTCGATCAAGCGCATGGCGCGCGCGACGACCAACGTGATCATCCGCGGCGAGAGCGGCGTGGGCAAGGAATTGGTGGCCAAGGCGCTGCACGAGCAGAGCCCGCGGCGCAACCGGGCATTTGTGAGCGTGAATTGCGCGGCGCTGCCCGAAGGGTTGATGGAGGCGGAGCTTTTTGGGTACGAGCGCGGCGCGTTTACCGGAGCGGTGGCGACGAAGGAAGGGCGGATCGAGCTGGCGCATCAGGGGACTTTGTTTTTGGATGAGATTGCGACGCTGACGCCTTTGCTGCAGAGCAAATTGTTACGGGTGCTGGAGGATCGTTCGATCACCCGGCTGGGCGGCAAGAAAAACATTCGTGTGGATTTTCGGCTGGTGAGCGCAACGAACGAGGATTTGGAAGAGATGGTGCGGCAGGGGCGCTTCCGCGAGGACCTTTATTACCGGATTCACGTGGTGCCGATTTTCGTGCCGGCGCTGCGTGAACGCGTGGAGGACATTCCGGTGCTGGCGGATTATTTCGTGAGCGTGTATTCGGCGGCGAACGGATATCCGGCGAAGCACATCGCGGATGATGCCGTTGCGGCGCTGAAGCGTTATGCCTGGCCGGGGAACGTGCGCGAGCTCGAGAACGCCATCCAGCGCCTGGTGATCATGACGGACGGCGATGCCATCACCGCGAAGGATCTGCCGGCGGAAATGACGCAGTCGGTTGGGCACGACTACCGCAATCGGTTCCAACTGCCGGCCGCCGGGATCAAGCTGGATAAGGAAATGGAAGCGTTCGAAAAGCGCTGGGTACACGAGGCCCTGGAACAGGCCAAGCACGTGAAAGCGGACGCCTCGAAACTGCTGGGAGTGGATCGCAACCGGCTGAATTACCTGTGCCGGAAGTACGATCTGTGATGGAGCGCCGAAGATGAAAGCGCCCCGAGCGCCGAAGCGGCGGATCGATGCGAAATTCGCGCGGTTTCGTTTGCGGATTGCGCGCTCCGCGAAGCACCGCTATGGAGTCTTTGCGCTGGAGGACATTCCAGCGGACCGGCGCGTGATCGAATATACCGGCAAGCGCCTGACGCTCGAGCAGCTAGGCAAGATAAAACCTCCCCAAGACACCTATATCGCGTTGATTAAGCCCGGATGGTTCGTGGACGGCAGGCGGGATGGCAGCGGCGCCGAGCTCATGAATCATTCTTGCGAACCGAATCTGGTGGCGCGGCGCGTGCGCGGGCACTTGCTGCTTTTTAGCCGGCGGAAAATACGCGCGGGCGAAGAACTAACCTGGAATTACCATTATCCGATAAAGGTGCAGCGCATTGCGTGCCGGTGCGGAGCGCGAGGGTGCCGCGGGACGCTGCGGATTGTATTGAGTTGACGATTGCGCGGGCTGCGAGCGCGCTGGAAAATGAGGATTTGCGAGCGACAAAAAATGCGCATGGACTTCGGCGGGCGCTTTGCATATAAGGGCAGCGATGCCCAATCGGGCAAATCAAGTGAGGGAGAACAAAATGGCTAAGAAGAAGTTGAAGAAGTCGAAGAAGATCCAAGCGACCAAACCGCTGTTGGCTCACACGGGGATGGGCAAGATTTAAACTCAAGTTTTGCGGCCGGCGCGCTGCGGAATGGCAGACGTTACGGCAAAAACGCGATTTTGGCGGCAAGGTGGGCCACTGCCCGAACGGCAGCGGCCCATTCTTGTTTGAGGTGCGCTTTGGTCCGAACGGAGCTACCGCATTCCTGCCTTTGCCTTTCTGGCGGGGCGGAGATGAGGATCCTGTGCGCGTTCGTGTTGAAATTCTCAACGGGCGTTGATTAATTCAACGCTGCGCACGTCCTGCGCGGGATGGTTGGGGATTGACTGAAGGGCGAAGTGCCACAAATTGAGCGGGTTGCAGCTGGGCGAATCGGAGGTGAAGTTTGGCGAGCGCTTTGCATGTGTATAGGCAGATGCCCATCAGGGCAAATCAAACGAGGGGGAAACAAAATGGCCAAGAAAACCTTAAAGAAGTCCAAGAAGCTCGAAGCGACCAAGCCGCTGATTCAACTCGGTTACCACAAGAAGTAAGGCCTGATTTTCGTTGTCAGGAGCGCGCTGAAACCCACGACGCGGCCTGAGAGAAGCATCTCGAATGGCAAGCGGGCCGCTGCCGCGATGGCAACGGCCCTTTTCGAGATTTAACAGGTTGAGTGGGCAAGCGCGGTGGGCAGGCGGACGGGAATGATCATTTCATAAAGGAGAACAGGTAATGGAGAAGAAATCGAAGCCAGTGAAGGGCAAGAAAGCGGGTACGGTTAAGCCGCTGATGAAGCGTGCGGATCTGCCGGCCGTGAAACCCTTGATCAGGTTGTAACTACATTCCACAGATTCTTCGGTTAGGCCCCTAGCCTTATCGGAGATTGACGTAGCAACACCCCCAAGGGCCGCCGTCCCAGGAACGGCGGCCCTTTCTTTTTTTTCTGGCGTAATTCCGGAGCGCGGACTCGTTGTAGCGGCGGGTCTCAGACCCGCCCCTACAAACTCAAAAGCAGATTCAACTGCGCCTACCTAAAGAGCCTGTGTGGCAACTCGAAATTCGTGGCCTCAGCGGCTGAAGCCGCTCTGATCTTGCTATGTTTACGTCGTGGCCCTTCGACCCTGCCACAGGCAGGCTCTCAGGATGAACGGAAGCCGCGACCTACAAAGATTCTCCCGTTCTTACTTCGAATCCGAAGGTCCGATCGCCTCACAAGCTAGAGTGTCCCGCGAAAAGCAGATCCCTCTCTGCGTCTCGCGCCCATCCCGCAGTTGCGGGACGGGAAAGAAAAAGCGCGGGACTCCGTTCGAGATGACATGTAACTTTCGACTCTTGGTTCGTTACCAAGCTTGGCTATGCGCCCAGCGCCACACGGCGCGGGAAGCTTGCCAGGCCAAGGAAGCGCGCTTGCCGGAAACCTTCGCGGTTCCGGTCATACCTTCTGTTAGTGAGCCATCCGGGTTCGCGAATTCCATATCCACGGCGAAATAATTGGTGAGTTGCTGGCCCAGGCGCTCGAGGTTTTCCGTTTGGGTGACGGGGCGATCCGACGCAGAGGCAGGGTAAATTCGGTCAACTTTGCCGGAGTAGGTGCGATAGGGAAACGGAACGACCTTGACCCTGACCGGCGCGCCCTGCTGCACGTCCTGCAAGTCCCAATCGCGCACGAGGATGCGCGCCTTCATGGTGGAGCGATCGACTATTTGGGTGAATTCCTCGCCCGCGGCGAGGAATGACCCGGGCTTTTGATTGAGGTCGCTGGTGGCAACGACGCCATCAATGGGGGCGCGAATCTCCAAGGCCGCCGCTCGTTTTTCGGCGACGGCGAGTTCTTGCTGGAGGCGAGTGCGCTCGCGGACGGCGTTTGCGGCCGAGTCGAAATCGGAGCGGTCCTGGCCGGTTCGGAGTTGGCTGCTGGCGAGGGCCAATTGGTGGCGGAGGGAATCCGCGTCGGCCGCGATTTCGGGATTCTGAAGGACGGCGAGAAGCTGTCCGGTCTTAACGGTATCGCCCGGTTTGACGTAAACAGTTTGGACCTCGCCGGCGACTTCGGCGCGCACGTGCGCGGAGGCTCCCGGCTCGAGCACCAGGCCGGAGGAAATGGATGAGGATACTGGTGGAATCAGAAGCAGGAGCGCCAAGCCCAGCGCTCCGGCCTGCTGGGTTCGGGACATTTTCCAAGCCATATAGTCCTCTCTCTTCTGGCGCAGCCAAGCGCGCACCGCAGGTAAAACCTGCTGAATTCCCTTCCTAGCAAAAAAATAGATGACGACGAGAGTGGCGAGGTAGCCCCACTCGTCGCCGAGTTTGCTGACCAGGATGTTTTTGGCGAAGACGATGACAAGGATGAGCAAAGTGTTGCTGTAAACGATCGCGGCCAGGCCGAACAGGAAGAAAATGCGGCGCTGGCGCTTGCTGGCCGGGGGCAAATCAATATCGTGGCGGAGTAAATATTTCTGGGCCCAGGCGCGGAGGAAGGCAAAGGATTCCTCGCGGAGATTGTCAATATTCAGGAATTGGGAAAGCGCGTAGTAGCCGTCCGCTTTGATTAAAGGATTGAGGTTGAGGAGCGCGCCCTGAATGCCGCTGAGGAGCATCATTTTATAGGCAATGTCATTCAGCACCGAGCCAACCGGAGAGAAGTACCAGACCACACCGGAGAGGCCGCACAGGACCAGTTCAATCCAGATGCCAGCAAAGATTACCCACTGGCGCTGCGAACCGCGTTTGAATAGGAGGATGTCCGTGGTGTCCGTGTAGAAGGCGGGCGTGAAATAGATGAGCAGAAATCCCATCTGATGGACGTCGCCGCCGAAATGTTTGCAGGTGAGGCCGTGACCGAACTCGTGGATGCCACCGAGAACCAACAGAAGAATCCAGAACATCCAGATGTCATAGGCGCTTTTGCCGGCAAAACTATACAGGGATGAGGTGTCGTGTTGGACGCGAGTCCAATCGGAGGCGAGCAAATAGCAGGCGACGATAAATACGCCAATGGAAAAAACGACGAAGCCGGTCGTGAACATCCAGCTGAGGTAGGGATCGAGCTTGGCGAGGGTTTTGTCCGGGTCCCAGGCTTTGAAGGACATATAGAGGACGCTGGATTGGTCCACGCGGCCTTTGCGTTCGTCGCGGATGCGTTCGAGGACGGCGAGATTTTTTTCGCCGACGGAGCGCTCCCAGAGGGCAGACTCGATGCTGTCCAGGAATTCGAGGACTTCGGCTTCGCTGAGGGGGGAGTCGGGATGAAGTTCGGTGAGCGCGTCGGAAATTTCAGCGGCGGTGCGGGTGCCGTCGCAGAGTTCGAGGACGCCGTATTCGGTCGCGCCGTAACGATTGTAGGAATTGGTTTCGAAATTTTTGACGACGTAACTGGTTTCGCCGGAGATGATTTGTTCGCTGATGCGCAGGTCGCTGCGAAGCTTGGGGCGGCGCAGGCCTTTGGCGAGGACGCTGGAGATTTGCAGGCTGGTGGGGCCGAAACGCATTCAGTGTTCTCCGAGCTGAGTGATGCGAAATAGTTACGACGACGTCCATGCCGTCACCGTGAAGTCGGCAGCAACGCTTAACTGAGTCGCCAAATTATCAGCGGGCACGGCATGCCGTGCCCCTACCGATGCAAAAACAAAATCCAAGGCTGGCGGTCTGAAGACCGCCGCTACAAGTTCAACAGCAACGCCAAAATCCCGACCCGTGCGTCGCGCATTTATTTAGGCGGCGCTGGGCGCGCGATCGGGGCCGAGCCCGCATCGGAATTGGAGCGCGTCGCGCTGGGCCAAAGGACTTTGACGGCCATGCCGGGACGCAGGTCGGAAGTGCCGGAGCCTGTTAGTTGGGCAAGAACGTCGTAACTGTCGCTGGCGGCGTCAACGGTGGGACTGACTTTTAGGACGCGAGCTGTGAGAGCGCGAGTGGAATCTTCGACGAGGGAAAGCTCGACGGGCGTGCCGAGCGCGGGGCGGCGGCCTGAGGACTCTGGCACCTGAAACTGGACTTGCAACGGAGAGAGCTGGCTGATGCGAAAACATTTGTCGCCTTTGGAAATGGCCTGGCCTTCGCGGATGTAACGGCGGACGACTACGCCAGAGAAGGGAGCGTGGATGCGGGTCTGCTCCTGTTCCAATTTCAGGCGATTGATTTCGGCGTGGCCGCTTTCGACGAGGGCTTCGTAGCCGTGCAGGTCGTACTCGGCGGCTTTGGCTTCGAATTCGGCGGCTTCTAGATCTGCATCGCTGGAAAGACCGAGCGCGCGCAGTTGCTGCTGGCGGCGTAGGGCGGCGCTTTTGGCTTTGAGCTCGGCCTCCTTATATTTTTTGTTGTTTTCCTCGACCTGCAGGTCGGAATTGGCTTTGATGAGTTCCATTTGGAGGCTGCGGTCGTCAATCTGGCCGAGGACGTCGCCGGCTTTCACGGCGCTGCCTTCGTCGTGGTTGAGCGACATTACCAGTCCATCGCGCTGAGAAGTGATGTCCACTTGATGTTCGACTGTGAGGACGCTGAGGATGTCGCCGGCATTTTTGGGTTTCGCGGGAGCAGTTGCGGGAGCGGCGACGGCGGGCGGCGGGGTGGGACTTGGGCTCGAGGCGACGGAAGAATTATCGCAACCGTTGGCGGCGAGCGCCAACGCGGCGATGAAAAACAGGTTTGCACTTCTGTTCATGATCAGTCCTTTTGGCATCCTGCTGCTTTGATCGAGCGCTTGAGCGGACCTCATGGCATCCAGCTCCAAATCTTCTCCCAAAGCCAGCGGATCGGCGAGCGCAACAAGGTGTAGCCGACCGGATACCATCCGCTTTGGAACCAGCCGCCGACCGAGTGAATCCTGGCGCGACCGACCATGCCATCGCGCGCGAGGCCGCGGGGATTATTAAAGATGGCGCGGGCGAGGAAGTATTGTTCGCCGGCGGCGGCTTGGGTTTGTGCGCCTACACGTTCGACGGTGCCTTCGAAGGTGGCGGTGGGGAAGGCGTTGAGCTTGAGGGCGACTTTATTGCCGGGGTGCACGAGCTCGAGGTCCGTTTCGGGCACGCTCATTTCGGCGGCGATGCGATCCTGGCCGACGATTTCGGCGAAACTATCTCCGGGCTTGACCATGGTTCCGGTTTTTTCTTCGACTTTCGGAGTGACGACGATTCCGGCGATGGGCGAGCGCAATTGGGATGCGGCGACGCGCTGCTGCTCGAGTTGCACTTCGGCGTCGTGCAGGTCGGAGCGGATTTTGGCCTGGCCTGCGGCCGAGGGATCGTTGCGAAATTCGGCCTCGGCGAGTTCGCGGCGGGACTGCGCGAGGGCGGCTTCGGCTTGCGCCAGCTTTACGCGATCTTCGCCGTCATCGAGCTGGGCGAGGACCTGGCCGGCTTGAACGTTGTCGCCTTCGTGAACAAAGACGTGCTGAACCACGCCGCCATCAATCGCGCTGACCATGCGGCGTTCGGCGGGAACGACGGTGGCATCGGTGCCGACGCGCAGGGGCCAGGGGACTACTAGCAGAAAGGCGACGGCAAGAGCGGCGCGCTGTGCGTAGAGCGCCCAGCGGCTGCGCGGCATCGCGGCGAGAAATTTCTTTTTTCTCTGGGAGAAGGGCTGGAGCAGATTGGCGAGCGGGACTTGTTGATAGAGCTGCGCGTTGCGAATGGCGACGGTGGTCTGGTTGGCAAGGATGGCGACCGTTTCTTTATTGTTGTCGTTGAGGAAATCGGCATCGCTGCTGAGCAGGGCCAAGACGCCGAGGGTTCCTTGATCGTCGCGGAGCGGCAGCGCGTAAAAACCATTTTCGTTGTGCTCTTCAAGGAACGAAACGATCTGGGCGTGAGCTTCTTGGGGCTCGACGTGCCAGCCGTCGTCGTAGAGATCCGCCGAGACGGCGCCTTCCTGATCTGCAACCCATTCCAGGCGAGTGCGGAGATCACTCATCTCGCGCGTCTTGGGAACTTCGGTTTCGCCGGAAAGCGCGCCGAGGACGAAGCGACCGCGATCGAAGAAGCCGATGACGCAGCGATCGAAAGGGATTACGGAGGCGGCCTGTTGGACTACGGTGGAGAGGACATGATCGAGGTCGAGAGTGGAAGTGATTTCCCGCGAAATTTTCAGGAGCGCATCGAGAGCGTGAACTTTGCGCTCGGCGTCGAGGAGATTGGCGTTGTGCAGCGCTACGGCCGCCTGTTCGCTGATGGAGGACAGGAAGAACAGGTCGTCTTCGTTGAAGGGCGTGCCGTCGGCTTTGTTGACTAGCTCGACGACGCCGAGGACGTCGTTTTCTTTGCGGAGCGGGGCGCACATCCAGGATTGGATTTCGAATTCGCCGGCGGCTTCGAGGCGTTCTGCGAGACCCGGCTCTTCGGATGGATTTTCGACTAATTTCGGATTGGCGGATTGGGCGACTCCGCCGAGGAGGCCTTCGCTGAGGGAAACGCGCGCGTCGTCTTCGACCGTGGGATCTTCGCCGATTTTTTTTGCGAGGTACAGATCCTGCGAGCCGGGGTCGGCGAGCCAAACGCTGCAGGCGCCGGCACCCATAATGTCGCGAATTTTCCCGGCGACAACAGGAACGAGAACGCCGAGTTCGAGGGTCGAGGTGAAGGTGCGGCCGAGATCGTAAAGCGCGGTGAGGCGCTCGAGCGTGAAGAGTTGAGATTGCCGTTCCCTTTCGATGGCTTCGAGATTGGTGAGCGCGGAGCCGGCGAGGCGGCTGGCCTCTTCGAGAAAGTGCGCGTCGTCGGCCGTGAATTCGCCGGCGCGTTTGTTGAGAACTTCGACGACGCCTTCGGCGCGTTGAGCGCCCGGCAGGGAAACTACGATGGCGGATTTGACGCGGGCGCGGCTGGGTTCGTCGAGGTGCTCGAAGTCATCGGCGACGATTTCCTTGCTGCTGACGCGGCGGGTTTCGGCGGACTCGTAAACTTCGGCGAGCAAGCCTTCGCTGACCGATTCACCCAGCGGAGCGAAACGCTCGCCCGGCTCATTCCAGCGCATGCGGCAGACCAGGCCTTCGGCGCCTTTGGAGGAGGCGCCGTTGGTCCAGACGAATACCGCGCGAGCGCCGAGAGTGGCCCCGACGCGCGCGGCGAAAGTCTTCAGCAGGGTATCCTGATCGCGGCAGGCCAGAGACACGCTCGCAAGTTCAAAGAGCGCCGAAAATGTTTCCATGATTCTCCCAGGGGAAGGGGGACGTCAATTCGCTGACCGCGGGCGTCACCCACGTCCGCGGCGGAGGCGAATGGGCGCAGCCTAGCAAATCGGGAGAGTGGACGTCAAGGAAGTGGGTGTTGTCGGGCGCGCGACTTTAAAGGGAGAAGGGGCTAATATCGTTTTCGGGTGGCCATTTCCTTGCGTATATTATACGCTCGGAACAGGAGGACCACCACATGCCCCAGTCCCTTACGGATTTAGAACAGCG
>JABCZK010000017.1 GCA_013289695.1 Acidobacteriota bacterium
AGGAAAGCTGCGCAATGCGGGAACGGAAGTTGCGCTCGACGGCGGAGAGTTTGGTGCGGTTCACAGGGTCGCTCATAACTTATACATGATATATATACAAGAAACGAAGAGAAGTCAAGCGCAAAAACACAATGCGAATTTGCTCTCTGAACGTACCTCGGCTAAAACATGAATGGAATCAAATAGTTTGGTCGGTTAACAATCTTCGTTGCGGAACCGCTGCGCAAATCATCTGAAAACGAAGGAGGCCTGATTCTGCGGCGCCCGCTTGGCCGCGCCAGCGATCGTGCACTCAGGTGCGTCGCTACAAACGCAATGGCAACGTCAAAGGCGCCCGCCCAGAACTGGCCGCTACAGAGTCAAAAGCTTTGCGTTCCTGACGTTTTTCCGCAAGCTGTAGAAGTGTTGAAGCGAAAGGGACGCTGGCAGCAGGGCCCACGCGCACAAAAAAAGGCCGCGCGGCCCGGACTGCGGTTGAGTTGGCTTTTATTGCGTGATGGTCACGTTCACGGCAATCGCTGTCTTGGTGACGCCTCCCGACGACGCTGTAATCGTTATGGTTGACGACTTGTTTCCCGAAGGTGATCCGGTGCAACCTGCCAAAAGCACGAACACGATTATCGCTCCCACCATTCCCAGGCGCGTGCGGAACCGCCGGGCTGAAGGAAGCATGAACAACAGAGCAATCGCCATCATGATGAAGACCACCTGCCGCAACAACGCGGACGGCGGCATCTTCATGGATTGCGGCGGCACAAGGAAGGCCGCGGCTGTGATGGAACCGCTTACGGTCGCGACCCGCGAAGCCTGCGTTAGATTCGCGGAGGGCAGGAGCACGAGGTAATCAGCATTCTGGTTCCGGGAGTGCAAGTGAAAGTTACCGCTCCGGTAAAGCTGCCCGTGCCGGTGACAACCACTGGGAACGAGCCGGTCTCGCCTTTGGCCACATTGATGGCCGCAATGGAAACCGAGTAGTCCGCGGTAGCGCTGCCGGTGCCTGTGAGGCCGACTGCCAGCGGATGAAGTTGCCCCGGCGCAGGCGGTGTGTCGGCGCTGTCAGGCGTCTTCAGCGTTGCAGCGTCTGAGCCTGCGGCCAAGGGAGTGTGTGTCAGGCCCAACGCGCAGGAAGCTCCTCCGGCGCGCGAGACCCGCGCCCGCAGTGCAAGTCCCACCCGCCGCTGGGGCGCTGAAATCCCCGGCGTTGCCTGCTGTGGCAGTGATGATGATCGTCAGCGGCGATGTGATCGCTGACGTCGTGTTGTTCATAATCGTGAAGAAGAACGGCGCGGTGGGTGTGCCGACCAGCTGCGATCCGAAATTGTTGCTGGCGGGCGTAATCGTGATCGTCGGCGTAAGCGGTAAATCGGCGACGAAGGCGTTCGTTGCGCCTGGAGCTCCCAGCGCCGTTTGGAATGCTCCCGCGCAGGTCAGCACGTCGGGCGACGTCATAAAACCTGTGATGAAGCCGTTGGTGCCGGAGACAGCGATTCCCCGAGCGCTGTCCCGAGTGGTCGCAGCGTTCTGAACTTGTCCCGTGAAGTATGTGGAGTAAACCAGATCCGCCAAGCCCTGCCCGTTCGGGCTGATTTTAGATACGAACCCGGAGCCTTTCGGATTGGTGCGCGCTTCCTGCAAGGCTCCTTGCGTAACGGGAAAATCAGTTGAACGTGTCAGTCCGGCCACATAAGCGAGGCCCGCTGAGTCCGATGCAATCGAGAAGCCTGTGTCGCTGGCACTGCCGCCCACAAAGGTTGAGTACTGCAGCGTGCCATTCACGATGTTGAGAAGCGAGACGAATGCGACGCCGTTCGCGCTCGTCAAATTTTCCTTTTGCGCGGGGGAGAGCGGAGCCGCAGGCTGGGCCGAGGCAGCTGTATGATTGCTCGCAATGGGCTGGGATGATTGCGCGCGGCGTTCCATATGCACCGACGAAAACAAAACAAGGATGGCCAATGGTACGCCGGCCATGATTGCAATTCTTATCAGCGGAGATTTCGTCCGCATGGAGTTACTCCCCAGCCTATTTTTTCTGAAATGAATTTCGGTGAATTAAAAGGAATCGTGCCAGCGGCCCAGTCGACGGGAATTAGAAAGCCCTCATTTTGCGAACACCCGATTACCCACGGGCTCTGGCGAAGGCGCCAAATCGTGGGGGACGGACACGCCATTTGAACGGGGACGGTAGCACAGCTTGTTTGGACCGGAAACCTCAGGATGGCTTAGCATGGCTGACTATTCCACTACATGGTATTCAAAGAGCTGCTCTCTTTGAACAGCAACTTAAATCAAGGGTTTCCGTGCTAAACGGGTGGGGACTTCCACAAATGCAGCTTTTGCGCCTCCTCGGCGAGCAGATCGCAGAGATCAGGCAGGCGCGCGGCATCGTGATGCGCGAAAAGCGCGCGAATGGGAACGCTGGGCGCCAGCCGCGCGAGTGTTTCGAATTCCCGCGCGCGCATGCCGCTATCAAGCGTATTGGTCGCGAATGTGTTGGCCACGAGGGCGAGGAACGCTCTCTGCGGCGTGAGTTCTTCAACCAATGGGGCAGGATCGCCGCGTCGCTCGCCTAGGATATAAATCGCAGCCAGCGGCAATGCTTGTTGCGCGAACCGCAACTCCTGTTTTCCCAGTGACAGGCAGCGCTTTTCGTAATTCGCGCTGAATTGCGGCAGCGCATCCCGGGAACCGTACAGTGATTCCACGGACTCGGGCCAGAGACACAGATACGGGTACGCGGGATGAATAAAGAACGATCCATTGCGTTCGGCAAGCGTGACCACGTCATCGGACAAAATCGCGTGGCCGCGCCGCGCCAGCGCCGCCGCCGTCGTGGATTTTCCAGCGCCTTCGGATCCGACAAACGCCACGGCCTTTTCGCCGAACGCTACCGCGCTGGCGTGCAGGCATGTCACGCCCCGCAGCCGCAGCAGGATCCCCAATACCGGTCCCAGCAGATACGTGGCCGTGTCTTCGATCGCCAAGCTGCTCGGCCAGGTCGCCCAGACTTCCGTGCCCTCGCGATCCAGCCAAAATTGCGCCCCGTCGAAGTAGGCGAGCCGCAAATAACGGGAGCCCTCAGCCTTCCAAATTCTCAGTGCCGGGTTTCCCGTTGCGTCCTTATACGGGCTGTCGTAGCTGAGCTCTTCGCGACTGGGTGGAATCGCCCCGTTGCTATAGGGCGAAGTGCCGAGGTGAATCGCGACAGTTCGTTCGTTCAATGACTCAAACGGGGAATCGTTGCGGCCTGGACCTACAACCGTTAGCTCAGGAATCGAGAGATTGCAGCGGAGCAACAAGCCGAAGACGGCGTAAGTGAAATTCACTGCGGTCAAAGGCCAGGGTTCTCTGACCCACGGCACAAACTTTCAGCCGAACTTTCAAGATGTTCCTGACCTGCGGCCACCGCACGCGCTCCAGAGAGGTTGCTCCGCCCGTTTTCAAACGCACTTCTGACACTGGTGCGAATTCCTGCGCGACTAGACTTGTGTTTTTATTCGCGGCGTCGACCCTCCGTCGTTGGTGTGGGAGATCCCGACCTGCCGGGTCAATTCCTGTACGGTTCCGTACACGGTTATAATTGGAGAGGAATATGGTTTCTTATTGTCCCGTTTAACGGGCTTAAGCATTGCGAACCTCCGCACGCAAGTTATACCGGACCTTACGCGCTGACTGCAACCAAAAGTTAAGGCAAAGCGGGCGCAGAGCGGAGTGAGCCCGCTCCGAGTTCCTTTCATTTCGAAACGCCGCGAGTAGTGACTTGTCAACGTAAGAATCCATTTCGCCGTCCCATGTCACCTGATCCAGCCATCCTGCTCGCGCTTGTTTTATATGCTCAACCAAAGGGCTGCCCGCCAGAGGTGTTTTCGGCCGCATACGCACACTTTCAGGCAATCTCCCCGCCACAGCCGCTCGTAAAAGCTGTTTTTGGAAAAATAATGGGAAAGGCGGAAGAGCCAGAAGGAAATTCACCACCCGCAAATCCAAAAAGGGATGCCGCACCTCAACCGTGCAGCGTGTAACTCCCGGATTTTCCTGCTCGAACAAGGAAGACCACTGCGGCAACGCGAGCGAAGCGTGGGCCTTGGGAAGGATGGGGTGGGGGCGGGCGGCCGGAAGCTGGCCCCATTCCTTGGCCCGGTCCCTCAGGTTCAATCGGCGCGCAAAGTCTGGTACCAGCCAGCGCGGAAACACCAGCTCTCTGGGATCGCTGCCGAAAAAACCCTGTACGCGGCGTTTCAGCCCGGGAATCACAGACGGGCGCAGCCGGAGATAGCGGGAAGATTCGCGGAACAGGCTGCCCCATTCCTGATTTCGCACCAGGTCTCGCGCAAACGGCCACATCTCAAAGAGCATCAGGTTGTCAGCACCTTCGCCTGAGAGCACCACGCGGCAATCCGCAGCGATGGTACGGAATTGGTCAAACAGGCCCACAAAAAATGGGTCGTCAACCGGTTCGGGCGACCTGAATTCGGCCTCCTCCCACCGTTCGAACGGACGCAGCTCATCCATCGGAATAAACTGCTGCGGAATCTTTAGGAATTCCGCCACTTCGCGCGCGTAGCGGCCATCCTGGTCAGGAAACAAAGACTCATAGACCACGGTGTAGGCGCGCAAATCCTGCGGGCCACCGGCGCTGGCGGCCAGATCGCGTGCCGTCGTGGCGATGCTCGCCGAATCCAGGCCGCCGCTGAGCAAAATTCCCGCGCGATCCACGCGCGTGCGGTCCGCTACGGCCGCTTGCAGCAGTATTTGAATATGTTCGACGTAATCTCCCGCGCTCTTGTAGCGGATGCGCCCATCCGTGGGAGCCGACCAGTAGCGCTGGATGCGCAGTCCGTCGGAACTGATGGTCATGGCATGAGCCGCGGGCAGGCGCCGGATGTCACGGAAAGTAGTGGTGGCGACGTCGCAGTTCAACCCAAAGAGCAAAAAATCTCCGATCGCGGCATCGTTCAAGTCCTCGGAAACGTTGGGATGTTGGCGCAGGCAGTCCAGTGTGTTGCTGAAAAGAAAAAGCTCGCCCAGTTCGGAATAATAAAAAGGTTTCACGCCAAAATGATCGCGCGCGCAAAACAAGATCTTCTTGCGCGCGTCCCAGATGGCAAATGCGAAATCCCCGCGCAAATGTTGCACGCACTCCGCGCCCCAGGCCGCATACGCGCGCAGAATCAAGCCGGAGTCAGTGGCCGCGCGACCCGCCGCGCCTTGTCCCTGTTGCGTGAGCTTCTTTTCCAATTCCTCGCGGCAATCAATGCGCGCATCTGCGGTGACCCACAGCTGGGCATCGAGGCTGGCGGGCTGCTGCTCAATTTGCGATTCGTGCGTGGTGCGCAGCATGGTGTGGCCCAAGCCAATCGCGCCGTGCGACCAGGTTTCCCGCGCGTCCGGCCCGCGAAAGGAAAGAAAATGCGCGAGCGCCTGCAACAGCCCGCGGTCCACCGGCGCGCCACTACGCTCGTAAATGCCCACGATGCCGCTCATTAGGTGCGCGCCTCCAGGGGCGAGATCGGACCGTCGAATGGAGTGAAATGCAGGTGCTCGGCGCTTGCGTCATTCAACACCGCCGCATCCACTTCCACCCATGCGTGCGCTTCGAAGCGCCCGAATTCCTTCCGGGCTCCAATGCGCAGCTCCGCTGAAATTCCGCGCCGCCGCAGCAGCCACCACAGCACCAGCGACTGCTCCAGGCAATTCGTATCAATGAATACATTCCGCGCCGCTGCTGCCGCCATGCGCGCGATCAATTCCGCCAGTTCTCTTTGCGAGGCGTTCTGGCGACGCATGGTGGTATTCGCGGATGGAGCCAGCCATGCCAGGACACGCTTCCAGCGGCGAAAGCCCGCCAGTCGCAATCCCAGCCAGGTGGCCAGAAGTCCGCCAGCCGCTTCCAGCGCGATGCTGCGCTGATAACTGCTGAACCGCCAGAACTTTTGCCAGCGTTCCGTCATGATTGCCTTATCGGCAGGAACTCCGCCAGTGTCCACAAAGCGTGCACTGTCATTTTGAACCCGCCGGCCGGAACAAAGTCGCGCTCGTCACGCACCGGCCGCCGCGCCACGAACTTCGATCAATCCTTCGCTCCGCATCGTTTCCAGCAGCGCCAGCAGATCGTCGACGCATCGCACTTCATCCACTTCATATTCTTCGAGCAAGGTGTTGCGCAGCTCCGTAACGCTCTTTGGTTGCTTCAGCAGCTCCCAAACACGCGCCCCCACCGGATTCATCCCGTAGTACACGCTGTTCTTCAGGTTCAGAATCGCTGCTTCCTCACCGAGAGGACACGAGACCTGTTCGGTTGCAGCGACAACAATCGTATGTGAGGAGAGAGGTGAGTCCATTGTGGCCGCTCCCGTGGCATTGGGCTGGGGCAATTCTTCCGTCATATAGCTCGGCGACGGAGGACCGGTTCGATCCACACGCGCTGCGGATATCGACTCGACGACCTCTATTCTACTGTCACCCGCCCCGAACAGCAATGACGGAACTGGATTCGCCGTGATGATTCGGTTATAACGACCGTAATGCCTTCGCCTGCTATTTGCGTGGAAGCGCTTGAAAAATATTTTCCGCCTGCACGTTCTGGTTGGCGTGCGCTGCTGCATCCCGTCGCGCGTCCTACGGAGCGCGCCCTCGCCGGGATTTCCTTTTTGGTCCAGCCCGGTGAGGCTGTAGCAATCGTGGGGCCAAATGGCGCGGGAAAGTCCACGCTCCTCCGCATTCTCGCCACCCTGATTCTTCCCACCCACGGCCGCGCCGCAATTTCCGATTGCGACGTAGAGCGCCATCCCTCGCGAGCGCGGCGCCAGTTTGGCTACCACACCGGCGGTGACGAAGGTTTCTACACCCGACTGAGCGCCCGGGAAAATCTCAGCTTCTTTGCAGCCATGAACAACATGTCCCGCGCGGAAGCTCGCGCGCGCATCAGGCTCACCGCCGAACGCATGGGCATTACCGCGGATCTGGATCGCCAGGTGCGCACTCTCTCCACCGGCATAACCCATCGCGTAGGCCTCGCGCGCGCACTGCTCCACCAGCCGGCTGTATTGCTGCTCGATGAACCGACGCGCAGCCTCGATCCACTGGCAGCCGCGGATTTCCGCCGACTGCTGAAGGACGACCTGGTGCGCCAGCACGGCACCGCGCTGCTTTTCGCGTCGCACACCTTAAGCGAAGTCGCCGAAATCGCCGACCGCGTGTTATTGCTCGAAGCAGGACGCGTCACGGCTTTTGATTCTCCGCGCGGACTGTGCGCAGTGGCCGGCGCCGCGAGCCTGGAAGATGCCATCACGCGTCTCGCACGCCGTTCCGCACCTGCCGAGGTGCAGTCGTGAACTTGGCGCGTGCACTGCGCAAGATTGCTGCGTTCTTCATGCGCGATTTTGCAATCGCTCGCGGATATCGCGGGGCCCTGCTGCTGGAAGCGTTCCAAGCGCTTTTCGGCGTGGCGACGTTCTACTACCTGTCTCGCTTCGTTGAGAGCCCCGAGCTAGCCCGCGCGCTGCCCGACGGCAGCAATTATTTTGCGTTTACACTGGTGGGCTTCGCATTTTTCGATTATCTCAGCGTATCGCTCACCGCTTTTGATTCTAGCATCGAGGAAGCGCGGCAGAATCGCACGCTGGAAGCTTTGCTGGTAACGCAGACTGCGCTTCCCGTGATTCTGGCGGGCTCGGCGGTGTATCCGTTCACGGCACTGGCGCTGCGGACCTGCGTCTATCTTGCGTGGGGCGCGCTGCTTTTCGATTTCACGCCGCGTGCGGCGAATTGGCCAGGAGCCGTCGCGATTCTGCTGGCGTCCATTCTTGCGTTTGCGGGGTTGGGAATTATTTCGGCGAGCTATGCGGTACTGTTCAAGCGCGGGAATCCCGCGAAGTGGCTGGTGCTGGGAATTTCCGGCATGGTCGGCGGGATGATGTATCCGGTCAGCGTTCTACCGGGCCCGCTGCGGATTCTGGCGCGTTTGATTCCGGTCACTTACTCCCTGGAAGGAATGCGCGCCGCGCTGCTGGGCGGCGCGGGATGGCGCGAGCTGTGGCCCTCGATCGCGGCCCTGTTGATTTTCGCCGCGATCCTAATCCCGCTGTCGTTCATGGTGTTTGGTTGGGCGCTGCGCCGCACCAGAGTTACCGGCACACTTACACATATCTGAATCTTCGCGAGCGTGCGCGTGGCTCCAGAAAAACTACGCGGCAACGAAGCCGAACGCTACTCAGTGCAAGATTTAAATTGCAAGAAGGCGGCGAGCGCCGCCTTGTGCGGGCGAACTACTACTGCGAAACGCTAAGCCGGCGCTTTACGAACAGCGCAACTAGCCCCGCACCAACCAGCACGAGTGATGCAGGTTCCGGCGTCGTCGAAACCGGCGTGACTGTCAGAGTATATCCCGCGGGCCCGGTCGGAAAGTTTATCAGCGGAATATCCCCGGAAACGTCTAGCATCGTCGGTGCCGCTTCGGTGCCGCTGGTGAACAGCGCAATGTTCGAATCGCTCGGGTTGATCAGGTCGAACACCTCGCCCTGGTCAAGGGTGAGGCCGCCTCCAAAACTTATGTCGTAGAACGTGACGTATCCGCCGTCGGGGTCAGGAGCTCCATTCAGCATCATATCAATCGGCGTCACCACGAACCCGAAAGTCCCCTCAACATTTTGAGGGGCGATGGTCGGGTTCACAGGCAGATAGAACGAAGCCGTAACGCCTCCGGGTCCAGTAAGGGAGTAGTACAAATCCGTATTGCCGTCAGCCCTCGCCGCGCTGACCGAAACCAGAGCCAAGAACGCGATTACCGCGGCACTTCGCAAAAGTAGTTTCATCATCCCACCTGTTTTGCTGGCCTATGCGGTCGAACCGCGTCAGGCTGCACGACTATGGTGCAATCCGCCTTCCATCGACTCTTACTGTAACACCTTATAAATCAACACGGAATCGTAAACTATCGCGCAGGACGGCAAAAAAGCTTCCCAGAAGTGCAAATTTAGTTCTGACGGGCATCCGGCCCGGGCCGCCGGGATGAATGGTCCTCTCGCGTCAACGAACGCCTCCAGGAAGCAGGAATTCCGAAACGTTCCTCCACATGGACTTGTGGCACGAGTCAGGGTGCAGTACAGTTTTTCCATGGGCGAGAATGCCACCGTGATGAAAGTCCCGTTGCTGGATCTGCAATCCGAATATGCGGAGCAGCGCGATGAGATTCTTCCGGCGCTCGACCGCGTCTGCCGGAATGCATCGTTCGTGCAGGGCGAGGAAGTCGAGGCTTTCGAGCGCGAGTTCGCCGATTTCTGCGGCGTCAAGCACTGTGTAGCTCTGAGTAGCGGGACGGCCGCGCTGCATCTGGGCTTGCTGGCGCTCGGCGTGCAGTCCGGCGACGACGTCATCACCACGCCGAACTCTTTTCTGGCGACCGCAGAAGCCATCACTTATTGCGGCGCGCGCCCGGTGTTCGTTGACACTGACCCCGCCACCGCGAATCTGGATCCCCGGCTCATCGAGCGCTCGATTACACCGCGCACTCGCGCCATTCTGCCCGTGCATCTCTACGGCCGCCCCGCTGACATGGACCCCATCCGCGAAATCGCCGCGCGACGCCACTTGCGCATCTTGGAAGACGCGGCACAAGCTCACGCCGCCCGCTATCGCAGCCAGCGCGTCGGGTCGTTCGGCCTGGCCGCGGCGTTCAGTTTTTATCCCACGAAAAACCTGGGCGCATATGGAGAGGGTGGCGCGCTCACCACCAACGACGACGCCATTGCGAAATTCGCGCGCGCCGCGCGTTCCCATGGACAGACCGCGCGTTACGACCACGAATTCCCCGGTTACAATTACCGAATGCAGGGATTTCAGGGCGCCGTGCTACGCATCAAACTGCGCCGCCTGCATGCATGGACGCAAAAGCGCCGCGAAATTGCCAAGGAATATCGCCGGTTGCTCGAAGGCGCGCGCCTGGAGATGCCCGACGACGATCCGCGCGATGAATGTGTTTACCACCAGTTTGTGATTTACGTGAACAACCGCAATTCCGTCATCGCGCAACTCGCTGCGCGCAGCATTGACACCGCGGTGCATTATCCCAAGCCGATCCACCTGCAGCCCGCATACTCCTCACTCGGTTACCCCGCTGGAACATTTCCCAACGCCGAACGCGCCTGCGAGCGCGTCTTGAGCCTGCCGCTGTTCCCCGGCATGACCGCCGAGCAAATCAGCTATGTGGCGGCCTCGGTAGTGGATGTTGTCGGGAGGAAATAGGAGTCGGACCGCTCACGATAATCCCAGGACGCTCGGACCTGCTCGCGCCTCGCTCACTTTCGCAGGGCGCGCTAGACGAGATCGAAGGAGTGCCAGTCCAGGGCCGCATGAAAGAGCAATGCTGCCAGGAGCAAGCAGCAGGACAGGTTGGCAGCAGTCCGCTTTACCCCAACGAAGGCCGCACGAAACTGATCACCCTCTGGGCCCGAGCGAAAAACGCCGTGATCGCCGGATGCTGCTTCGCTCGGAAGAGTTTCCGGCGGATTTTGGCGGGCACGTTTCATCTCAACGACAGATTTCACGCGCATACAACGAGGCTGCGTAATTAGCAGGCAACAAGTCTGGAAAGGAATTCCTCCATGTCCTTGCGCCTGTCAGGGGACGTTATATCTTCGGCGTCGCCATAGCGCGTGGCCATTGCAAAACTGCTGCAGCCCAGTAACTTTAGGCAATTGGCGATACCAAATCTCGCCGCATAGTCGAATGCCGTCGTGCGTCGATTTTATGGAAAGTTTCGTGCTCCGCAATTCTCGCTCGCTTCGCTGCGGATTTCAAAAAACCGATTAAGTTATGGTCTACGTTTCCGACCGCATTCGGAAACAGCAGCCTTGAAGAGTTTTTCGCAACTCGTCGCGCTAGCAAGCACTTCACGAATTCCGCAGGCAGAACAATCTCGCGTTCCACCAAGCGTTTCGGTTGCCAATTGAGATGTGGCTTTGCGTTGACGTGAAATAAGCAGGTCTTGGCATCGATGTCGCTATACTCCGCCGCAGCCACTTCCATGTCGAGGCATGCGGTAAAGCGGAAGAACGTAAGACGTATTCTCTCTTCTGCCTTCCTCGCGATCAATCCATCGGCATCACCCTTTCGTGCGATCGTCGCATCCATTATCGCTGTCCACTTCTCCTGGGTGAAAACGGGGGCTTCGTCTTTACAGCCACCGGCCATTCTTTTCGCGAGAGGAGTTTCGTCTTTTCGTATTGCCCAAGGAAGCTGTTTAGAAGCGCCAGTCGCCCCCGAAGCGTGAAGTTTCGTTGACTTGAACGGCGTTGCTGCAAGTTCTGTTTCATCCGCGACAGATACAAAACAACATCGTCACGGACGATTTCGTCCACGAAAGTCTTCTGGCAGGACGCTCTGAAGTCTTCCAAGGCGCTTTTGTGCGCTGCGCGTGTCGCCGCGCTCAAGTCGCGTTCCGCTATCATAGCCAGGTGTCGGGTAACCGCATCAGTAATCAGGACACGCTCCGCAGATTCCTCAGCGCCCGAGCTTTCCAACGGCAGCAATCGGTCTTCCTTGCGCTGCTCCTGCGCTTCGAACTTCTGGTAGCGCAAAAACGCCTGCTCGAGCCCGCGGCCCAGTGACGTAACACGGCTGCCAAACTTGTCGGCGCGATGATAAATGTAGAAAGTGCCGTTCTCGGGAATTGGTATTCCCGGACTTGAGGGCGTCCGCCGGCACTTGTGAGACCGGCCAGCCTCGAAAGAGATCTTGTAAAGCGAATACGTCAGTTTGCCACTTTCATTCGTTCCTTTGACGGATACCGCGAAACTTACCCTGCGTGCTGGGCTCACATTCGAACTCCCGGCCGACAATAGCAAACCGAAATTTAAATGTTAACGTAATTTTCGACGGACCGCGGCTAGCTCCGAGCACCAACTATTTCGCTGTCGTTTTCTTCGAGGCTATCCGGACTGCAACGTCTCGGTTTGCCCCCATTTATTTCTAAAATTCGCTTTGCGCGAATTATTGTCCTTGTCTCCGGCAGCCGTCGCGCCCTAATCTCGTTCCAATAGCCCAGCCCTGCCATGGAGGGAATTTCGGATGAGTACTCCCGAACAAGATTCAGCTTAGGGCTCCACGCCATCCATCACAGCGCGCCTGGAAGCCTCCACCGGCGAATTACATGAACTCGAGGGACTCGTAAAATCTGGTAAACTCGACTCGCGTGTCCTCGCTGAATTCCGGAACGCCGTAGACCACATTCGGAACACTACATGGGCGGTGCAGAAATGGATCGGCCTCAGCGACCAATCGGGTGGCGATCCCTTTTCCCTTCTCCCGATAATGTCCGCTGAGCGCGTCAAACGTGCCACACAGATTTCGAGCGACCTTTCTCTCGACCTGCAATCCATTGAAGTCGGCATTGATACGCCAGGCATCGTCGAGCTCTTCAACGCCGTTGATGACCTACATCGTCGCTTGGCCGCGCTGCTCAAACGCACAACCTGACGGCCTGAATTGGCGGCGAGGACGAGACGTCGAGGAAGCCAGAATTGATGGAGGCGCTGTTGGCAGAATCGGTTTTGAAACTCAATGAAGGCCGCGAGATCGTTTCGGTTTCCCAGGTCATTGCTGCGGCAGCAGAGGCCATAACCCTCGCAGAGTGGCGAGGAGCGGTCGAGCAAATGGTAAAAACCGACTTAGACGCGAACACTGAATCCTCGGATACTGCAACTTGATTCTCCCGAGCGATAGCCGATGCCCGTGCACTGAAAGAGCAATATCTGAATGACCCTTATCGCTCACCTGCCAAGTGCAACATAGCGGCATGAATGACACGAACCCAGCCATCGACAAGCTACAGCGAATTCAAAAATTATGGGCAGAGCTTGGCCGAACGAGAATGCGCACTCCCGAGCACGAAACCATAATGGAGAAGATTCGCGTGCTGTCGGCGGAATATCAGTTGCTTGTTGATGCGTCCCCAAAGCCCGGAAAATCAAACTGACCAGCCACGATTTGGCCCATTTTGGGCTTCTTCGGGGTGCGCTCCTGGGGACAGTTCTGCGCCGACGTTAGCACGTTTTAGCCGAGGGTCTTGGCAGAGAAGCTGGCGAGTTCGTCATCTTCTACGGTAAAGCTGGCCTCGATTGGTTTGCAGCATACCCCGTAGTCTTCAATGTAGGTTTGGCGGTCGACGGACAAGTCCAACACCATTGAAATTTCTTCTCCACAATATGGACAGGTGAATTCGTGTTCCACGGGAGAAGAAGATATTGCAATCGATCCGGCAGGACAACAGAAGCGGCATTCGACTGGTACCTGATAAACGCGGAGGAGTGGAATCGGGCTAAGTCCACACGTACGACTTAGCGGACGTTACGAAAATCGGGGGCAGCAGCTAGTGGTATGACACTCGTCTGGTATTGCAGGGAAACTCTCAAGAGGCGCGGACGCACACGCAGGCCAATAAGAGTTTCCCGCATTACGCTTCGCAATTGACTCACTCGACTGCTTCACCACGGCAAATGAACAAGGTCGATACTTTCGATCCGCCGCAGCTCCGATTTCTTACCGTCGTCGGCCGCTGATATTTGTCTACCCCAGCGGCGAGGGAGCAAATGATGATGATGCCTGCGCGGAAAGATTGGATCCGGTCTGACGGGGTGTCCGTGGACCGAATGTTCCAACGTAAACACCTTGTCCCACGCGAATTGGCCTCCACAAACTCCAGTGATCGTGTAGGTCGAGAAGTACAGTTGCGACGGCCAGGAAAGGTATTGATCCGTAGTGTCGTCATAGCCCTGCGCAAACATCCACGTCACTGTTCCATGCCCGTCTCCCATCGGCAGATCGAGATAATCGCCGTTGGCCGCTCCGGGAATGCCCGCGCCCAGTCCATTAATCTGCGCCAGAGGATCGGCGGTGGTAAGCGAGATCGGAGATGTTTGGGCGGCACAGAGTGAACCGGCCGGCAATGTCGCGGTCGCGTTTACCGTAAAGTCTGAATTGGTGGTTATATTGAATGTTGCGGTTCCCGTCACGCCAGCGCTTATTGGATTCCCGCTGGAATCGAACACGCCCTGATAGGTGCCATTGATCGCTGTGTAAGGCGTCAAAACAAATGTCCCGGAATCTCCTGGGGTTGCACTGCTCGTGCTCGTGAAGGTTCCGCTGATCGGCTGACTGAAATCGCATTTACCACTGGTCGCCGAGAAAGTAAACTTCCCGCCATCGTCCATGTTGCCAACGATCGTCAAACTTGTTACCAATCCGGTCGCATCGCAAGACGCTGTTGTCGTTACGGAGCCGCCCTTCACTGAGTCACGGCTGTTCGTGACGAACAGGATGTTTGTTGTGGGATCGCCGTTCACGATACCAAGAGTCGCTTGCGAAATGTTTGTTGCAGTGGCCGGAACCACCGCAGGCAGATTGAGATCAAATGCGATTTGCAAAGGGTTGTAGCAGACAAGGCTCGGATTGCTCGATTGAGAATACGCGCATGGTGCATCGCCGCTGCCGAATCCAGGGGAACTAACCGGAATAGCATTGGGCACCGTTTCATTCATTCCCTGAAGCACGAACTGCATATTTCTTGGTACGGTCACCTCTAGCGTCCCGTTGACGAATAGGAAGGTGTAGTTCGCCGCGCTCAGGTTGCCTACGGCTGCCGTGATGGCATAATTACCGGCAGGTGACGAAGTGATTGCCGATGTCGTAAGACTCGGAGCTCCGCTGGTGGCACTCGCCTGCGTATCGCCGTTGACGAACCCGGTGATCGTGTAGGTGAAGCTGGGGTTCGCTGCTCCGAATGCACGAATTGCGTTGTTCGCCGTCACCGTCAGCGCCGCCTGCGCCGCCGTGAAACTCAATGCGGACGAAGTGCTGGTCAGAAAGTTTGAATCTCCGTGATAGACAGCCGTCAGACTGTTTATCCCTACGGGCATCGTCGTGAGCGTGAGCGTGGCCACACCCAACGCGCTCAGTGTTCCCGTCCCTAGGGTGGCCGCCCCACTTTTAAAGCTCACCGACTCGCCACTCGTAGTCAGACTTCCCTCCGTCGACGGGCTCAAGGTAGCCGTAAGTACGACCAACTGACCATACGTGCTGAATGTAGGACTTGCAGCCAACGCGAGCGTCGTGGCCTCTGGCGATCCAGTCAACGAAACCGTGCTCGATGTGCTAGCAGTAAAGTTCGGCTCTCCCGAATAAACCGCATCAACCAGATGTGTGCCGCTTCCCGGAATCGAAACGCTGGATACCGTTGCCACTGCGGTCTGTGTCACGCTGTTCGTCAGCACACTCACCGTATTGCCGCCGTAGTTCGCAACTGCCAGATCAGAATTGCCGTCTCCGTTAAAGTCCGCCACTGTTACGGCACGGGGATTGGCTCCCGTCGCGTAGGTGACCTGCGACTGGAAAGTGCCGTTTCCGTTGCCCCTCAGCACGCTCAGTGTGTTTGCGTTATTGTTTGCCACTACCAAATCGGCGATAAGGTCGTTGTTGAGGTCTGCGACCGCCACGAAATAAGGTTGTAATCCCGTCGCGTACGTGGTCTGCGTTTTGAAGGTACCGTCCCCGTTCCCCAGCAGCACACTCACCGTGCTGCTGCCTAAATTTGTAACCGCTACGTCGCGGGCACCGTCGGCATCGAAGTTTCCGATAGCTATAGCGTAAGGAGCCGTACCCGTGGGATAGGTGACATGGGTTTTAAAGGTACCGTCTCCGTTCCCGAGCAACACGCTCACCTCGTTGCTACCTTGATCCACAACCACCAGGTCGGCCCCTTTATTACTCTTGAGATCACCCACCGCCAAAGAAGTTGGAGCGCTTCCGGTCGCGTAGGTAACCTGCGGTTTGAACGTGCCGTCACCATTTCCTATTAGAACGCTTAGGGTGTTACTTCCGTAATTTGCCACTGCTAAGTCCAGTGCACCGTCCCTACTAAAATCCCACGCGACGACGCCACCGGGCCCGGTCCCCGTCGGATATGTCACCTGCGGCTGGAAGGTGCCGTCTCCGTTTCCTAATAGAACGCTCACGGTGTTACTTCCGTAATTTGTCACCACTACGTCCAGCTTGCCATTCCCGATGAAGTCTCCAACGACTAAACCCCCGGGATTCATCCCTGTGGCATAGGTGACGTGTGACCGGAAGGTGCCATTGCCGTTTCCGATAAGTACGCTGATGGTGTTACTGGTATAATTTGCGACTACTATATCGGGGTGGCCGTCCCCGTTTAAGTCCGCGACTATAAGATTATCAGGATTGGTTCCCACTGTGCATAGCACTCCCGTGCTAAGAATCTGAGACGAGGCAGCCGTACCGAGCACAGTCGAGCCCAGAACGAAGTTGCCGTTCGTCGTATCATCGAAAGACACGCCGCCGGTCAGCGATGGAGTTGTGCTACCCGCGCCGACTACGGTGCCGTTGAGAGTGTAGTTTCCCGCCGAGCCCAATGCGGAAATCGTCGTCGTCGTCGCGTACGTCCCGGTTACTACAAGCGTTTGCACCGATGAGGTGCTCGTGTTGTTCGTTTTTGTTGCGTTGAAGATGGCCGTATAGGTGTGGGTCCCTATCCCCGGAACGAGTTTGATCACCGCCGTTCCGGCCGACGTCAATTGCGCCGTCGCAATTACTGTTGGGGGGTCGTCGCAATATGTCGCGGCCGCGTTGCAAAATATCACTGTTCCTTTCGTCACTGGCGAGCCATTCGACACTGCAGCCGTGAAAGTGACCACGGTCCCCGAGGCGACCGACGAAGATGACAAAGTTAAAGTTGTTGTCGTAGGCCCCCCAGCATGCGCCAATGGCGGGTACATCATGGAAAACACAAACATGATCAGAATCCAGAGAGAAAAACGGCACACGTGGACCTTACCGGGGATCGATAGACATACTACTTGCATGAGAGCTACTCCTCAGGAGCGGACCTTCCCACGACTGTCCTTATCTAGACCTCAAAGTAAGACTATTTTAGCAATTTACGTAATCGAGGTTCGATCAGCGTTCTGAAGTGGAACGTATGAGTACCTGTACCAAGGTTCTGCGCGGCACGCTTGCCACGAAGTTTGTGGAAAGGAACATACTCCAACGTCCCAATAGCATCCTAATTGCGGAATATCTCGACGCTCACTTAGAGCCTGAGACGTACAGGCGTCGCATTATCGCTCGGGTACGCAACTAACAGTTTGTTGAAAAACACTTTTTATTGACCATTCTGGTCATCGCGAAGAATCCCATTTAGGCGAAAGCCCAACAAAAAGAGAGATTCCTCGGACAACATCCGCCCTCGGAATGCCGGTCCCGGGGCTTTTTCAACAAACTGCTAATCGGGCAGTAGCCATCTGTGCGGCCCATGGATACCATCCAAGTATCTGGAATCGCAGTCTTGAGGTCAGTGCTGGAATGATTCGCCACCATCCGTGGATTGCGCCACTCGCGTGTGCTGCAATCGCAATCGCCCTTCTTTGCTGATTTTATCTGCCAAAGTCTGCTCAACGCGGTGAGCTGGAAGCCAAGAAAAAATCCAGCCACTGGAAAAGTGTTTTTTTCTTCACTCCTTTTATAGAACTTATCAGGAGTTGACCATTCGACTTCCATTGATTATGCAGCGAGTTAGTCGCGGGTTGCAAATCTAAATCGACTGGGCTCGCCGCGTCGGTATCTTTGCGCCGAACGCCTGGAATGTTATTCAGTAAGATACATGCACGCGGTGTGCACTACGTGCGCGACACAAGGGGATCGGCGTAACCAAGCGTGCTACGCACGAGCTCGGGCCAGTTATGTCGCGCAAAGAGCGTCCGCCGCCGCAGCGGTAGCAAGTCGACACTAAGCGCGGCTGTCACCAATGCAATTCCCAGCCGTAGCGTCGTGCTCGGACCAAGCATCAGCAGAGCTCCGGCACGTGCGCGAAATGCCCACATGCAAATGATGCATGCCGTGAAAACCCACTGCGGCGCGATGCTGTTCCGGTACAAGCGCGCCCGCGCTCCGGGATTGCCCGCGGTGATCGCGTGTACCGAGCGCGGGTAATACCACCGCAATTCCGTCATCGCGCAACTCGCTGCGCGCGGCATTGACACCGCGGTACATTATCCCAAGCCGATCCACCTGCAGCCCGCATACTCCTCGCTCGGCTACCCCGCTGGAACATTTCCCTACGCCGAACGCGCCTGCGAACGCGTCTTGAGTCTGCCGCTATTTCCCGGCATGACCGGCGAGCAAGTGAATTACGTCGCCAGTTCGGTTCTGGAAGTCGTCGGAAAAAAGTAAAGACGCCGGCGCGACGTACCAGGTCTCAGCCGCATTTCATTCAGATCTCAGTCTGTTTTGGCGAGGGAAACTGCTACACTCACGCTTTTCACCAACGCAAAGGGAGGAGCCTATGGCCACCAGCGAAACCAAGAAATGCGCACATCCGGTTTGTACCTGTCAGGTCGCTTCGGAGAAATATTGCAGCCCGCAATGCGAGGCAATGGAAGATGTCCCGGACGTGGATTGCAAATGCCCGCACTCGATCTGCGCGGGTAGGACGGAATACGCGGCCCACGCGTAATCATCGAACGCGCCGTCCGCGGCGCATCCGATCGCCAGCGTTTGCATCAACGACATCCGCGCAAGGACTGGCACGAGTGATTCCGCCGAAAACTCCTTAGCGCCAGTCCGCCGCTTATGCTCAACGATGTTCGTCGTCGAAATCGGACAATTTCGACTTGCGAACGACGCCGTGAATCGCCTGCGCGCCGAAATGGCCACTCGCGGGAGCTCCGAACACCAGGGTCACGTTGGAAAACGGGACGTCCGATCCTCCGTTGACGCAGACCTGCAGCATGGATAGCACTGTGTCATTTTTCGAAAAGGGAGCGGGGCCTCCGTTGCCGGTAATATAGGCCGGCCCGGTCACCATGAATCCAGGGTTGGTGGTAACCGGGGGGGCGTAGGCGGGGCAGGCGCCGGGGGCGGGGTAGCTGACCTTGGCATCCTTCATCGTGATGTGGTGAGTATGAGGAGTGCGCGTTTCGGGATCGTCAAACGTCGGAGGAACCGTGCCCGCAGCGAGCGCGTTGGCAATCGCGACCTCCATCGCGTGATCCGATAGCTCCATGGTCATCTCCGCGGAAAAATCGGCCAAACCGGATATGCCTTTCAAATCCAGCGACCATTTCCCGTGCATCTCCCAAGGCCCAACGACCTTGCCAGATATGGTCTCTGGCGAATAATCATTGATTAACCCGCTAAAATGCGTGGGCGTCGGCGCTTGGGCCCGTGCACAGATGCCTAGCGCGAGGACCACGACCGCGACGGCGCCTGCCATCCACCGCAAAGCTTTGCTGTTCATGAGAAACCTCCAAGTTTGAGACTTGTGCCTCTATCGCAGAAAACTTCTCCTCGGGCAGCAAGTGATGAGGGAGTTGCGAGAGAAGCACTTCCGGCCCAAGAAGTACATTTCAGCGATTTCGCGCTAGAGGCGCACGGCAACCATCGGACACGCCGGGTGGTTAGGTCAAACAGCAATACGCGGAACGACCCGTTTGCCGTCAAATGCCGCCTTTTGCAGTTACCCAACGGAGGAGTTACAATCGGGTCACTTTCTAGCCAATCTGCAGTCCGCTCAGGAGAACCGATGGGCGACCCGGCCTTCGGCACGCAGCTACACGAGAAACCGCCGGAAGACCAGCTGGATTCGTGGAAGGAGATCGCTGCATACCTGGGCCGCGACGTCACCACCGTCCAGCGTTGGGAGAAGTACGAAGCGATGCCCGTGCATCGCCATGTGCACGACAAGCGTAGCTCCGTGTATGCGCTAACTTCCGAACTGGACGCTTGGCGCCGAGGCCGGAAACCGCGTCTGGATGAAAATAACCAGCCGCAAGCGCAGCAGGAGCGTCGATCGCCGGCGGCGGCAAGTTCCGAACCGACTTCGAAGTCAGGCTCTCCACTCCTGCTGCGCCGCTGGCTCGCCGTGGCCGCTACTGTTGCCATCGCGATCGCCGTCGTCGCCGTGGCTGACGTGATGCTCCACCGTCACACGTTGGTTGTGGCCCGGCCCAAAATCCGCTCGCTGGCCGTCCTGCCGCTGAAAAACATGACTGGCGATCCCAGCCAAGAATATCTAGCGGACGGGATGACCGATGCGCTGATCGGCCGCCTTTCCGGCATTCACGACCTGCGCGTGATTTCACGCACGTCGGTGATGCGTTTCAAGAATCCGCAAATCTCCGTGCCCGAAATCGCCAAGACGCTGCAGGTAGACGCGATCGTGGAAGGCTCACTGATGCGGGACGGCAATCGCATTCGCGTCACCGCTCAAATGATTCGCGCCTCCACCGACGAGCATTTCTGGTCGCAAACCTACGACCGCGAGCTACGCGACGTGTTTACCGTGCAAAGCGAGCTGGCCCAATCCATTGCCGAGAAGGTGGAAGTGACGGCCACAGGCGCAGCACACGAAAGGCTCGCAGCCGCGCATCCGGTGGCGCCCGAAGTTTACGAGAGCTATTCGCGAGGTGAATTCGCGCTCAACAAAAGCAGCAGCAAAGCCGAACTTGAGGCCAGCATTCCTTACTTTGAGGACGCGATCAACAGAGACCCTGGATTCGCGCCCGCCTATGTGGGCCTGGCAAATGCATACAGCAATCTCGGCACGGTTTTTATAGGGGGCTCGGCCGAAGAGACGCGCCCAAAAGTTGTGAGCGCGGCCGAGAGAGCGCTGGAGCTCGATCCGAATCTGGCCGAAGCGCTCGTCCTGCTGGCCAGCACGAAGCAGAAGCAGTGGCACTGGGCGGACGCAGAGGCGGATTACCGGCGTGCTCTGGAATTGGACCCGAACAGCGCGGCTGCTTACGAGGGGCTTGCTCTATGGCTGGCATGCCAAGGACGCGCGGACGAAGCTGTGGCATCGGCCGAACGCGGCCGGGAACTCGACCCGCTGGGGGTTTCCTTCGAGGACTTCGGCTGGACATTGTTTCAGACCCGCCACTACGATCAAGCCATCCGAGAGTTGCGCGCCGCAGTGGCGGCACGGACGGATGACTTTGGCGCCCTGATGGACTTGGGATTCGTACTGATCGCGAACAATCAGCCCGGAGATGCCGTCCCGGTATTGGAGAAGGCGGTCGCAATGTCGAACCGCAGCCCAGGCGCGCTCGGAATACTGGTCCGCGCGTACGCGCACGCTGGACGGCGCAGTGATGCGCTGCGGCTGCTGGTTGAACTGAAGCGACGGCGAAACACAGGTTATGCTCCAGCAGGGGCTTTGGTGAATGCTTACTTGGGACTCGGCGAGAATGAGGAAGCCTTCGTGTGGCTCGAGCAGGCTTACAAAGAACAATCCAATATGCTGCAGTTCGTCAAAGTACATCCGTACTTCGACCCCATCCGCAACGACCCTCGATTCGCGGATTTAGTGCGTCGCGTCGGGCTTGGCTAGCGCTGCTAACGCACGTTTTCCAGCGTGCAGTTACCGCAGCCGGTGGAACCATGCGATCCAAGCATGGGCGCCTCTGGAGAATGGGACGGTCGGCGTGGCCGCGAATCATAGGTTCTGGCGCGCGCGGCAATTAGGAGGTGTGGGGAATACAAGCATTACGTTCAGCCGCAGACTTAGACTATTCAATACGCAGGATATCCAGGATGTCGAGTTGGGCGATGCGCCGTGAACCGGCCCAGATACTTCCCGACGCCACCAGAGCGATCAAGAAAAACGACAAAATCAAAGTAGCAAGATCCACGGACTTCGCTCCCACAACGAGGCTTTCCAGAAATCGTCCGGTAAGCATCGCGCCGGCGATTCCGAATGTCGCTCCCGCCACCACCGTAAGCAAGCCCTGCCAGAGCATCTTTCCGCGAAGCCCGACGGGCGTTGCGCCGAGCGCCAGGCGCACACCCATTTCATGCGTCCGCAGCGCAACGGCGTAGGAAACGACGCCATAAATTCCAATCACAGCCAGGAACAGCGCAAAGCCCGCGAAGAATAGAATTGCCGTGCGATAGAATTTCGGGCGCGCGACGGCGTCCGCCATCCGCTGCTCCATCGTTTTCACTCCGAATACCGGAACCTGCGAATCCACGGAGCGGATCGTGTCGCGAATGGCCGGCAGCGAATCCTCGGCACGGCCATCCACCCGCGCGACGAATGTCGAAACGAACCCGCCCGGTGAGTGCGCTGGAATGAAGATCTGATTGGAGTGCGCGGTGTCCATCGTGTCCGTCATGTAGTCCATTCCTGTGACGACGCCGATTATTTTCCGCGGCGCGCTTTCCCCGATGGTGACCTCGTGCTCCAGAGCGTCTGCCGCTGAACCAAATTCCTTCGCGAATCGTTCGTTGACGACAACCACCTGGGCGTCGGAACGTACTTCCGCATCCGTGAACTCGCGCCCATAGAGAATTCGTCCTCCCATCGTTTTGAAATAGTCGGACAATACCGGAATCATCGTGGAATTCAGTTTGGCTGGACGCCCGTCGAATCCGAACGGCCCTCCCACAAAACCGGTGGCGTCGAGCGGAAGGAACTCTGTTTCGCTCGCGCTACGAACGCCCGGGAGCCGTCGGATGCGATCAAGAGCCTGTTCAAAATAGGGAAGCTGGTGTCCTGCGACGCCACGCGTTGTCCCGTCCAGCGACACACTTACCGTTACCAGGCCCTTCGCAGCGAAGCCGCGTTCGGTTTTCATTAGGCTAACGAACGCGCGCCCGACCGAGACCGAAGCCGTCAGCAAAATGATCGTGAGCATCACTTGCGCGGCTACCAGCGTTTCCCGAATCAGTCGCGCACCGCGGCTGCCGCCGGCTGCACGCGCTCCAAATGCATGAATGCGGCCCGCATAGAGTGAAGGCAAGGCGCCGAAAAACACGCTGCTGGCAATGGCCGCCGCGACCGCGAAGGCCAGCACGTGTCCATCGAGTATCGAATAAGACTGCGTGGATAATGGCGGCGGCTGAATCTTCGTTGCTATTGAAGTCGTCCAGAATGCGACGAGCAGCCCTGCGATCGCGGCGACAAATGAAAGCAGCAGGCATTCGGTCAGCAACTGCTGCACGATTCTGGCTCGGCTGGCACCCAGCGCCGAGCGTATGGAAAGCTCCGTGGCGCGATCCGCGCTGCGCGCCATCAAGAGATTCGCAAGGTTGGAACACGCGATGAGCAGGATCAACACTACGGCGGCCAGCAACAGCAGTGACGCGTTCTTCACCGGGCCGGCGAGTTCGTCTTGCAGCGAAGTCATCCGCGGATCAGGCTCGGAGTTACCAAGCTCGTCTCGCCGCGGCCAGAGGCGGTCCGCTTCCAGCGCGAATGCCGCACGCGCTTGCGGCCAGGTGATTCCTGGTTGCAACCGCGCAATCGTTTGCCAGCCGTTATTTCCCGGAGAATAATCCGCAGCTATCCAGAGATCGCTGTGATTCGGATAGTTGAACCCGGCAGGCGCCACCCCAACAATCGTCAGGGGCTTCCCGTTGACGCGAATCGTCGAACCAAGCGCTCGCTGGTCGCCTGCAAAAAGCTGTTGCCAGAGCCCGTAGCTGATGACCGCGAGGGCATTTTCCCCCGGTGCATCCTCACCGTCGCGGAACCATCGTCCCAGCGCTGGCTGTGCCCCGAGGACCGCGAAGAAATTCCAGGACGTGTAGGAAAGATGCGCTCGCACCTGGTTTTGCACTGTGCCAAGATTCACGTCGAATTGCTCGATGAGTGCGGCGTCGGCAAGATACGCGCCTTGCTGCTTTCGCCATTCATGAAATTCTCTTGCGCTATGGTGCGGCGGCAAGAATGTTCCGAATGCGGCCAGATGGCTGGGACCGTGGAATGGCAACGAGCGCAACAGCAGCGCGTTCACCACACTGAAAACACCGGTGTTTGCGCCAATGCCGATGGCTAAGGCCAGGATTGCAAACCCGGTTTGTCCCGGGCGGTTCGCCCAGAGCCGCAGCGTGTGCCGGGCATCCTGCGATAGCTCACGCGAAAACTGCAGCGGGATTGATACAGCCAAATCAGTTAGCAGACGGACCCAAAGCTTTGCGAGTGCCAAGCCACCGCTCGATTCTGCAAGTTCGTCGCGGAATTCGCGTTCCATCGGTCCGGCATAATCGTCGCGGAAGCCAGCTGGATAGAGCTTCAACAGAAAGCGGTACAGCTTCAGCGCGAGAGGCGTGCTAGGCATGTTTTGGAGCTCCAAATGTTGCCGCTGCCAATCGCGCCAGTTCGCGCATGCGAGCCGCTTCCGCCTGCGCCACCTTGCGGCCGTAGCTGGTGATCCGGTAATAGCGGCGCCGCTCGTCGTCGAGATGCGCATCGGGCCGGTCGTCGGACTCCTCGATAAGTCCTAACGCCAGCATCTTGTTGATGGAGCCGTAGAGCATGCCGGGACCCAGTTTCAGTGTGCCACCGGTACGGCGGGATATTTCGCGTTTGAGGGCGTACCCGTGTCGTTCGCCTTCGCCCAGCGACAGCAGGATGTGGAAGAAGGCTGGAGACAGTGGTGTGAGATGGTTCGCGGTCTTTCGGTCGTCTAGGGACATAGTAGTACGAAAGAGGACATAGTATTTCCCTGCCCGATCATCTTGTCAAGTGCCAAGTCTTGGCGGGAGGCGTGACGAGAAGGCTCTCTGTCAGAAGTGTGCGATTTTTCGGCGTTGCATGGTTGCGGGTTCGTTTTGCGGAGAATGCGCGAACTCGGCTATGACGATGCCGGAAAAACCGGTTCACTTCCCGGCTCGCCCGTCTTGCGCAGGGCGCGATAGCCCAGATCGAAGGAATTCAAATCCATGGCGGAGTGCATGATCATCGCCGGCACCAGCGAGCCGCCCGCTAGCACGACCACAGCGAAAAATAGGCCCACGATGGCACTCACCCACACGTGCCGCACGCCGACATAGATGTGCGCGAACCCGAAAACGATCGCGCTGATGATCACGGCCAGAACCATACCGATCCGCGTGCCGGGCCAGAACGCCAGGAAGTACCACGTCACAAAGCCGCGGAACAGAAATTCTTCACACACGCCTGCGGTGAGCGCCACCACGATCATGCCTCGATACTCGCTGCTCGTGCGCGGTACCAGGGGTTCGGCGTAAGCGAGCGTGTGACGCACCAGCTCGGGCCAGTTAGGTCGCGCGTAGAGCGTCCGCCGCTGCAGCGGTAGCACGGCGACACTGAGTGCGGCAGATGCCAATGCAATTCCCAGCCGCAGCGGCGTGCTGGGGCCCAGCAGCAGCAGCGCCCAAGGACGCGCGCGAAATGCCCACAGGCAAATGACGCAGGCGGTGAAAACCCACTGCGGCGCGACGCTGTTGCGGTACAAGCGCGCCCGCGCTCCGGGATTGCCCGCCTCGATCGCGCGTACCGAGCGCGGGTAATACCAGCGCCACTCGGCCAGCGGCCAGACCAGCGCGATCATTACCAGCAGGATGTGGTCGAGCAGCACGTGCGATCCTGTCATGCGCGCCTCCCGGACCACGATTTCTCGTCGCCGCTACGAACGGCAATGACAGAGGCAGCCTAGTCACATTCGTATGAATAGTCAACTATATTTTACTATTCAATTGTTTGCTAGAATTCCGGCAGTGGCCCCAGGCGAGGGCGCATCCTTCAGGAGATAGCCGAGACGATGGCGAAGAAATCCCGGTCGCAGAATGCTGCGCTGCCCCACGGCACGCAAACCCTGGCGGACTTCCAGCAGATTCGCGCGCTCGCCCATCCGTTGCGCTTGCGCATTCTGGGCCTCCTGGTACGCGAGCCGCGCACCACCAAGCAAGTGGCGGATCTGCTCGGAGAAAATCACACCAAGCTGTATCACCATGTGCAGGAACTGGAGCGCGCGAAAGTAATTCGCTTGACCGAGACGCGGCAGAAGCGCGGAACAGTGGAAAAGTACTATCAGGCGACTGCAGCGCTGTTTCGTCCGGCGCCCTCGGTTCTTTCCCCCACGCGTGACGCGAACGACAAACCATCCGGCCTCGAAGCCATGTTGAACGCAATCCTGGATGCAGGGCGCGCGGACGTGCTGGCCTACGCGCAGAAGGATGGCTTGCAGCGGGGCAGCAAGAAGGGGCTCATCGCGGGGCGGCTGCTGATAAAAGGCTCGCGCGTAAAAGCGCTCAAAACAGTCCGCCGTCAAATCTCGCGTGCGATCGACGCGCTGCTGGCGCAAGGCGCAAAGGAACGGGCCCACAAGCGCGGCGCAAGGAAGCAACGCAAGCGGACGTACGCGCTCACTATTATTCTTCTTCCGACGGATGCAATCTAAGCCGCCACGCGTTCGGTCGTCGGGAGAACGAAATTCAGCGCAAGATTTAGCGCGGGTGACAGGGTGGCCCGCAATTCAGGGGATGGAGTCGTGCCGCGTCACACGGCGATCGCCGATTCCAGGGTCAAGCCGGAGGGGCCCGCCGACTGACTTACTTACAGCGACCCGTTGGGCGGGTTCGAGGGTTCGGGCGTATCGCGATTGGAACCCTGCATAAATCCGGCCAGGTTGCCGGCACCCGCTCCATTGCCTACGCGTTCGCGCAGCATCTGCGCCAGGCCGTCGAAAACTTTCGAGCAGGAATCGCGCAGCGCTTGGTCGGCGGAGCGCAGCAGTGACTCGATTCCGTTCTGGCCGTGCTCATTGAGCCGTCGGACGGAGGCCATCACCCAGGAATCGGCCGTGGTCTGCAGGCGATCCTGAAACTTTCCGGCGGCGTCGGCGCTCGCGCGCTCCAGCTGCGCGGTCCATTCGTTCTGGTGCGCGTCGCGCTCGGTGCGAAAACCTTCGAGCGCCGACGCAAATTCCGCGCCCAGCGCCGCGCGGCCTTCGCCGATGCTGGCTTCCCACTGCGATGCCATCTGCACGCGGAAGCGTTCGACGGACGAAAAGGCATTTACGTCGAGTTGATGCAGGAGCTGTTGCGTGGCGTGGTCAAAATCCTCCGCGCGCTCCCGCCGCGTGGTGGCGGTGCTGGCGGCGAACTGGGTGGTCTCGCGATCCGATACTTCGTGCAATAACTGGCCGAAGGAAGCCGCCGCGGCTTCGGCCGCGCGGTCGAGCTCCGTGCGCGTGCGCGCGGTCACTTCCTCGGCGACGCTTTCCACCTGCACGCGAATTTGCCCCAGGTGCGCCGCGGACTGCGCCGCAAGTTGCGCCTCGAATTTCTGCGCCCCGTCCGCGCTCCTTTGGCCAAATCCCGCTTCGGCGGTAACAAAGGATTGCTCCACCAGCGCCTGCAAACGCGCCCGCGCCTCTTGCTGCAGCCACTCGGATGTATGCCCGATGGATTCCGCCGCCGCGTGCGACGCGCGCACTCCACTGGCGTCCAATTCCTCGGACCACTTCACCAGCGCATCCCTACGGGCCACTTCAAAATCGGCGTGCAAGCTCGCCAGCGTCGCGGCGACCTGCGTGGCAACTTCGCGCTGATTATTTTCAGAAACCTGGCGCAAGCGTTCGCGGTGCAGCCTCAAGCTATCTTCCAGCTGCACTTCGCGCGCGGCGAGTTCGTGCAAGAGCGCGGGGACGCGCTCCAGATGCGGCGCCAGCTTCGCCTCGGCCTCGGCCACGGCGCGCTCCTGGAACTGGTGGCTGAGCGAATCCAACACCGGGACCGCCCGCTGCGCAACGTCCGCCGAGAGATTTTCCATGCGGCGATTCATTTCCGCCGTCTGCGCGTCCAGGATTCTTTCCAGGCGCCGGTGCAGCTCGTTCACCGTATCGTGACTGGCGGCTTCCAGCTGGGCCGAGAATTCCTCGGTGCGGCTGGCCACTTGCTTCACTTCCGCCAGCGAGCTACGGGCCTTCAGCACTTCCTGCTCCAGCGAAGACTGGATTCCCGAAAACGTTTCGCGCGCCTCGGCGGCGGCCTGCGCGAAAGGCTGGCGCAATTCACCCAGTCGCTCCGTCATTTTCTGCTCGGCGTTGCGCAGCACTTCCTGCGAGCGCTCCGAGAGCTGGTCAACCATCCGCTGCAGATTATTATCCAGCGAGGAATGCAACAGCTCGTTCCATTGCCCCTGCGCCACCGTCATTTCCGATTCCAAGCGCTGGCGCCAGACGGCCACCGCGCTCTCCTCGGCCGCGATTTCTTCCTTCGTCGGCTCCACCGCTTTCGAACTGCGCGCGGCATCGGCTGCTTCCAGTTGCAGCAGCACCCGCGCCACCTGGCTGGTGGCTTCCTGTGCGTTGCCGCTTTCGGCCCGCAACGCCTCGGTCTGGCGAGCGATCTCGCCGAGCAGTTCGCGTGCCTGTCCGAATTTTTCGTCGAAGCCCGATTGCAACGCGCCCAGCGCTTCATCCTGCCTCGCCGCCACTTTCGCGAAAAACTCCTCGCGCGCAACGGCCTGCAGCCTTTCGATTTCGAACTTCCACTTCGCGAAAAGTTCCTCGGCGTTGCTGGTCCGCTTGCGCGCGGTCGCTGCTGCGGTCTGCAGCACTTCTTCGCGGGCCTGCTCGGCTGCCGCTAATACCGCGTGCTTGGCCTGACGATCCAGCTCCGCGCGAAATTCACGCAGCAGAGGATTATCGGCCGCCGGAGCGGTTTCCACCTGCTGCGCTACATCACGCGCCAGCGCCTGCACGTGGTCAGTCGCAGGTTCAGACGCCGCGTGATTTTCCCGCGAATCAACTCTTGCTTCCGTTTTGAATTGGTCCATAAAAATCTCGAGGTTCCTCGCCGCAATGTCTGTCGCCGATGGTTCGTTGCAGCGGGGGATCGATCCTGCAGGCAACGTTTCAGACCCCGCAGTCCCCGCGGCCGCGCTATTCCATTCAGCAGCGTCGCTGCCCCAGATATTCGCCGGGCTTTCCAGCTCCACGGCAATCTGAAAGAAATCACGAATCGAGTGCGGCCGTTGCACCCAGGCAACGCGGGCTCGGAGCGTGGTGCGCAAATTTTCCGTCGAGCTTGCGCTCGCATGCGTCGCCGCGTTTGCTTGCGCTACGCTCCGCGCCACTGCTTGCGGAAGATCCAGCGTCACCCAAGTGTTGCGCGGCAGATGGTGCTTGGAAGCGTAGCGGCATCCGTGAAGATTGAAGGCCAGCGTGGTGGTGCGTTCTTCGAAAGGCTGGCCGAGCAGGTCTATGCCGCGCACGATTAACGGCAAAGATTCCGAAAGTCGTTCGCTGCGGCGGCGTTCTGTGCTGGGTTGGTTCAAATCCACTTCTCCACCGGGTTCGCTGCGGGCTTCCGCGACGCGCTGCCTGACGCTCCACGCGAAACGCCGAATGACGCGAAGCGATGAGCGAAAGAATAGCACTCCTCGCGGGACGAATCGAGAAAAGAAAGCGATCCAAAATAGGAATTTCGCGGAAGGGGAAGCGTGCGGCGGCTGCGGGCGACCACAGCCGCCTACGTGCCAAAAAATGCTCTACTTCTTCTTCTTTTTGCCCACCGACGTATCCTGCCCCCCACTCATGGCGTTCAGACCATCCAACGCGTCCTTGCAGAGCTTGCCGGTAGCGTTATCCGCCCCTGCATCAATGCACTTCTGATAGGCTTCGGCGGTTCCCGGGGGGATGATGTAAGTCATTTTCTCGCCTTCTTGCTTGGTATCAATCGTCGCGGTCAGCGCGCTTCCCAACATGTACCAAGTAATCTGGTCCTTGGGGTCGGCTTGGGAAGCTTTTTGCAGCGGTACGACTGCCTCCTTCATGCGGCCCTTGTTGCTGAGCACGATGCCGAGATTTTTCCAGCAGGTGGCGCCAGTCGCAGGATCGAGCGCGGTCACTTTGTCGCAGGTGGCGCTGGCGTCGGCGAATTTGGCTTCGGCATCTTTCGGATCCGTAGACGACGCTCCCACGTTCGCCAGGTTGGTGGCTAGGCCGACGTAATATCCGGCGACCGGCTTCGTATCGATCGCCTTCTGAAACGAGTCCGCTGCGTCGGCGTATTTGCCGGCGCATTCGTTCGCGGATCCTAGGTTGCCCAGAATCATCGCGCGGTTATTGACGTCTTTCTCTCCCAGGTTCTGCACGGCTTGCGAAAATTCGCTGGCCGCCGTCGTGCAATCGGTGGTGCGCTGCGCTTGCAACGTCGCTTTCTGGTCCGCCGGCGCCGACTTGATTTGCGCTCTTAGGTCGTTGCCGGCCCCCAGCGCCGCCACTCCGGCGTCGAAATGCTGCTTCATCATCTTGAATTTATCTTCCGTTTCTTCCTTCTTCTTGGCTTCGTCCGGATGCGCCGCCGCCGTCGCCGCCGCCACTTGCTTCAGGTCCAGCTTGTAATTATTTTCTTGCCCGTCGTTGACCTGAAATTTTTCCGAATAATTCAAGCTGGTCAAGGTGATCACATACACTCCAGTGCGCATTCCCAATTGCACGAATTTCCCGTTCTTGTCCGTCTTCACGGTGTAGGTCTGGCCCGTCTCGGGGAGCTTGATTGTCACCGTCTGATCCGCATACGGCTTTCCGTTCGGATCCAAAATTTCGCCGTTGAGTCTGCCGGTGCCTTGTGCCAGCGCCGTTGCGGCCAACATCGCCGCCAGCACCCAGGCTCCCAGAATGGAAATCACTTTTCGCATGTGCATAGCTCCTCCGCCAGTGAATTGCCGCAGCCGATTATTCTTCAACCCGTGCTTCCCGCGCGAGTGGCAGACCATCGCGTCGGGCAAAATATGTCCGGGCGCAAGCGGCCACTATCGCATATTCCGTTCGCGGATTTTAAGATTTTTCTGCGAAGGTCATGACGATTTCGGAAATTTTATTGGCCTGCCTCCGGGCCTCCCGGCCCGGGATTTTGCGGCGCGTTCGCCCGCCGCGCGCTGTAAACCACGACCCCCACTCCGATGGCGATTTCCAGGCAGCCGCCGATGACTGCGGTGTGCCAGCCCCATCCCAGCGTCAGCCAGAAGATGGAAACCAGGAAAGCGGGAATCGCGATGATCAAAAAGCCTCGGTTCATTTTCGCTGCGTTCCTTACCGTGCGTTTGCCGTCCGCATCGCCTGTGCCAGCCCGTCAAGCCGCGTACCGCCGATGCCCTGCATCGAGAATCTTTGCGGGTCGTGGCTTTAGTTCATGCTGAGAGCCTGCCGGTGGCAGGCCCGAAGGGCCACGACCTAAACTGCGCAGCATCCGGGCGGCTTCAGCCGCTGCAGTTCCGATTATGCATTTTCTGCGCCCTCGCTAAGGCCGATACGTGGCCGCGGTCACATCCGATTCCCACACCGTAATGCTCGAAATCGCCGCGCCATTTGCCGTTGCGTGCATCTGCTTGGCGGTTTGCTCGTAAATATGCCGCGCGATATTTTCCGCCGAAGGGTTCAGCACATCAAACGGCTTCAGCTCGTTCAAGTATTTGTGGTCCAGCGAACGAATCACGCCTTGAATCACCTGCTTCAAGTGCACGAAATCGTAGAGCAGGCCCGTCGTATCCAGTTCGGCGCCGGCGAGCGTCACGCGCACTTTGTAATTGTGCCCGTGCAAATCTTCGCATTTTCCCTTGTAGTTCCGCAGATTGTGCGCCGCGGCAAAGGTCTCGTCCACGCTCACTTCGTACATCGGCATTCCTTAGTCCGGATGGTTTTCCATGAACCGCGCGACTTCGGCGATATCCTGCGTGGTCGTGTAATCAGGCAGGGATTCCAGAAAAATTCTACCATACTGCATTCGCGAGATGCGGTTATCGAGGATCGCCAGGATCCCGCGGTCCGTCTTCGCGCGAATCAGCCGCCCGAAACCTTGTTTCAGCGCCAGCACCGCTTCCGGCACCTGATATTCCGCGAACGGATTGCGCCCATCTTCCTGCAAAGCCCGCACGCGCGCCGCGACGATCGGATCGCTGGGCACGGCGAACGGCAGCTTATCAATGATCACGCAGGAGAGCTGCGTTCCCGGCACGTCCACGCCCTGCCAGAAGCTCGCCGTTGCAAACAGCACCGCGTTTGGCGTCGAGCGAAAGCGTTCCAGCAAAATCGTTTTCGGTGCCGTGCCTTGCAACAGCATCGGGAAGTTCACGCGCCCGGAAATCAGTTCGTACACGCCGCGCATCTGCGCGTAGCTGGTAAAAAGACAAAACGCCCTGCCCTTGGAAATTTCCAGCAGCTTCGTGATTTCCTGCGCCGCGCGCCGGGAAAACGATTCATGCCGCACGTCCGGCATGTCCGCGGGAATGTAGAGCAGAGCCTGCTCGTGGAAATCGAATTCCTGCGGCAGCACTTTTTCTTTCGCAGGCTGCAAGCCCAGCCGTTGCTTCAGGAAATCGAAGCGCCCGCCCACCGCCAGCGTCGCGGAAGTGAGCACTACCGTGTCGAACTGCTCGAAGAGTTTTTCGCGCAGAACTTCGCTTACGTCAATCGGCGTCGCCGTCAGCACGATGCCTTTGCCGCGCCGTTCGTACCAATAGACGTAGCTTTTTTCTTCGCTCTCCAGCAGGAACTCGAATTCGCGGCGCAGGTCCGAGCCGCGCCGCGCTAGCGTCACCACTTCCTCCGGCTTGGGATTCAGCGCGGAAAGTTCCGTCTCGATGCGTTTCACTGCGGCAGCCAAATCCTCGAACGCTTCGTGATTCTTCTCGAGAAACGATTTCCGCTCTGTCGGGCCGAACGGGTAGCGCCCCTCGCGCTCCGGAAAATGCTCGAAAAATCCGCGCGCTCGTTCGCGCACGCGCAGCAGATGCTTACGCAGCGGCGCCGCTTCAATCTTCAAAAGCCGCAGCATGGCTTCGGTGTCGCGCACCAACTCTTCGAATTGGTAGCTCGATACGCGCCGCCCGAAATAATCGCTGGCCACGTCTTCGATCTCGTGCGCCTCGTCGAACACCACCGCGGAATATTCCGGCAGGATCGAGCCGAAATCATCCTGGCGGATCGCCAGGTCCGCGAAAAATAAATGGTGATTCACGATGATCAGGTCCGCTTCCTGCGCGCGCTGTTTCATCGCCGTCAGGAAGCAGCGCGCGAATTCCGGGCACTTCTGTCCGGTGCAAAGATCGCTGCGCGCGTCAATGCGGTGCCACAGCTCGGCGTCGTCCGGCAGAAACGTCAGCTCGGCGCGGTCGCCCGTCTCCGTGAGCTTTTCCCAGTCCCGTATCTGCGCGAACCAATCCACTTCGTCAATGCCTTTCAGCAGCGCTTGCCCCTCGAACTGGTGCACTTTCTGCCGGCACAAAAAATTGTTGCGGCCTTTCATCAGCGCCGCTTTCAGGTTCGGCGCAAAATGTTTCTGCAGGAACGGCACGTCCTTGCTGAACAATTGTTCCTGCAGGGATTTCGTGGCCGTCGAAATCACGACGCGCCGCCCGCTGCGAATCGCAGGAATCAGATATGCCAGAGTTTTGCCCGTGCCCGTTCCGGCTTCAATGATCGCGTGCTGATGCTTCTGGAAAGCCTCATCCACAATTTCCGCCATGGCCAGCTGCGAGGAGCGGAACTCGTATCCCGGGTGCCGGCTCTCCAGCAATCCGCCAGTCCCAAAGATTCCCTCGATCGTCACTTCCTCGGATTTTGCAGCAGCAGCTTTTTTCGGCATGGCGTTGCGGTTCGACCGGCGCGCAAGAGCAAAAACTAAAGTAACACACGATGACTCGCATCCAGCAGTCCGTGATAGCCTAAAAATCCACTGAAAATGGCCTGCACCATCTACGCCGTCGCAAGCGAAGACAAGGCAAAGCCTGGCAACATGGCGCGGCCTCGCCTAGGCGACTGGCTCGAGGATGAACTGCTGTCGGTATCTCAACAGCACTTTGAAGTGATCGTTTCGCTACTGGAAGAGGAGGAGGCTGCAGAACTCGACTTGAACGACGAGTCGAGCCTCTCTGCTTGGCACGGAATACAGTTTGTCAGAATTCCGATTTCAGACCGTGGAGTGCCAGCGCTTGACGACGCTACCATGGCAGCACTTTCGTCTCTGCGCACCCTGTGGCGCGAGGGAAAAGCCATCCTGACTCAGTGTCGCATGGGAGGTGGAAGGGCGCCGATGATCGCAGCCTGCGTTATGGTTTCGAAAAAGTGCGGGAGCGAAGAAGCTTTCGCAAAGCTTTCTGCTGCAAGAGGTATTGCTGTGCCGGAGAGCGATGAGCAGCGTCTGTCGGTTCAGAAATACGTGGAGCTCGTGCGCAGAGAAAAAAAGTAGTTATGAGGCCAGCACGGTAGTTCTTGGCAGTCATCATTTGAGGTCAGGAGGAACGAAGGGCCGATGTTCTGCTTCACGAAACCTAGCCCAGAGGCCGTCCGCGAATTCCGTTCCGCGCAGAGAGATCAGCAGTTTGCCTATGAACACGTTGGCGCATCACGAACGGAAGCTCCCGAGGGCTACGTCGTGGACCACAATCGAATTCAATTGGGCGAGGGCCGCGCTGCGTTTGCACGAGCCAAAAATGCGATCCAGCAGTGGAAGATGTTTGCTATTCCATGGATCGAATTATTTTGGCCGGACACTCTCATCGAGGAAGGCGCGACGGTTGCAGTCGCCGCCTCTCATCTTGGATTCTGGTCCCTGCACGCTGCCCGCATCGTTTATACGATTGACGAACGCAGCTCGCTGGAACGCTACGGATTTGCTTACGGCACTTTGCCCGACCACGCGGAGATGGGCGAAGAACGCTTCACCGTTGAATTTCATCCCTACGACGACACCGTTTGGTACGACCTCTACGCTTTCTCTCGGCCGCACACTTGGGCGCGCCTGGCATACCCATACACACGTGCGTTACAGAAAAAGTTCGCGTCCGATTCGAAAAAGGCGATGCAGACAGCAGTGCGACAGGCCTGAACGTACACATGGATTGCGCGAGAGATGATAGAGTAGTCAGCCTGCCTAGCGGCGCGCCTTTCCATGACCTCCAAACTTCCATCCATCGTAATCGTCGGCCGCCCCAACGTGGGCAAGTCCACGCTGTTCAACCGCCTCACCGGCACGCGCCGCTCCATCGTCACCAACGAGCCTGGCATCACGCGCGATCGCATCTACGGCACCGCGAACTGGGAAGGCCGCAGCTTCGAAGTGGTAGACACCGGCGGCATCGTCCCTGAAGACAAGGCCGGCATTCCCGGTGAAATTCTGCGTCAAGCCAGCGTCGCAATTAAAAACGCGGCGCGCGTCGTGCAAATCGTTGACGGCCGCGTCGGACCCACGCCGCTCGATCAGGAACTGGCGCAATTGCTGCGCCGCGCCGGCAAGCCGCCCATCCTCGCCGTAAATAAAGTGGACACGCCGCAGCAAGCCGTGGAATTTTCCGCGCCCTTCTACGAGCTGGGCGACGAAGTTTTCCCCATTTCCGCCGAACACGGTTTTGGCGTGGATGTGCTGCTGGACGCGGTGACCGAAGAAATCCCCAAGGGCGAGCCGGAGCCGGAAGCGCCGCACGTCAATATCGCTATCATCGGCCGGCCGAACGTCGGAAAATCCACGCTGCTGAATCAACTGGTCGGCGCGGAACGCTCCATCGTTTCGGCCGAGCCGGGCACGACGCGCGATGCTGTGGACACCGTCGTCGAACGCAATGGCAAAGCCTATCGCTTCCTGGATACGGCCGGAATCCGCCGCAAAGGCAAGACGAAGCTGGTCGCCGAAAAATTAAGCGTGATCATGGCTCGCCAGCATCTCGAACGCGCGGACATCGCTCTGCTCGTCGCCGATTCCGCGCAGGGCATCACCTCGCACGACGCCACCATCGCCAGCTACGCCGAACAGTCCGGCCGCTCCGTGATCATCGTGATGAACAAATGGGACCTGGCGCTGGAAGCGGCGCAGGATTTGTCGTCGGAAAAAAAGAAACGCGGCGGGAAATTCGTAGCCTTCAACGCCAACAAGCTCGTGCAGGACTATGAGCCGCTGGTTCGCGCTCGCCTGAAGTTTCTTTCCTACGCGCCCGTGGTTTTTCTCTCCGCCAAGACCGGCGAAAACATTGACCGGCTCTACAACTTGATTGATAAGGTCGTCGCAGCACGCAGCAAACGCATTTCCACGGGCGAACTGAATCGCTGGGTCGCGAAAGTGGATCTGACGCGCGGCACTTCGCCCGCCAGCCGCGAAGTGAAGATTTTTTACATCACGCAGGCCAGCACTGCGCCGCCCACTTTCGTTCTTTTCACCAACCAGCTCAAGCCGCTGCACTTCAGCTATCAACGCTTCCTCGAAAACGAGCTGCGCAAGGAATTCGGCTTCCTCGGCACGCCCATCCGCTTCACGCAACGCCTCAAGAAACGCGGTTCGCGCCACCGCGAACGCAAAGACCCGCGCAAATCATGAGCCCTGATCAAATGGCAGGGGTTGACACGGCGGGAAATCGGCCTACGATACAAATTGAGATGGCTAGCGCTTTTCCAGCACCGGATGCTGCACCCATGGACGACAGAGAAGAGAAGAGCCTATTCCGCATCGGCGAAGTCAGCCGCTTGACCGCGACCAAGGCGTTCGTCCTGCGCTATTGGGAAACCGAATTTCCCATGTTGGAGCCGGTGAAGAGCCCCAGCGGCCATCGCCTGTATCGCCGCGAAGACATCGAGACGGTTTTCGAAATCAAGCGCCTGCTCTACGAAGAGGGCTTCACCATCGCCGGCGCGCGCAAACATTTCGAAGAGCGCGGCCAGGAACTTGGCACAGACTCAGGCAGCAGGGCCGCTGCCGATAATAGCGGTGCCGTCCGCTCCGCCGCGCACGCTCCCGCATCCCGCCGCGAGCCTCCCACGCGCCAGCAGCGCAAATTCCTCCTCGATTTGCACGAAGAACTGCTCGCCGTCTTGACCCTTCTCGAACGCGAGTGATACGCTACAAACGGTGCAAGCGGTCGGGACGTAGCGCAGCCTGGTAGCGCGCACGCTTGGGGTGCGTGAGGTCGCTGGTTCAAATCCAGTCGTCCCGACCATCTTCCTTTCCGCCGTTCAGCCGTGACGAATTTTTCGAAAGGCGTTACATCCGCACTGACTTTTAATGCCACATATTCTGATTACTAACGACGACGGCATCCACGCTCCCGGCCTGCGCGCGCTGGTGGACGCGCTGAAGGACGAAGCCACGCTCACGGTCGTCGCGCCTTCGCGCGAGCGCAGCGCCGCCGCGCAGTCGCTCACGCTGCGCCAGCCGATTTACATGGACCAACTTGCTGCCAACGAATATTCCATCGAAGGCACGCCCGCCGACGCCGTGATTCTGGCGTTCAACGCCATCCTGAAAGAGAAGCCCGACCTGGTCGTCTCCGGCATCAATCGCGGCGGAAATATGGGCGAGAACATCTATTATTCCGGAACCGTGGGCGCCGCCATGGAAGGCGCCATCAATCGCGTGCCGTCCATCGCGATTTCCGTCGCGTACCGTGGCAAGGAGTTCGACTTCAAACCGGCTGCGCAGTTCGCGCGCATTTTGATTCCGCTGATGTTGACCGAAGGCCTGCCGCCGGGAACTTTGCTGAACGTAAACGTGCCGCAAGCCTGGAACGGCTCGGTGCGGTTCACGCGTCAATCCTCGAAGATCACTCGCAACCTGCTGCAGCCCGGCACCGACCCGCGCGGCCGCAAATATTTCTGGCTGCACGAGCAGCAGCGCATCGAAGACATCGAGCCGGACACCGATCTTGCCGCCATACGCGACGGGGCTATCTCCATCACGCCGCTCGAGCTCGATCACACCCACGCCCCATCGCTCGAACATCTCTCGCACTGGACCAAGCTGCTGGAATCCGTCGTTAAGCCCTGAGCGCGGATCGTGTACGCGCTGCAAGTTTTGTAAGTCAGCTTCGATCCGCGCGCGATTTCTCGCTCACTTGCTCCCGTGTGGATAGACCACGTCGTTCGCGCGCGAGGGCAGCGCCGGAATCAGCCAGCGAAAAAGCAGCGTCGCGGCGATTGCCCCGGCAATCTGCGCGACGATAAAGCCGGGCGCGTCCGCGGGCCGTATCCCCGAAAAAGTATCACTGAGCGAGCGCGCAATTGTCACCGCGGGGTTCGCGAACGATGTGGACGCCGTGAACCAATACGCCGCCGTGATGTATGCTCCCACGGCGAAAGCCGTCGCGTTCGAGCGCAGCCGCGAACATCCCCAGATCACCGCCAGCAATCCAAATGTCGCCACGAATTCGCTGAACATTTGCGCCGCGCCGCTCCGTGCGTGACGCGACAACGACACGAGCGGCAGGCCGAACATTACATGCGCGACCATCGCGCCGCTGATTCCGCCCGCGACCTGCGCGAAAATGTATGCGGGGGTCTCCTTCCAGGAAATTCCGCCTTCCATCGCGTCGGCCAGCGTCACCACGGGATTCAGATGTGCGCCCGAGATTGGCCCGAACGCCAGAATCAGCGCTACCAGCACAGCTCCCGTAGCGATTGTGTTCGCAAGCAGCGCAATCGCGACGTTTCCGCCCGCCAACCGCTCGCCCATGATTCCAGAGCCCACGACTGTCGCCACCAGAAAAAGTGTTCCCAGGAATTCAGCCGTCACTCGCCGTGCTGCTGCTGATTTCATTGCGGCTCGACGGACCCGATACTCTCGGAGCGTCCGATGTTGTCGATTTCTTTTTTGATTGCCATTTTGTCCAGGCTTGCGAGCGGGAGCGAAAGAAATAAACTGATGCGGCGGTCGAGCATCAAGAACGCCTCACGGAACGCCCGTGCAATCTGTTCCGGCGAACCCTGCACTGCGGCCGGATCAGGAACGCCCCAGTGCGCCGTCATCGGCTGTCCGGGCCATAGCGGGCACGCCTCGCGCGCGGCGTTGTCGCAGACCGTAAAGACGAAATCCATTTGTGGCGCGCCTGGGCCCGCAAATTCGTCCCAACTCTTGCTGCGCAGGCCATCCGTCGGCAAATGCGCAACCTCCAGTTGTTTCAGTGCTTCGGAGCGCACCCGGCCGCCCGGGCGGCTCCCCGCGCTGTACGCCGTGAATGCCGGCTTGCCTTTGCGGTTCAAGATCGCTTCGGCCATGATCGAGCGCGCGGAATTTCCGGTGCACAGAAAAAGCACGTTATAGTGCGCCTTCATCGCGTTCACCGTTTCTGGCTTTCGGCGGGCGTGCAGCACGCCGGTCCGCAGCATTCCGGCGATGACGCGACCTCTTTCGCGGCGGGTTTTTTCGCGCGCACGAAGGCGCTGGCGAATTTGCCCTCCACCAGCGGGGCGATCGCGTCCACGTCAATTCCTTCGGCCGTCAGAAATTGCCGGGCGTCTTCCACGCTGTAAATGCGCGTTGGCTCGATTTCGATTTCCTCGAATCCCGCCACGGCAAGTTTTGTGCGGTACTCTGATTCCTCCATCGCGCCGGCCACGCACCCTACCCACAATTCCATGCTCTTGCGCACTGCGGCCGGTACTTCGCCGCGCACCACTACGTCAGAGACGGCGAATCTTCCGCCGGGACGCAGCACCCGAAACGTCTCGCGCAACACGCGATCCTTGTCCGCCGAAAGATTGATCACGCAATTCGAAATCACCACGTCCACGGAACTTTCCGGCAGCGGAATGTTTTCGATTTCGCCCTGCAGAAATTCCACATTGTTGGCGCCCGCCTTGCGCTGATTTTCCCGCGCTAGCGTCAACATTTCGTCCGTCATGTCCAGTCCATACGCTTTTCCCGTCGGACCCACGCGCCGCGCGGAGAGCAGTACATCAATCCCGCCGCCCGAGCCCAGATCGAGCACTGTTTCACCCGCGCGCAATTCAGCGAGCGCCGTGGGATTTCCGCAGCCCAGTGAAGCCTGCACCGCTTCCGCGGGTAGGCCCGCTGTCTCACCGGATGCGTAGAGGTTCGACGAAATCGGATCGCAGCAGGGAATTGCGCTGGAGGAGCATCCGCAACCGCTCGTTTCTCCGCCGGCCAGTCGCCGCGCCGCTTCGCTGTATCTGGTTTGCACCATTTCCTTGATGTTGTTGTCGGTCATGGTCTGTCTCCTGTTTCACTTTCATTTAATATTGACGATATTCGATGATTCGTCTCGCACACAAGGCGCTACAATCCTCTTCCATTTATACGTCCATGATCAGGCGTGCCGCGTGCGGGAATTCTCCCAGGCATTTCAAGTTCACGCGGTAGTACATGAACGTGCCGCGGCGCTCCGCCAATACGAAGCGCGTAGCGCGCAGGATCTTCAGATGATGCGAAATCGTCGGCTGACCAATCGGGAAGTGCTTCACGATGTCGCACACGCAAACCGGATTGCGGTTCGCCGCGAGCAAGTTCAAAATCCGGATCCGCGTGGGGTCGGCGAGGGCCTTGAACCAGCCGGCATAGGCCCGCGCGCGCACCGCTCCCAATTTCGGCGAAGTGCCGGTGCGGCAACACGTGTCATCGTTTCCGTTGGTTTCCCGCTTGCGCGCCATCGCGTTCCTTTCGTCGCTTGCCTGTAGCTCAAGCTAGCACATTCATCGAAGAATATCAATGAATTAGAATCACCGCGACCGGGAGTCAGATGCTCGGGGCAATTATACAGAGTGTGCAGGTTGCCGTCGTTAGCGCCGCTCTTCACGTGTGGTAGCCTTGCAGCCGAAAAGGAGCGCGCAAAGTGACGAGAGCGCCAAGGTTTGCCCGCGCGGCGTCGTGCCTGCTGACTGTAACGGTTCTCCTGTGGGCTGGCTTTATCGCTGCTCGTCGCGTAGCTGCGGCAGCGCAAACACAAACGGCTGACAGCACGGTGATCGTCCGCGGCATCGTTACCGACGAAAATGGCGCTAGCATCGTTGGGGCCACGCTGCAGTTCTTTACCTGCGTTCTGCCGATCAGCACAAAGACCGGTCCGGACGGCTCCTACGTAATTCGGTTGGAGCCTGGCTCGTACGATATACAAGTCGAGCGCTACGGTTTCACACGAATTCATAAAGAAGAATTCGAAATCCTACCAGGACCGGAAATCCAACTTGATTTCAAAATGGTCGTCGCCTCGTCTGGCCCAATGCCGATCGAATCGGCCTCGCCCGAGCCATTATCGCCTGGAATCGAAGCCAAATCGGCCGATTCTTCTGTAGCCGCGAACCAACATTCTCCTTATCCGCCGCGATACGCCACGGTAAAAACTGTGCAGGCGTGGATTCCGATGAAAGATGGTGTGCGCCTAGCTGTTAACCTCTATATGCCGGACGGCCCGCTCCCCGCCGCGCACGCTGGCGAAAAAGTTCCCGCCATTCTGGAATACCTGCCGTACCGCAAAGACGATTGGACGCTCGCGCGTGATTGGGACCTGCATTCTTATTTCGTCCGCCGCGGTTACGTCACCGCGCGGGTGGACATTCGCGGCACTGGCGCGAGCGAAGGCGCGCCGCCAGACCGTGAATATTCCGACCAGGAACAGCAGGATGGCCTGGAAGTAATCGCGTGGCTCGCGAAACAGCCGTGGTCGAACGGCAACGTGGGCATGATGGGCATTTCCTGGGGCGGCTTCAATTCCATCCAGCTGGCGCGGCTGCATCCGCCCGCGCTGAAAGCCATCATCGCCATGTGCGCCACCGAGGAATTGTTCCACGACGATATCCATTACATTGACAACCTCATGCACCTGGACGAATTCGAGCTGGGCATGGACTTGCAGCTCGGCCTTACGCGCGCGCCGGATTTTCCCACGGACGAAAAATCTCTCGCCGCGCGTTTCGACGCCAAGCCCTGGGCTCCGCTGTACCTGGAGCACCAGCGCGACAGCGAATTCTGGCGCCGCGCTTCCCTCGCGCCGAATCATTATGATGAATACAAAGTTCCGTCCTTTATGATTGGCGGATTCCTCGACGGCTACCGCGACAGCATCCCGCGTTTCTTCGAACACTCGAAAGCGCCGATCAAAGCGCTGATCGGACCCTGGAATCACACTTTCCCGCACGCAGCCGTGCCCGGCCCTTCGATCGAATGGCGCGTGGAGGCGGTGCGCTGGTGGGATTACTGGCTGAAGGGAATTCAAAACGGAATTATGGATGAGCCGCGCTTCGAAGTTTACATGCGCCACCGGTATCCGCCCGAAACCACCGTCGGCGAGATTCCCGGCGAATGGCGCGCCGAAAAAACCTGGCCGCCGGCGAACAGGCACACGCAAACGCTCTTTCTCGAACCGAATCACACTTTAGGCGAGGAGGCTGCGCCCGCTTCGCCGAGCGTAGCTCACCAGTTGAGTTACGTGCCGTCCATCGGCAACGAGGCGGGGTTCTGGTGGGGCGATTTAACCGCAGACCAGCGGCCCATTGACGCGTTCAGTTTGGTTTACGATTCCGCGCCGCTCGCAGAAGAGACCGCGCTGCTCGGATGGCCGGAGTTGTTCATGGAAGTTTCAGCGGATACGCCGCTGGCTGATTGGTTCGCGCGACTTTCCGACGTCGCGCCCGACGGCACGGTGACGCTGATCACCGGCGCCGGACGAAGCGGAGCGCAGCGCGAATCCGCCGCGAATCCCAGCGACATTGCGCTCAATCGCAAGTTTGAGCTTCCCATTGAGCTCCACCTCACCAGCTGGGTTTTTCCTCCGGGCCATCGTATTCGCCTGGCAATCTCCAACGCGCTGTGGCCTATGATTTGGCCGACTCCATATAAGACGACCACCTCGCTGTGGCTGGGCGGCGCGAACACAGCGCGGTTGGAACTTCCCCTGGTTCCAGTTGAGCCGCCCGCCCGTCCGCATTTCACTGCGCCCGAAAAAGAAGCGCCGCTCGCTGGCGTGAAATCCGAAGGCGACACCTGGCCGCCGCAGTATTGGACCCTAACCCACGACCTGATCACCGGAAATGCGCGCGTGGACTGGGTTGGAGATGACTCCAGCGAATACCCCTGGGGCAAAATGAAAGATCACGAGCAGATGGGCTACGAAGTTTTGGACTCGAGCCCGGCGACGAGCCGGGTGTTCGGAGTGGCGTCCACCACCGTGGAACTGCCCGGCCGCACGCTGGTCTGGAGCGTCGTCCTTACGCTGAGCAGCGACGCGCGGAATTTCTATTATCATTTCGAGCGTCATCTGACCGAAAATGGAAAGCCACTGCGCGACAAAACCTGGGAGGAAACAATTCCGCGTGATCATCAATAGCGGCCACATCCGCCGGAGCGCCCGGTGAAGAATACCGCCACACTGCTCGTCAGCTGCCCCGACCAAAAAGGCTTAAATGCTGCGATCCACGATTTTATTTATCGTGGGAACGGCAACACGCTGCACGCTGATGAGCATCAAGACGCCGAACGCAATCTCTTCCTGATGCGCGTGGAATGGGACCTGGCAGGCTTCACGCTGGACATGCGCGAATTCGCGAAACATTTTCAGCCCGTCGCCGATCGTTTCGGCATGCAATGGCGCGTCGCGCTTTCCAGTTATCGTCCGAAAATCGCGATTTTCGTTTCGCGTTACGACCATTGCCTGGTGGATTTGCTGTATCGCCAGCGCAGCGGGGAACTGGCTTGCGAATTTCCGCTGCTCATCAGCAATCACGCGGATGCGCAGCGCTGGGCCGATTTCTACGGCGTTCCGCTCCACCTGATTCCGGTTACGAAGGAGAATAAATCGCAAGCCGAACGCCGGCAGCTCGAGCTTCTGCGCCCTCATGGAATTGATCTGATCGTGCTGGCGCGTTACATGCAAGTGCTATCGTCGGACTTCATCCGCCAGTATCCGCCGCACCACATCATTAATATTCATCACTCGTTTCTTCCCGCGTTCGTCGGCGACAAACCGCACCAACAGGCATTCGATCGCGGCGTGAAGCTGATCGGCGCCACCAGCCACTACGTCACCGAAGTTCTGGACGACGGACCGATCATCGAGCAGGACGTCGTCCGTATTTCGCACCGCGATACGACTGAAGATTTAATTCAGAAAGGCCGCGACCTGGAAAAAGTAGTGCTCTCGCGCGCCGTGCGCTGGCACATCGAAAATCGCATCTTGCTATACGGAAACAAAACAGTGATTTTTGATTAGGTCAGAATGTGGAGTGTAGGCGCTGGGCTGTGCCAGAAATCTGTGTTTGTGCGGGGTTTGCGCAAAGCGCAGATCCCGCGCGGCGCTCGGGATGACACCCAACTCGCGTGGTCGGCAAATTACCAACGCCAAATGCTCTTATCGCGCGGCCGCCGCGCGCGTATCGTTCAAATCCGCGGCCAGCAGGCGGTGAAACAGATGTTCGCCGGCTTCGCGGCGCACCGATAGCCGCCCGGCCTGGTAAGCGCGCGAACTCAGTCCGCGTTGCACGCCGTCGCAGATCACGATGTCTTCCTGCTGCACGCGCTCGCTGACGCTCATGCTCTCGCGGATATAGGGCATCTGCGCTTCACTGGTATCGCCAAAATAAAAATCGAAGATCACTTCGCAGCGATCGACGCCCAGCGGAATCACCAGGTTGGTATCGAGATATCCTTCGTACCAATTCAGCATGAAATTCGGATACTGCCAGAAATAATACGCGCGGTCGCCTTTGCGCGTCGCTGCGGCGCTGGCCTCGGAACTTTTATCGACGGCCACGGGGCTGGATTGCACGCAGCAGCGGTCCACATTTTCAATCGTATAGTTCGTGTAATCCAGGACGCTATTGAGCCCCTTGTGCATGTGCGGCACGTGATAGCCGCCGTCCAGAAAATTATCCACGTACACTTTCCAGTTGCACTGTTGAATGTAGCTGCGGCGCTCGACGAATTTCAGTCCGCCGAAATTCAGCGGCTTCGCCAATCCCAGGAGCGTGCCCAGAAAGTCTCGCAGCGGCGCAGCGTGCGGATCGAGATTCACGAAAATGAAATTCTCCCAGGTTTCCACGCGAACCGGAACCAGCCCGTTTTGCGCCCGGTCAAAATTACAGACTCCTTCAAACTCGGTCATGCCGCGCAGCTCGCCTTCCAGGTTGTACGTCCAACCGTGATACGGGCAGCGCATGTGCTGCGCCTGGCCGCAGGGTTCGTTCATCACCGTCATCGCGTGATGCCGGCAGACGTTGTAGAACGCGCGCAATTTTCCATCGCTCCCGCGCACCGCTACAATCGGCTCTCCCGCTACGCTCGCGGTCACATACTGCCCCGGCCTTTCCACTTGCGCGGTGCGCCCCACCGCCTGCCACGTGCGCGAAAAAACATTTTGCAGCTCGAGCTGCGCAATCCGCGCGTCGGTGTACCACGCCGCGGGGATCGTGTAAGCATCCTGCAGCGCAGCGGCGGCGTTATAGGAAGCGAGAATTTCCTTCAGCGTTGGTTCCATGCAATCCTCTCCCAAAGAAGTCGCGCAATCTCGCGCGGAAACCGGCGCGACCCGCGTTCAGATACCGATCGCGCCGCGCAGCACCAGCAAAAATTGATTAATGCGCGCCGAATTCTTCGCGGGATCGGCGGGATGCGGAAAAAGTCCCGGATCCAGCTCTTCGGTGAGCAGCGCGTCTTGAAACCGCTCCATCGTCCAATCCAGGATCGAAACAATCAGCGGCGCATCAATATCCGAGCGCACTTCGCCGCGCGCAATTCCCAGCCGCACGAACGCCGTGCTGCCGTAGGGATCTTCCGCCAGCAGAAAGCGATTGATCTCCCGCTTCAGCGCCAGGTCCACTCCATAATTTCCCAGCAGCGCCACGCGATAGGGAATCCAGTCTTCGCGCACTAGCCGTTCGGTGCTCAGCAGCCAGTAACGCAAAATGTCGAAAAAACCTTTTTCGCGAATCTGCGAAGGACAATCCAGATACGCCGGGAAAGAGCGCACCGCTTTCTTGTAAGCTTCGAGAAACAGCCCGCCCTTGCTGCCGAAATATTGAAAAATCGAACCTTTGGCGACTCCCAGTTGCGCCGAAAGGTCTTCGATGCGCGCCGCGTGATAACCGTGCTCCGCAAAATGGCGCAGAGCCGCGTCCACAATGCGCGCGCGCTTGGCTTCCAGGCGCGGTCCCGGGGAAGGCGTGCGCACGTCCGGATTCAGCACGCTGTGCGGAGCTTTTATGCGCTGGTGTGACCGCAGGTCATGGCTGGACACCGTCATTGGATTATTTCTCCAGTTATGCTATCTAATTCCAGTCCATACTGTAGTGACTGGCGGTCATACTAATCCCGGATGCCTCCGCTACGCAAGACCTATGATGCGATCGTCATCGGCGCAGGCCACAACGGCCTGACGGCCGCGGCTTATCTTTCGCGCGCCGGATTTTCTACGCTCGTCGTGGAGCGCCGCGAAATTGTGGGCGGCTGCTGCGTCACCGAAGAAATCGCGCCGGGTTGCCGCGCTTCCACCACTTCTTATATCGCGAGCATGTTGCGGCCCACGATTATTCGCGATCTCGAACTCGGCGCGCACGGCTTGAAAATGGTGCCGTGCGACCCCGGCTTGCTGGTTCCGTTTCCGGATGGCCAAATGGTGCCGTGGTGGACCCAGCGCGAGCGCGCCATTGCGGAATTCCGCAAACTTTCGCCGCGCGATGCGGACACTTTCGTGCGTATGGACGACCAGTTGAAAAAACTGGCACGTTACCTCCAGCCGTTTTTCCTGGAACCGCCGCCGGATCCCACACTCCGCGGCGCCGCTGGCTGGTTCGAACTTCTGCGGGTGGGGAAAAGATTCCGAGGCATGCCGGGCGAAGAAACTGCGCAGCTCGTTTCGCTCCTCACCGGAAGCCTCGGCGATTTTCTCGATCGCCATTATGAATCCGAAAAAATGAAGACCATGTTTCTCGCAAACAATGTTTACGGCAAGCACGGCGGCCCGTACGATGCGGGCTCCGCGCTGGGATTGCTCTTCCATCTGTTGAGCGGCGGCGACGGCGAAATTCAGGGCTTCTACGGCCACGTGATTGGCGGAATGGGCGGGATCACCCAAGCGCTCGCTTCGGCGTGCCGCAAACTGGGCGCGGAAATTCTTACCGCCGCGCCCGTCGCGAAAGTGGACGTGCACGATGGCCGCGCGCGCGGCGTGGTCCTCGATGACGGCGCAGAAATTTCGGCGCGTTTCGTGCTTTCGAACGCCGACCCCAAACGCACGTTCCTCGGCTTGGTGGAAGCTCGCGAGCTGCCAGCCGATTTTCGTCACGCGGTGGCGGGCATCAAGATGGACGGCCCCTGCGCCAAGGTAAATTTCGTTTTAAGCGAAGAACCGTGCGTGACCGGGATGCCGCGAGAATGGCCCGCGTCGCAGCGCGCGCTGTTCACCCTGGTGCCGTCACTGGAATTCGCCGAACGATGCTACGACATCGCCAAGTTCGGCGAAATTCCCGAGGAGCTGTGGGTGGATTGCGTCGTCGCCTCGAACGTGGATTCCACGCTGGCGCCGGCGGGCAAGCACGTGATGACCGCTTTCATTCAATACGTCCCCTACAAGTTGCGCCACGGAAACTGGGACGAAAATCGCGAGCTCCTGGGCGACCGGGTGGTGAAAAAAATCGCGGAGTACGCGCCTAACCTGCCGAATTCCATCATGGCGCGACAGGTGCTCACTCCGCTCGATCTGGAACGCACCTACGGCCTCACCGAGGGAAATATTTTTCACGGCGATCTTTCGCTCGAGCAGCTTTTTTTCATGCGGCCGGTGGCCGGCTGGGCGCAGTACCGCACGCCCATCGCTGGACTGTATCTTTGCGGCGCGGGCGCGCATCCGGGCGGCGGCGTCACCGGCGCGCCGGGGTACAACGCCGCGCATCAAGTCCTGCGCGACAGCAAGCGCGGCGAAGCGAAAATGGCGCATGCGTGACGAAGCACTTTTCCGGAGTGACTTTAGATTTTCATGGGAGACGCGCAACGATGCAGCTCCCAAGGAGCACCAATGCCCAGCACCAATAAAAAAGGCATCCTCGAACGATTATCCGAAGGCGTAGCCCTCGGCGACGGCGGTTACCTGCTCGAACTTGAGAAGCGCGGCCGCGTGCGCGCCGGCCCGTTCACGCCTGAAGTCGCGCTGAACAATCCCGAATCACTGCTCGAGCTGCATCGCGAATTTCGCGACGCCGGCGCCGAAGTCCTGCAAGCGCTCACGTTCTATGCCAGCCGCGACAAACTCGCGACCGTCGGCCTGGGCGAGCGCGTGGAGGAATTAAACCGCGCCGCCGTGCGCATTGCCAAGCAGGCCGCCGGCGATCGCTGCCTCGTCGCGGGAAATCTAAGCCTCACATGGATGTACGAGCCCAACGACAAAGCCGCGGCCGACCGGGTGCGCAAGACTTTCGATGAGCAACTCGATGTGCAGGTCGCCGAAGGCGTGGACTTCATCATCGGCGAAACATTTTCATTTCTCGGTGAAGCCTTGCTGGCCGTCGAACAAGCGAAAAAAACAAAGTTGCCGGTGATGGTCACCGTGTGCTTCGAAAATCAGGACATCACCACCGACGGCAAGACGGCCGCGGAGGTCGCGCGAGCCCTGGCCGATGCCGGAGCGGACGTCGTCGGCATCAATTGCCTGCGCAGCCCCGAACACACTCTGCCGCTGATGGCGGAAATGCGTAAAGCCGTGCCGGGCTACATCGGCTGCCAGCCGGTCGCCTATCGCACCACGCACACGCACCGCGATTTCACCAGCTTGCCGGCGTTTCCGGACCAGCTCGAGCCCTACCAACTCACTCGCCGCGAGATGGCCGAATACGCGGTCAAAGCGCGTGAGCTCGGCGTGAATTACATCGGCGCGTGCTGCGGCGCGGTCGCCACACACATCCGCGAAATGGCGCGCGCGCTCGGAAAGATACCGGCCGACGATCGGATCTGGAAAAAAGGGGGCGAGAAACCCATGTCCGCCTACGAATATTACGGCCACGATCAGAAAGCCAAGGCGGGCTCGTAGGAAATCGCAAACGACGCTCAACAAAGCGGCGCTTGATGCCGCGTCGCGAATCCCGCTCGCTTTTCGGCGCGGTCTCGGCGCATGATGTCCGCCTCATGCTCAGGCCTCGCGGAGATTCCCGCCCATGAGTGAAACGCCCGGCTCCAATCGCCCGCACCGCGCCATGGGCTTTCGGGATCTGGTGCTGTTCTACATCGTCACCGGCATCAGCCTGCGCTGGATCGCCACGGCCGCGACCGTCGGCGCGAGTGCGGTGGTCATCTGGCTGATCGCCTGGTGCGCCTTTTATCTTCCTCTCGCGCTTTCCGTGATGGAGCTTTCCTCGCGCTATCCGCAGGAAGGCGGCATGTACATCTGGACCAAGCGCGCTTTCGGTGAATTTCCGGGATTCATGACCGGCTGGACCTACTGGGCCAGCAATCTTCCTTACTATCCGGCCGTTCTCTACTTCGCCGCCGGCAACGCGCTATATATAGGACCGGCCAGCTGGCAATCACTTTCGAGCAACAAGACGTATTTCCTGCTGTTCGCGCTTTTGGGATTGGCGCTCGGCACGTTCCTGAACGTCATCGGCTTGTCCGTCGGCAAATGGCTGCACAATCTCGGCGCCATCGGCACCTGGCTGCCCATCGCGATTCTTTTCGCCATCGCCGCCACCGCTTGGCATCGCTTCGGCTCCGCTACAAAATTCACCGCCGCCAGCATGACTCCACACATGCATTTCCGCGATGTGTTGTTCATGGCGACGATTGTGTTCGCGCTCGGCGGTTCGGAATCCGCGTCTTTTCTCGGCGACGAAGTGAAAGACGCGCGCAGAAATCTCCCGCGCGGGCTGCTCGCCGGTGGCGCGTTTGTCACCACCGGCTACATTCTTGGTACTGTTGCCGTGCTGATCGCTTTACCGGCCAGCCAGGTGAGTGGATTGCAAGGCATCATGCAGGCGATTTCGCAATCCGCAGAGCGCGTCGGCTTCGCTGGAATTGGGCCGCTCGCGGCGCTCTTGATTACCATCAGCAACTTGGGCGCGCTCGGCGCATGGCTGGCAGTTTCGGCGCGGCTCCCGTTTGTTGCCGGACTCGATCGCTACTTGCCGTCCGCGTTCGCGCGAGTTCATCCGAAATGGGGCACGCCGCACGTGGCGCTGCTGGTGCAGGCGGCCTGCGGCGTGATTTTTATTGTGTTGGGTCAGGCGGGAACAAGCGTGTACGGCGCTTACGAAGTTCTCGTGAGCATGGGCATCATCACTTATTTCATTCCTTATCTTTTTGTGTTTGCGTCGCTGATTCGTTTGCAGCGAGAGCCGGCCGGGCCGGAAGTGATGCGGATACCGGGAGGCCGCGGTGCAGCATTCGCGCTTGGCGTGCTGGGATTCAGCACCACGCTTGTGACGATCGCGTTCTCGGTGATCCCGGCGGATGACGAGCCGCACAAGGTGCTGGCCGTCGTGAAAATCGTGGGGCTTACCGCTCTATTGCTCGCGATCGGAGTGATTGCATTCGCTTGGGGAAAATCGCACGCCGCGAAAAATCCTGCGTGATGCCGCACTCCTCAGGCGCAAAACGTCCCGGCAGAATTTCCAACGTGCGTTTAGCTATCTGTCGCTTTACCCGCGGGGTCGTGCCATCCCCCGATTCCAGCCGCCAGATGGTTTGCCTCGACCGGTCCCCACGTTCCGGGTTGATAGGGTTGCACCGGAACAATGTCGCCTAGAATCGGTTCCACAATCGCCCACGCCGCTTCCACCGCATCCTGCCGCACAAACAGCAGCGAATCGCCTTTCATCGCGTCCGTGAGCAGCCGCTCGTACGCTTCCATCTCGCCCGTTTCCGATGAAGAGACTGCCGAGAGTTCCGTCTCCATCGTTTGCAGTCTCGGCCCCGGACGTTTCACGCGCGCGCCGAGGCTCAATGACAAATCGGGCCCCAGACGAAAGCGAAAATAATTCGATCCCGGCGGCAATTTCGTCAGCGGCGGCTGCCGTAGCTTCACTAAGACTTCGGTCGCCGTCACCGCCAGGCACTTTCCCGCGCGAATCAGGAACGGCACTCCCGCCCACCGCCAGGAATCCACTTCCAGGGAAACGGCCGCATACGTTTCCACTTCCGAATTCGGCGCCACGCCCGGCTCCTGGTGATAACCCGTGAATTGTCCACGAACCAGGTTGGTCGGATTGATCGGAGGAATCATGCGGAAAATCTTCACTTGTTCGTCGCGCAAAGATTCCGGGTACATGCTCGTGGGCGGTTCCATCGCCAGAAAACCCACCACCTGCAGCAGGTGATTTTGAATTACGTCGCGAATTGCGCCTGTTTCGTCGTAAAACTTTCCGCGCCCCTGCACGCCGAAAGACTCCGCCATGGTGATTTCCACGCTGTGAACGTAGTTGCGATTCCAGATCGGCTCCAGAAACGCATTCGCGAACCGGAACAACAGCAGATTTTCCACCGCTTCCTTGCCCAGATAGTGATCAATGCGAAAAATTCCAGACTCGGGGAAGACGGATTGCAGAATCGCGTTGAGCCGCTGCGCCGATGCCAGGTCGTGGCCAAACGGTTTTTCGATGATTACCCGCGCATCGGTGGCGCAGCCCGATTTTCCGAGCGCCTCCACCACCGTGGCGAACAGGCTCGGCGGGATTGCCAGATAGTGCGTGGGACTCTTTGCACCGCCGAGCGCGGCGCATAATTGTTCGAATGTCTTGGGGTCCTGATAATCGCCATCAATATATTTCAGCAGTCCCACCAGCTTCGCGAACGCGGCTTCATCCACACCGCCGCCGAACGTGGCAATGCCGTCGCGCGCCCGCCCGCGAAGCTGCTCGATGTTCCAGCCCGCCTTGGCCACGCCAATCACCGGCACGTTCAGGTTTCCGCGCTTGATCATGGCCTGCAGCGCCGGAAAGATTTTCTTGTGCGCCAGATCGCCTGTCGCGCCGAAGAACACGAGCGCGTCCGACGGCACTTTTGGGCCGGCAATCGTGCGCTTTAGGTCTACACTTGGAGCGGTTGTGTCAGCCATTTCTCGTCCTTATGATTTCTTCTCGTGATGCCCGCCGAATTCGAAGCGCATCGCCGAAAGCAACTTGTTCGCGAAATCCGACTCGCCGCGCGATGTGAACCGCTCGAACAGCGCGCTGGTCAGCACCGGCGCCGGCGTGCCTTCCTCGATCGCCGCCTGAATCGTCCAGCGGCCCTCGCCGGAATCCGATACACGCCCGGAAAAATCTTCCAGTGTGGGAGACTTGATCAGCGCAATCGCCGTCAGATCCAGCAGCCACGACGCGATTACGCTGCCCCTCCGCCACACCTCTGTGACATCCGGCAAATTAATGTCGTACATATAATGTTCCGGCGAACGCAGGGGCGTGGTCTCGGCGTCCTGCGTCTGCTTTATTTTTCCGACGTTCGCGTGGTGCAGAATATTCAGGCCCTCGGCGTAAGCAGCCATCACGCCGTATTCGATCCCGTTGTGCACCATCTTCACGAAGTGTCCCGCGCCGGAAGGTCCACAGTGCAAGTAGCCTTCTTCAGCGCTGCCCGCGACTTTCTCGCGTCCCGGCGTGCGCGCGATGTCGCCACGACCCGGAGCCAACGATTTGAAAATCGGGTCCAGCTGTTGCACGGTCGCTTTTTCTCCGCCGATCATCATGCAATATCCGCGCTCGAGGCCCCACACGCCGCCGCTGGTGCCCACGTCCACATAGTGAATTCCCTTCGCAGCTAATTCTTTCCCGCGACGGATGTCGTCAATGTAATAAGAATTCCCGCCATCAATAAGAATGTCGTCCTTCTGCAGCTTCGGCGTGAGCTGCGCGAGCGTGCTGTCCACCACTGCCGCCGGCACCATCAGCCATATCGCGCGCGGCTGTTTCAGCTTGGCGATGAAATCATCCAGCGAACTGCCGCCCTTCGCGCCTTCTTTCGCCAGCGCCTGCACGCTGGCAAGCGACATGTCGAACACCACGCATTCGTGCCCGGCCTTCATCAGCCGCCGGACCATGTTGGCCCCCATCCTTCCCAATCCAATCATTCCCAATTGCATGTTCGAACTCCTCTCTCACGATAGGATTCACGCGGCGTGCATTGAGTCGCAAATTCGGCCGAGAGTTTTCGTAGCGGCAGCGTTCCGACCGCCATTTGTCGTTGCAGCGCCACCGCTGGTGCGCGTCAGCACTGCGCTCGCTCGCGATTTCATGGCCTACAACCAGGGAATCTCCGCATTTATTAAGCCACAGTTCGCCTTTCGTGCATAACGCGAATCTCAGCGCCTCGCGCATCGGCCCTTCCGCCATTGGTGCACGCTCGCATCTCTGGGAAGTTACGCTTTCAACATAACGGCATGACACCGCCATAAGTTGTGTCCGTATTCGCAGTAGCCTTTGTTCTTGCGCAGCTCGCAGAAATTCCGCGTGTCATCCCGCGTGTCCTGCACGTGAGTGAAGGGCGCGCGGACTGCAGAAATTCAAGGTTCCACGCTTGACCGTCATAGCAGAACCGATCGCCGCTGCGCAATCCGAGCTGCCGTCCGCATTCTCGGGCCCGGAGCCTTCGCTAGCCTGCTTGCGCGCGCCGCGAATTTCTCGCTGGCCTGGTACTGAAATAACCCCGCATTCAGCTGCGGCAAACCGTGTAAAATTCGCATGTCCCATGACCATTCCCGCGGAACGCCAGGACACGCGCTTGATGCGCGAGATGTTTAACAAGATTGCGCCCAAATACGATTTCATCACGCGCGTCATTTCTTATGGCATGGACGGCCGCTGGAAACGCCTCGGCGTACTGCGCGCCGCCCTGCCGGAAAACGCGCTGGTCCTTGATCTGGCATCGGGCACCGGCGATTTTTCCCGGCTGGTGCGCGAGCGTTTGCCCGCGGCGCGCTCGGTGGCCGTGGACCTTTCGGAGGGAATGTTGCGCGTCGGGCGCCGGCATGGTCTGGAGGAAGCGGTGTGCGCCGACGCCACTGCTCTGCCGTTCGCCTCAGCGTCTTTCGATTGCGTCTTCATCGGCTATGGCTTGCGAAATTTTCCGAATCTCAGCGCTGCCGTGCGTGAAATCGAACGCATCACACGGCCCGGCGGAGTCATGGTCAGTCTCGACTTTTTTCTTCCAACGAATCGCGTGTTCCGCCAGCTTTACTTAGGATTTTTATATGTGCAGGGCGCCTTTTGGGGCACGCTCTTGCACGGGAAGCCGCGCACTTACACTTACATTCCGGATTCGATCCGCAGCTTCGTCTCCGTGCAAGAATACTCCTCGCTGCTGCAGCGTACGGGATACCACCGCGTGGACGCTCGCGAGTTTATTTTCGGTGGGATCGGATTGCTCTGGGCAGTGAAACGTTAGTCTGGGCGGCAACATCAATAACTGAGCGCCTGGTGACACCCCTTTCAGTTTTCCAGTCGGTAGCGCGTAGCTGCCAGCCGATACAGCCGGCGCCACACCAGCCGGTTAATCGTCACCACCATCGCCGCCATCAGAATCGTCGCTGCGAGCAACACGCGCGTATTCCCTGTGTCCGTCGCGTTGCTGATCACTGCTCCCAGCCCGGTGGTCAGATAGGTATGCCCGCGAAATTTGAAATATTCCGCGACGATGCTGGCGTTCCACGCTCCGCCTGAGGCCGTCACAAATCCTGTGATCAAGAACGGAAAAATTCCTGGAAGCAGCAATTCCCGCCAACGCTCCGTCGTGCCGAAACGAAAAACGGAACAGACTTCTTTCAAGTCCGTGGGAATCGCGATCGCGCCCGCGATCACGTTGAAGAGGATGTACCACTGCGTCCCCAATAGCAGCAGCAGGATTGAACCGATGCCCAAGCCGCCGCCCGCGCGAATCAGCACCAGCAACAGAATCGGAAACAGAGCGGTTGCCGGCACCGACGCCGCCACCTGCGCGATCGGCTGAGCGATAGCCGAGAGCCTGGGTTTCAGCCCGATCAGGATTCCCACTGGAATGGTCCACAGTCCCGCGAGGAACAGAGTGAAAGCTACGCGCAGGAATGTCGCGCCCGCGCCCAGGAATATGCTGCGCAATTCCTCGCGCGTCAGGTGCGTCAGCAGCATCGCCATGTTCACGGATGTGTACGCGATCGCCACGAGCAGAGCGGCCAGCGACAGTCGCGTGAGCCACTGAAAAGCGTTACGCGCCGCGCTACGCGGGCCCACCGTCGCGTGGCTCCGCGCAAAATGCAAGCTCAGGAATTCGCGTGCGGGCGCCACCGTCAGCCGCGAGAAGAATGGCAAAACCCTGGAGCTGCGCAACAAATCCAGCACCGCCGATCGCGGCGCATCGGTGGATTCCACTTGCTCGAATTTGAATTTCTCCGCCCAGGCGATCACCGGGCGCCATACCAGCTGGTCAATCACCACGATGATTCCGATCATCACTCCCATGCCCCACCAGATGGCGCGCGTGTTTCCGGCGTTCGCGGCGGTCTGAAGGTAGGAACCCAATCCCGGCAGGCGCAAATCGCGATCTCCCAACGTGAACATCTCGCAGGCCATCAGAAAAAACCATCCGCCTGCCACCGACATCATCGAATTCCACACCAGCCCGATGATCGAATAAGGCAGCTCCATTTGCGTGAATCGTTGCCACCAACTCCAGCGGTAAATTTCCGCCACCTCGCGCATCTCCTGCGGAATGCTCTTAAGCGACGAATAAAAACTGAACGTCATGTTCCACACTTGCCCGGTAAAAATCAGCAGAATGGACCCCAGCTCCACGCCCAGTTGTTTGGTCGGAAAAAGAGCCACCATCGCCACCATCACGCCGGGCAGGAAACTGAGCACGGGAATGGACTGCAGCGTATCCAGCAGCGGCACCATGAACTTTTCCGCGCGCGTGTTGTACGCGGCGACGTATCCATACACCAGCGTGAACGCCAGGCTCACCAGGTATGCAGCCGCGATTCGCAGAACGGAAAACATCGCGTACTTCGGCAGCGCACTCGGTTCCAGGTGGATTTCCATCGGCGCGCCCGCCGGCGTCATCCAGTAATGCGTCATCGAGAGCACCGCGTAGAAAAACGCCAGCGCCGCGAGCAGGATCGGCAGATCCCGGAGGAGAGAAGGCACGCTGGATGGAATCGTTCCCCAGGTCAGCGTGCCCGTAGAAGTTTTCTGTGTTTCGCCGGCCATCAGTGCAGGGAAGCACTTTCCGGAGAATTCTCGCCGCGGTGGTCCGGTTGGTGCAGGTGCACCGTGTCGTCCTCCGCGTCGTAGGTGAAAAGCTCCGCGTAGCGGCCCCAGTTCAGCGCGGTTTCAATCTGCCGCTCCACTTCTACTTGCGCGAAGCGCTCGTCCAGCAGGTCGCGGAAAAATTCCACCGGCATGGTGTGATTTGTTTTCTTCTCCAGCGCGGATTGAAATTGTTGCAGCAGGGAAACATGCGCCAGTACAGCCTCGCGAAACAATATTTTCCGCGTGGGTATGTCGGCCCGCGCGAAAGCGCGCCCCTCTTCCGTGATACGCACATCGCCCTCGTGCGCTGTCGCGAAGCCGAGCAATGTCGCCGCGTCGAGAATCGGCAGCAGGTCGTCGATCTCCAGCAGCAGTTCCTCGGCGATGTGGTACATGTCCTCCTCGCCGCCGCGATCGTTTAACAGTTCCAGCAAACCTGCGATCCCGCCCGGCCGCGAATGTGGCAACATTTGCGCCGCCGCTTTCTCCTTGTGCTCGGTTTTCGATGGTGGCGCCAGCTCCAGTTGCGGCTGCGTCATTACTTTGTAGATGTAATCCACGTATAGAACGAATGCTGCGGACTTGCGGTCCCGCGGATGTTGCAGCGGCACGCGAAAATCGGCGCGAATCTTCGCGGGATTACGCCCCAGCACGATGATGCGATCCGCCAGCAACACCGCCTCTTCGATATTGTGCGTGACGATGAAAATACTTCGCGTGGGAACTTTCTTTGCCAGCCACAGCTCCAGCAGTTCGCCGCGCAGGTTTTCCGCGGTCAGCACGTCTAGCGCGGAAAAAGGCTCGTCCATGAATAGAATTTCCGGTTCCACGGCCAGCGCTCGCGCAAACCCCACGCGCTGTTTCATCCCGCCGGATAATTCCTTGGGGTACGCGGATTCGAAACCGTGTAGCCCCACCGACGCCAGCGCCCGCAGCGCCTTGCGGTGACGTTCGAAATGCGTAATGCCCCGCGCGAGCAAGGGCGCTTCCACGTTTTCCAGCACCGTAAGCCACGGAAAAAGCGCGAAACTCTGGAACACGATCGCCACATTCGGACGGCACCCGTGCATCGGCTGGCCGTGCCACAAGACTTCTCCCGCCGAAGGCGCCGCCAGCCCGGATAGAATTCGCAGCAGCGTGGATTTTCCCGAACCGGAAGGGCCCAGCAGCGCGATGATGGTGTTCGGCTCGACGGAAAAATCCACCGGAGCAATCACCTGAATTTGCCGCCCGTCCGGCTGCTGGTAACTTTTTTCAATTTGCCGCGCCTGAATGATCGGCTCGGTGTCAACGGCCGGGGGCGCGACCTCGGTCGCCACTTCGCCGGCGTCGGTCACCGCGCAGTACCGCGCTCCTGTTCCGGCCTGCGCTAGTTCGTCCATCAAGCACTGCCAGGCCTCTTCCGGCAGCGCGTCCAGGAAGTGATTCCGCTCGCCCGGGCTCATCGCTTCGACCACCGCGCGCATTTCCTGCGACGGCAGCGAATGCAACAGCACGTAGGCGTGATAGTACGGCAGGTGCACGATCAGCGACGCCGCAAAATCCACCGGCATCGCGTGAAACAACGCTCGCTGTTCGTCGTATGGCTCGCTCAGAAAAAAATCCGCGGCCGACGTGGGATCAGTCTTTCGCAGCAGCTCGATCGCCGGGCCCCACTGCCGTTGCGCCAGCAGGTTCCGCAGTTTTTGTGTTTCCTGATTATTCATTTGCGCACGCAAGAGCCTACTACGTTTTCGCAAAGACTGCGAAGCCCTGCGAACGACTTGTGCGCGCCAGTGTTACAAAATTGTGACAGCCCACCTCAAAACTTTCGCGACCATTCCTTCGGCCAGCGTTCCACCACTACTTTCTTATCCGTATAAAACTCCACGGCATCGCGCCCCTGCCCGTGCAACACGCCCAGAAAACTGTCTCGCCACCCGCTGAACGGGAAATACGCCATCGGTGCGGCCACCCCGATATTAATTCCGATGTTGCCGGCCGGCACTTCGTAGCGGAATTTTCTCGCCGCGGCGCCGCTGCTGGTAAAAATCGAAGCCATATTTCCGAACGGACTGCGCGAGAGCGTTTCGATTCCTTCTTCGAGCGTCCTCGCATGCACCAGACTCAGCACCGGCCCGAAGATTTCGGTCGCGGAAAGCGCGCTCGCAGCTGGCACTCCATCCAGCAACGTCGGCTTCAGGAAATTGCCCGCGGACGTAGCGCCGTTTCCCGCACGGCCATCGAGCAGAAGCCTGGCGCCATCATTCACTCCTGCCGCGATTAAACCCTCAATTCGCTTTTTGCTTTGCGCGGTAATCACCGGACCCATCTGCACATCTTTATCCAGGCCATTCCCCACGCGAATCGAACTGGCTACGTTGGCGATTTCCTGCGTGAACTCGTTGCGCGCTTCGCCAACCGTCACTGCCACCGACACCGCCAGGCAGCGCTGTCCCGCGCAGCCGAATGCACTGTCGCTGACAATGCGTGTCGTGGTCTGCAAATCCGCGTCCGGCAGAATCAGCACGTGATTTTTCGCCCCGCCCTGGCACTGCACCCTCTTTCCGAATTTCGCCGCCTGCGCGTAAATATATTTCGCCACCGGTGATGAGCCCACGAAGCTGATCGCGCGTACCTCGGGATGCTCCAGCAGCGCGTCCACCGCCGCCTTGTCGCCGTGAATCAGATTCAGCACTCCCGGCGGAAATTTCAATGCTTCCATCAACTCGAAGGCGCGCTGCATCGTCAGCGGGACTTTTTCCGAAGCTTTCAGGATGAAAGTATTGCCGCAGGCAATCGCGTAAGGCAGAAACCAGAACGGTATCATCGCCGGGAAATTAAAAGGGGTAATCGCCGCCGTCACTCCCAGGGGCTGCCGTATCATCATCTCGTCAATGCCGGAAGCGACGTCTTCCAGGTTATAGCCCTGCATCAACGTGGGAATCCCGCACGCGACTTCCACGTTCTCAATCGCGCGCCGCAATTCCGCGCGTGATTCGCCCACCGTCTTCCCGTTTTCCTGCGTGCAAATTTGCGCTAGTTCCTCCACGTGGTCTTCCAGCAATTGCTTTAGCTTGAACAGATATTGGATGCGGTCCTCGGGAGGCGTGCGGCGCCACGCCGGATAAGCGGCGGCTGCGGCCGAGACCGCCGCGTTCACGTCCTCCTTTGAAGCAAGCGGCGCGTGCGCCAACTTCTCCCCGGTCGCGGGATTCACCACGTCGCGATACTCGGTGGACTTGCTGCCGCTCCATTCTCCCCGGTAGTAATGTTTCAGTTCACGAACGCCGGCCATGTGGAATATCCCTCTCTCGTGCACGACGCCCGCCCAAAACATGCTCGCAATTGACAACCGGGCGTTCCTTTGCCATAGTCTCAAAGCGGTTAGACAAATACAATACCCGAGGGGCATATCGCTTGGCTGCGCACAGCCGAGGAGAAAACTTGAGCGAGACTGGCTTTCTCGTCCATTCCGTCAACTTGCCAGAGCGAGCTACAGGTGAGCTCCTGTCTTTGCCTCGCCAGCAAGCCGGATGGGAATGGATGAGTCTCTTTGTCCGCCGTTTGCAGCCGGGTGACGTCTATCGCGCGCGTACCGACCACGAGGAAGCAGCCTTCGTCCTGCTCGGCGGAACGTGCCAGGTGGATTGGGGCCAGGGCGCCACACGAATCGGAAAGCGCAAAAATGTTTTCGACGGTTTGCCGTACACGCTCTATCTGCCCACCGCAAGCCAAGCGTTTTTCACCGCGGAGACCACTTGTGAAATCGCGGAATGCCGCGCGCCGTCCGAAGCCCGCCTGCAACCTAAATTGATCACGCCCAGCGACGTCGTGAGCGGTCTGCGCGGCGGCGGAAACGCCTCGCGCCAAATTGTGGACATCATCACGCCCGCATTTCCAGCGGATAAGCTGATGGCGATTGAAGTTTATACGCCCGGCGGGAATTGGTCGAGTTATCCTCCGCACAAGCACGACGTGCACAATCCGCCCGCCGAGGTGGATCTGGACGAAATTTATTACTACCGCCTGCGCGAGGCAGATGGATTCGCCATGCAGCATCTCTACTCCGGCAAGCATGGCGCCGATCAAACTCTGAAAGTCAAAGATGGCGATACCGTGCTGGTACACAGCGGCTTTCATCCGGTAGTCGCCGGGCCGGGCTACGACATTTACTATCTGAATTTTCTTGCGGGCTCTGCCCGGGCCTTGGCCGTCACCGAAGATCCCCAGCATGTGTGGATCCGCTCCACCTGGAAGGACACCGACCCTCGCTTGCCGCTCGTGAGGGAATAGTCGCGCCGGAAAAGGAAACCCATGCGGATGTCCTGCGGCCGGAGCGATGGCGAACCCACCAACCAAGGAAGCCAAATGCCGCGGAAGTACGCGGCGCTCGACCGGACTGCCGCCGGAACTATCTATTATAATCGCTTAGAATACGGCCGCCTGTTGCGCGACTTCTGCGCCGAATTGCGCCCGTGTGTTGGTTTGCTGCTCGCTAAGGCCAAGCCGCACAGCCGCGCTTTCCCTGGCGTCCCCAGCCGATTCTCTGTATCTCGGGCTTTCCTTTCTCTGGTGCAAGTACGAAAATCGTGCCATAAGCAAGTCAGAGGCGCCACACCATTCAGAAGGGGCATCGCCTAATGACGGTTCGTCTCACCGCGGCTCAAGCTACCATCGCGTTTCTGAAGAGCCAGTACACCGAGCGCGACGGCAAGCAACAGCGGCTCTTCGAAGGTTGTTTGGGGATTTTCGGTCACGGCAACGTCGCTGGCCTCGGCCAGGCGCTCGAACAAGATCCTGGTTTGCGCTACTACCTGTTCCGCAACGAACAGGCCATGGTCCATGCCGCCACGGCTTTCGCCAAAACAAGTTTCCGATTGCGCGCGCTCGTCTGCACTTCATCCATCGGACCCGGCGCAACCAACATGATCACCGGCGCCGCCACCGCCACGGTAAACCGCTTGCCCGTATTGTTGCTGCCCGGAGATATTTTTGCGCGTCGCAATGTCGCTCCCGTGTTGCAGCAACTTGAGTCGCCATCCAGCCAGGATATTTCCGTAAACGATTGCTTCAAACCCGTCTCGCGCTACTGGGACCGGATCCAGCGTCCCGAACAACTACTGACCTCTCTTCCCGAAGCCATGCGCGTGCTCACCTCTCCCGCGGAAACCGGAGCGGTCACCATCGCCTTTCCCCAGGATGTCCAGGCCGAAGCCTTCGATTTCCCCGAAAAGTTTTTCGAGAAAAAAGTCTGGATAATTCCTCGCAATCGCTGCGATCAAAATCTCTTGCAACGCGCGGCTGAATGGATTCGTGCCGCAAAGAAGCCATTAATCATAGCCGGCGGAGGCGTTCTCTATTCGCAGGCCTCGGAAGCTCTCGCGCAGTTCGCTCGAGCGACAGGTATCCCAGTCTGCGAAACGCAAGCCGGCAAAGGCTCGCTGCCCTTCGACCATGCGCAGCAGCTCGGCGCTGTGGGAGTCACCGGCACGCCCGGCGCGAATATCGTCGCGCGCGAAGCGGACCTGATCCTGGGTATCGGCACCCGCTACAGCGATTTCACCAGCGCTTCAAAAACAGCGTTCCAGAATCCCTCCGTGCGCTTCATCAACGTAAATGTCGCGGAACTCGACGCCTACAAACACGCCGCCCTGCCGCTCACCGGCGACGCGCGCCTGACCATCACGGAACTGCAGCAAGCTCTCGGCAACTTCGCCGTGGAAGAAAGTTACCGCGCCCAAAGCCACGATTTCCGCGCGCGTTGGGAAAATGAGGTGGACCGCATCTACGGAATTCACCAAGCGCCGCCCATCACGCAGGGCGAAGTCATCGGTATCGTAAATAATTTCACGAGGCCCTCGGATATCGTCGTCTGCGCGGCCGGCAGCTTGCCCGGAGACCTCCACAAGCTCTGGCGCACCCGCCAACCGGGCAGTTATCACATGGAATACGGTTTCTCCTGCATGGGCTATGAAATTGCCGGCGCCCTGGGCGCGAAAATGGCCGACCCCACGCGCGAAGTGTACGTGCTCGTCGGCGATGGCTCCTACCTCATGCTGGCCCAGGAAATCGTCACCTCGCTCCAGGAAGGCTTCAAGATCAACATCGTCCTGCTCGACAATCACGGCTTCTCCAGCATCGGCGGCCTCAGCCGCGCCTGTGGCAACGAAGGCATGGGCACGAACTACCGTTATCGTCGCAGCGATAAAGACGATGGCAAATACGATGGCGACGTGCTTCCCGTGGATTTCGCGGTCAACGCCGCGAGCTTGGGCGCGTGGAGCGCTCGCGCGCGAACCGCGGACGAATTGAGAGCCGCCTTGACCGCAGCTCGCGAACAGCGCCGCACTTCGGTAGTCGTCATCGAAACTTCCTACGACCAAAGGGTTCCCGGCTACGAATCCTGGTGGGACGTGCCCATCGCGGAAGTTTCCGAGCGCGACACCGTCAAAGCCGCGCGCCGCGACTACGAAGAAGCGCGCAAGAAAGAACGTTTTTTCTTTTAGCGAAAACTTTTAACCGTGGTTGTGTCCTTGCAGCCGTTGCGAAAGGTTCCATTGAAACTCGGGGCACAGAGAGGTCAGGGTGGAAACATCGGCAGTCGCAGCGCAAACCGCAGCACCCAGTAAACCTCATCTCAAGCGCGCGTTGGGCCTCTGGGACCTGATCTATTACGGCATCATTCTCACCTCGCCCATCGCCGCGGTCCCGCTCTTTGGCGAGGGCCAAGTTCTTTCGCATGGCCACACCGTCGCGACTCTGCTGCTTGCGATGGTGGCGATGTCCGTCACCGCCATCAGCTTCGGTCGCATGGCCAGCGTCTATCCCTCGGCAGGTTCGGTGTACACCTACATCAGCCGGGAACTGAACCCGCACTTCGGATTTGTCATCGGCTGGGCCATGTTTCTGGAATATCTTTTTCAGCCTATCCAGAATGCGCTGTACGCCGTGCTGGCCATTCAACGCATGACGCCGCGCGTCCCCTTCGCCATTTTGGCGGCCGTCACCGTCGGCTTTATTACCATCCTCACGGTGCAGGGAATTAAATTCACCGCGCGCACCAACGAAGTCCTGCTCGGATTCATGTTGCTCGTCACCACCGTTTTTCTCGTCGAATCTTTTCGCTTCGTCGTCTTGCACCAGCACTTCACCGGACTATTCTCGCTGCATCCGATTTACAATCCGGCCACATTCAATCTCCGCGCCGTCGCCGCGGGCACTTCGCTCGCTGCGCTGGTGTTCATCGGGTTCGATGGCGTCTCGATTCTCGCCGAAGAAGTCCACAATCCCAAACGCAACGTGCTGCTTGCCTCCGTCCTTGTCGTCCTCTTCACCGGACTTTTCAGCGGCCTGCAAGTCTATCTCGCCCAGCGCGTCTGGCCGGATTACACCACGCTGCAAAATCCGGAGACCGCGTTTATGGACGTCGCCAGGATGGCCAGCGGGCCCATGCTATTCGCCGCCTACGGCGTCATGCTCCTGGTTTCCAGCATCGCTTGCGGGCTTGCCGGGCACGTGGGCGCGTCGCGCTTGCTCTACAGCATGGGTCGCGATGATGTTCTGCCGAAAAAAATCTTTGGCTACCTCAGCCCCAAGAAAAGCAATCCCGTGTACAACGTCTGGATCATCGGCGTCCTCGCCTACATCGGCGTGATCACGATTCCGTGGGAACACGCCGCGGAAGTTGTCACCTTCGGCGCGCTGCTGGCCTTCATGGGCGTGAATCTTGCTGCCTTCCGCCATTTCTGGTTTTCGCGGGAAGCGATCGGGCATCGCAACTTCTTCGTGGACGCCTTCGTCCCCGGCTTCGGCTTCGTTTTTTGTTTTATCCTGCTGATCAGCCTGCAAACCTGGACGAAATATGCCGGCCTTGCCTGGCTCGCGGTAGGAATTCTCTACGGCGGGTACAAAACACGGGGATTCACACGCAGGCCAAAATTAATCGACTTCAGCGAAACGTAGATCGCACCACGAAAAAAAAGAACGCCTTTAGCGCATATCCCGAACTGCAGCGCTCTTCGCTTTGCCTGGCTCCTGATCCAGCGATTGTTCGCGCGACACATGCAGCGCAAACCCGCACGATTCGCGAATGCGCAGCTCGGTCGGCAATTTCTTCACCACCGGCTTGCTGCGATCTCCTGCGATGCGCCGGATCAGCAGCTCAGCCGCCTCGATCCCCAACTGGTGCTTCGGTAATTCCACAGTCGTCAACCGCGGCCGAAAAACTCCCAACCAAGGATAATCGTCGAAACTCACCAGGCCGAAATCTGCTGGGCACCGCAAACCCATTTCTTCCGCCGCATTCAGCAATCCCACGGTCATTAAGTGATTCGCCACATAGATTCCATCGGGCCGGTGCGAGAGCAATGCATGCCCCGCGCGAAATCCGGATTCGATACGGTAATCGCCTTCGATGTCCAGCTCGGGTTCGTAAGGGAGCCCTTCCGCTTTCAACGCGTCGCGAAAACCTTCCCAGCGCGCTGTCGCATTGCTTACTTTTCGCGGACCGCCAATCAATCCGATGCGCCGGCGTCCCGAGCGCGCCAGGTGGCACACCGCGTCGTACGCGCCCTGGTAATCGTCGGTAATCACGGCATCCTTGGTCAATGTCGGATAGGTGCGCATCACCAGTACAAAAGGGATGTTCACTTCTTTGATCATCTGCCGAAGGGAAGGCCGAAAATCTTCCGCGGCTTTCGTCAGCAGAATTCCATCCACGCGCTTCGAAAGCAGCAGTTCCACGGATTTCTCTTCTTTTGCGAGAGTGTCGTCACTGTTACACAGCAGCAGATTGTATCCATGACGCTGTGCGGCATCCTCTGCGCCGCGAACGACCATCGGGAAAAAAGGGTTGGCGATATCCGGCACGATCATCCCGATGGTGTGCGTGCGCTGCTTCGCCAGGCTCCGCGCAATCAGGTTGGGACGATAATTCAGCTTGCGGATCGCCGCTTCTACGCGCTTGCGCAGCTTCTCGCCGACGTGGCTCTTGTGATTCACCACGGCGGAGACGGTAAACACGGAAACACGCGACAACTTCGCAACATCATAGATGCTGGCGGTGGTGCCCGATTTCTTCCGTCCCGCTTTTTTCACGGCAGTCATCCGTATCAGCCTTGTACCATAAAAAGCCGGCTCCGCTTCACTCGCAAATCGGCGCAGCCCCGTACCGCGCGCCTCTCAGTAGTTTATGACAAGCGGCCGCTGTTTTCTTGCGGAGTTATAAATTGACTCAAGAATTACCATATCCCGATGTCCCTGCACGCCGTCGCTTTCCACCGGCCGCCGGTTCTGAATCGCCGAAGCGAACTCCTTTAGCTCCAGTCCAAACTCATCAATGATGGGGAACGTCCGAGCAATCGCGCGCTTCCCGATTTTTCCCGTTAGCCGCCGCACCTCGTCGAACGGAAATGCGGGAGTTAGCGACGCCCAGCCCTTCGTCCCCTGCACATATATAAAGGATGACAAAACCGCGCCATAAGTCGCGCTCCCTTGCACCACCAGCCCGCTCGGGAACTGCAAGCGGAACGAAATGCCCTCCTCGACGTCCCAGAACGTCACCGTGTCGCGCGCCCAGCTCTGCGCTGTCACTTCCACCGGATCTTCTTCCACCAGCCAGCGCGTGGTGTTCACGCAATACACGCCCAAATCCATCAGCGGCCCGCCGCCCGCCAGATTCGAATCCACCAGCCAAGGCGACGACTTGCCCGGCGAATACAATTCACTGAATGCGGTATGTATCACGTCAATCCGGCCGAGATCACCATTCTGAATCAATTGCTTCAAGTAAAGGCTGCTGGGCTCGAGGTATTTCCGGTACGCGGTCATTAGCAGCACGCGGTTTTGCCGGCAAGCTGCCACCATTCGCGCAGCCTGCTCGGCGGTGGCAGCCAGCGGTTTCTCGCACAACACGTGTTTGCCGGCCTGCGCTGCCTGCACCGTAAACGACTCGTGCAGGCCGTTCGGTGTCGCCACGAAAACGGCATCTATTTCCGGATTCGCCAAACACGCCGCGAACTCTTCGTTGCTGTAGTGCGCGTCCGCGTCGAACCTGCGCGCCACCCGCGCGGCCTTGTCCTTATCTCTGCTCACCACCGCCGCCAGTTTCGCGTTCTTGCATTTCGCGAAGCTCGGCAGGATAAATCCTTGCGCGATGTTACCCAGGCCCACCACCGCGAACCCAACCTTTTTCCCGACACCCATCGATTGGAGGTCTCCCAAGAACTCGCAGCGCCGGCGCCGGACGCTCTTGCCTTCGTAGCGGCGCACTTTAGCGCGCCATTTATGACGCGGAAAGCGCCGATCCTCCGCCGCTCACTCGCGCGCCAGAACTAGCTTTCGCGGTCCGCCCGGCCCAACCTCTGATTTCGAATCGCCTTGTGGTCCAAATCGCGCAATTCCTCGCTCGCGCCCAGCACTTTCTCGATCGCATCCGCAATCGAGTCCACGTCCGCCACGCTGCCCAAGAACAGGTAGTGAGGGAACCACACTGCTTCGTGATAAGCGGCGCGGTCTGCCTCCGGACACGAATACATATTCCGCAGATCCAGAGGCTTCTCGCGGCCCCAACTCAGAGCCGGGAAGTCCTCGGGCTTCAATGGGAACAGCGAACTTTTGTAAACAGGCTCGTAGAAAAGACCGTCGCAAGGAATGCCTTCCAGCTGCAGCGCACCGACAAAGGCTGCGCGCGGAATGTCGTTCGCCTTGTTCGCAAAGTATTTGAACATGAAGCCGTAAGGCGCCAGGCGCGTAATCCGCGGATCAGGCTTCAGCAATTTGATGGCAGCCAACTTTTGCATCCGCAATTCGAAATGCTTCACGTTTTTTTCCCGCGTCGCGGCCTGCTGCGGTAGCCGAGCCAATTGCGGCCCCAGCACGGCCGCCTGCAGTTCACTCAGCCGGTGATTGAAACCAATGATGCGGTGATGATATTGGTCCGTCAGGCTGGCACGACCCGCGTTGATATAGCTCTGTACCAACTCCATGTATTCCAGCGTGTTCGTGATCACTGCCCCACCTTCTCCCGACGTGATCAGCTTGCTGGATTGAAAGCTGAACGCTCCCAAATCTCCCATCGAGCCAGCGCCCTGTCCCTTCCACATCGCGCCATGCGCGTGCGCGCAATCTTCAATCACTTTCAAGTTGTGTTTTTTGGCGACGCGCAGAATTTCGTCCATGTCCGCGAAACGCATTCCCAGATGCACAGGCAGAATTGCCCTCGTCTTCGGCGTAATCGCCTGCTCGATCAGTCTTGCGTCCAGACAATATGTTTCCGGATCCACGTCCACGAATACCGGGACTGCGTTCAGCAGCAACACCGGCCCGACCGTTCCTTCCCACGTGTAGGCCGGAACGATCACTTCGTCTCCGGGGCGAATCTGTATCGCTTTGAGGCACGCCTCAATCGCAACCGTCCCGGTGCTCACGCACTGGCCATACTTCGCGGTCTGGAATGCGGCGAATTTTTTCGCAAACGCGTCCGCATACTTTCCCGGAAACGGCTGGCCGCCCCATTTCAAGCTGGTGAAGGCGTCCTCCAGCGCGGCGAATTCCTCCTTTGTGGCGATGGGCCACGGAGTGAAAGGTGTCTTGCGTACGGATTCACCACCGGTAATCGCCAGTATTCCCACGTGCCGGTCTCCTCGTCCAAAGTTGAATTTAGCTGACAGTTCGTGCGTTTGCAGAGCCGCACCCGCCATGGTGCTGCGTCACTACGCTTCCGGATTCGGAATCAAAATATCGCGCACCACTCCATCCAAATCGTGACAAGCGGTGATGAACTGGCGCAAAGTCCGGCGCGTCGGCGCGAACGAATCGAATTCTTCGATCGAAAGTCCACCTTCGGTGTTCGCGCGCCGGAAATCCGCGAACTTCCTGGAAAGCTCCTCCACGATCTCAGCGCGCACCGGCTCATCAATCCGCGAACGCACCTCGATGTCGCTCGCATTGAATCGCACCTGCCACGAGCATGGCGGCGAAATCACCATGTCGCCGCCTATGAATTCACTCCAGTGCATGTGATTGCGAAACGCCGCCGAAAGCAGCCGGATGCGATAGCCTCGTTCCTTGAATATTCTGTACGCTCGCTTCAGCACCGCCACTCCAGCCCATTCCAGATATCCCGGGTCGATCGCGATATTTTCTTTCTCCATCACAATTTTCAGCCAGTCGTCCAGGCGCCCCACCATCAGCGTGCACACCGGCCCCATGCTCGCGATTTCCTTGCCTTCTTTCTCGCGCCGTTGCAGGCCGCGTTCCACCGCTTCGGCCACGGCGATGCACTGCGGCAACGTGAACGAAACGGTCGCGTTGATGCTCACTCCGCGATACGTAGCCTCTTCGATCGCTGGAATTCCTGCGCGCGTTACGGGAATCTTTACGATCATGTTCGGCGCGAGCTGGCTGAATTCCATCGCCTGCTTCACGATTGCCTGGCTGTCGCGAAATAGCCGAGGGTCCGTCTGAATCGAAAGCCTGCCGTTCCGGCCGCGCTGCGCATCGCAGATCGGCTTCAGCAGAGCCGCGGCGCGGATGGAGATTTCACCGACCAGCTGCCAAGCGATCTCGTCTTCGGTCGCCGTGGGCATCTCTTTGCTCAGTTCCTGTATGCGCCCCTTCCAGAAACTCATCTCCTTTTTCAGCACGCCCAGCACAATCACCGGATTGCACGTGGCGCCCACCGCGCCATGTTCGATCGAATAGGTCAGCTCTTCGATGGAAGCGGAATCGTTCCACAAACAAGTGGGAGTTGTTTGTGTCATCTTATGAAGAGGACTCTTGAAAGTAGTTTCAGTGGTGCGCGTCATATTGTCCGTCCATCAATTTCCGTCGGCACCCCGCGCTATCGCCCGAGTTTCCGTGCATCGTCCCACAGGACGATTCACCCTGAGATCCCGCTGTGCGGGACCGAAGGCTAGCGCCGGCGTCTCGCCGGCTCTTTTTCCGTTTGCAGCTTCACAAAATGTTGTCCCGGCGGAGAATCTCTACTTCACGATGCCGCCCGCACATCCGCAAGCGCCACTTCGATCGGTTTCGAATGCAGATGCGATTTTTCGGCCGCCACCGCGATGGCCAGCGCTTTCAACCCATCGTCGCCCGTAACCCGCGGCGCAAGGCCGTGCAACATGTTGTGCACGAAATCCCGCACCTCGGCGAGGTAAGCATCCGCAAATCGCGCCAGAAAATGATCGGTCAGACTTCGCTCGCCGCCTCGCGTCGACAGAAAAACGGCCGGCGCGTGCTGCAGGCTTCCGACAAAGATCGAGCCCATCGATCCGACGATCTCGGTGCGCACGTCATATCCATAAACAGCCTGTGTGTACGATTCCACGTTTCCGATCGCGCCATGTCGGTACGTCAGGTTCACCACGCTCGCTACCAAGTCTCCATACGTCGCCAGTTCCGGCCGAATCGCGGTCGTCGTATACGCATGCACCGAACTGACTTCGTCCTGCATCATCCAGCGTGCCAAATCGAAATCGTGAATCGTGTTCGTGTAGAAAAGCATCCCGTTGATTCGCGACGCGTACGCCGCAATCGGAGCCGCATCCTTATCGCGCCCAAGCGATTTGAAAATCACCGGAACCCCAATTTCGCCGGCTTCAATTCGCTTCATCGCCGCCACATAAGCAGAGTCGTAGCGCCGCATGAAACCAACCTGTAATCGCCGCCCCGCTTTAGCCACGGCATCCAGCGCCGCGCGTGCGTCGCCAAGATTCAGCGCCAAAGGTTTCTCGCACAGCACGTCTTTTCCCGCGCGCACTGCCGTCTCCACCGCCTGCGCGTGAAACTTGTCCGGCGTGGCAATCAGCACCGCGTCCAGGTCCTTGCGCTCCAGCATCGCGTCCAGGCTGCCGTACCAATTCTCGAGCTCCAGTTCCTCCGCCACCGCTCGCGCGCGTTCCAGCGAAGCGTCTGCAATCGCCACCAGCCGCGCCTCTGGCACCAGCCGCCGCAGATTCTCCGCGTGCCGCTTGCCCATTTCCCCAACGCCCAACACTCCAATTCCCAACTTACGCACCGCGCTTCTCCCTAGGATCCAGAAAACAATCTCGTCTATGCCGTGCCCGGAAGGGCGGGGCTTCAGCCCTGCCGTCCAGTATCGCGTAAAGCGGGGGCCCGAGCCCCTGAAGTCGCAGCGTTCCGGACCACCGCCTAACGCGCTCCGGCCGCTACTCCCAGATCATTCACAACTCCCCGCAAATATTTCAAACTTGCCGCCACACTCTGCGCCGGCGGAATCGGCGTCGCGCCGAATTTCACATCCTGCTCCACGACGGACCATCCCGAATACCCATTCTTCACCAGCGTCCGGAAAAACGCCGGGAAATCGATGTTGCCCTGGCCGATCACCGTGAAGACCTTGTGCTCGATGGCCTCTTCAAACGTCCACTTATTCCGCCGCGCCTCTTCCAGCACCGCGGTGTTGCAATCCTTGATGTGCACGAACCGCAGCTTGTTCTTATATTTCTCCGCCTCTTTCACGGAATCGCCATAGCCGTAAACGCAGTGGCCCGTATCCAGGCACAAGCCCACATTCGTGTGCGACGTCGCGTCGTAAAAACGCTCGCACTCTTCGGGCGTCTCCACATAAGTCGCCACATGCGGATGAAACACCAAGTCCAGTCCAAACTCGTTCGCCACCTTCTCCGCATCCGCCACAATTTTCCCGATGTGCTTCCACTGCTCCGCGCTCAGCGTGGGACATCCCTTGTCGTGAGCGCGCCCGGAAAACGCATTGCGCTCGGGCGATTGGTCATCCGCCATCACCAGAAACGGCGCTTTCAAAGTCGCGAGCAAGTTTCCCACCTTGCGAATTCTCTCCATCACCGCCTGGCTCGCCGCCGGATCGGTCATCTTCACCGGCACAAACGAAGCCAGCAGCTTCAGCTTGCGTTTTTCCAGCTGCGGCTGAAGAATTTTCGGATCCGTGGGAAAAAATCCGTACGGCCCAAGCTCCGATCCCGTGTAACCTGCTTCCATCATTTCATCCAACATCTTTTCGTAAGATTGCTCCCACGAAGGCCCGGGATAATCCAGCACTCCCCAGCTGTCGGGTGCCGAAGCAAATAGAAATCGTTCGCTGATTGTGCTCATGCTCACCTCGTTCCAGCCAAGTTGAATTTCCTCGCCAAACCCTTGACGGCCATTCATCTTCCGTCAATTTCTGCCAATGTTTGTGGGTCGCGGCTTTAGCCACGACATCAGACCGTCGAAATTGGTGCGGCTATAGCCGCTGAAGCTCCGGTCTCAGGGTCGCGGCAAGCTGTTACCGCCACGGCTCCAGCACCACTTTCATTGACTCCGCTTCCACGGACTTCTTCATTGCCGCATCCACATCCCGCAATCCATACCGGTGTGTCACAAATTCGCGGAGCGGATAATTCTTCATGTACCGCGCCATCTGCCGCATGCTCGGTCCGTAAGCCGCCGGCTCTTCGCCGCCCACTCCCAGAATCCGCGCATTCTTCGCGCAAATATGCCGATGCGGGCTAATCGGCACCTCGCCCAGATCCGAAAAATTCCCCGCCTCCACCAGCAATCCGCCGACGCGCAACATTTCCAGTGCCTCCGGCACCGCATCTGGCACACCGGCACATTCAATCACCATGTCCGTGCCGCGCCCATGCGTCAAGTCTTTAACCATCTGCAGGCGCTGTTCTTTCGGCATAGTTCCAACATTCACCGCGAGGTCCGCGCCCAGCCGCTTCGCAAAATTCAAGCGGTACTCCGATTTATCCACCGCGATAATTGTCCCCGCGCCCAGCATGCGCGCCTTCATCAGAAAACACATCCCCAAGGGACCGACGCCCAGCACCACGACGGTATCGTCGAACCGAAATGACTCGTTCGGAAACGCGGACATCTGTTTCGCGCGGTCGAGTCCCACCGACACCGCAAAAATCTCCGTCAGCACCGCCACTTCGGAAGGTAATTCGTCCGGCACCTTCACCAGGAAACTTCCCGGCACCACATACATGTACTGCGCCCATCCGCCAAAGAGATGCGGCGGATTCTTCGCGCTCAAATTGTTGCCATAATCCGTTGCCTTCTCGCAGCAGTAGTACGGAAAATCGTGCCGGCAGTAATAGCACTCGCCGCACGCCACGTTCGCGCCCACCACCACGCGATCTCCCTCGCGCAGCGCCACGCCCTCGAAGTCCGCATACTTTCCATCCCTGCCGATCGCCGCAATCGTTCCGACGTTCTCGTGCCCTTGAATAATCGGAAATTCCAGCTGACGGCCGCCGTACTGCGCGGTGTAACCCTGAAACGTGTGCTTGTCCGTGCCGCAAATCCCAGACATTTCCATGCGAATCAGCACACAACCAGCAGCAGGTTCCGGCAAAGGGTATTCGCGTATCTCGTACTTCCCGGGTTTCACCAACGTCGCTGCCAGAACGCCTGGGGCCGCCATGGATGTGTGCTCTTCGCAGTGCCCGCATTCCCGCGCGGACATTCGCCTGTTTCCGATGAAGACCGAACGAGTGCGATCCGTCCGGTCTCCGTAGGGTCTCGGTCTTCGCTCTGCGTGTTCGTCTGTTCCGTCTAGAAGAACAGTTTCAAAGAAAGCTGGCCAATGCGTCCCGGCAGAGTTCCAGAAACCTGCCCGAACGACGCCGACGTTGCCACGCCCCCGCTGAAACCGGTGATTCCGCTCGGTGTCAGGAACTGGGTGTGGTTGAAGAGGTTAAAGAATTCACCACGGAATTGCAGGTTGAACCGCTCCGTGATATGCGTGTCCTTTAGCAGCGCAAAATCCCAGTTGTTAATCCCGGGCCCGTGGAAATACCGACGCCTGGCGTCACCCTCTGTCCCTAAAGCGGAAGGCCCGAACGCCGCCGGACTGAAGTACTGGCCGCCCGTTTTTCGCGGGTTCGTGATATCCAGCGGCCCCACAATTTGCGGCGTGTCTACCGGCAGGGTAATCGGTCCGCCGAAGCCAGTGCCCAACAACGATTGATCGTCTGTTTCGACGAGCGTGACGGGCAGGCCGGTGGCAAATTTTGTGATTCCGCTAATGGCCCATCCGTGTGTCAGGCGTGTCGGGCCGCCCAACCTATCAATCGGCAGCGTGTAGTTGTAGCTCGCCACGAAATTGTTCGTGCTATCAAACGCGGAAAGCCCGCGGCTAAGCCGGTGGTTGAAAGGATTGATCTGTTCGCCGTAGCCGGAGGAGTCGTCGAAGGATTTGCTCAACGTGTAACCGATCAACGTCTGCAGGCGACCGCTGGTATGCCGGTAGCTAATCTGCAGCGAATTGTAAGACGAAGCGCCCGCCGTGATGAAATACGAATCGTTACCGAAGGGGATAATTCCCAGATCGCCGTTAGGCAGCACCGTATCGCAACCAGGGGCGCAAGGCAATGCGGTGCCGGGCGGTAAAGCTACTCCGCTAAACGGCGTGCGCGTCCCCAGAGAAAAGCTGTTATCTGCATGAATGTAGACATTATTTTCGCCACCGGGGCCACAAACGGTCTGGTGTGGCGCCAGATTGGCGGGATTGTTCAGCGCCAAGCAAAGCGCTGGATTTCCCGGGTTCGCGGATATCGAAGAAAGCAGCCGGTGAGCTTGGGTCCCCACATAACTCACGGTCAGCAAATCCGACCGGGTGATCTGATGTTCGATGGAGAGTTCATATTCTTCCGCGTACGGCAGGCGGTTCTTGTTGTAAAAGGCCGGTGAGCTGCTGATCGTCCCGAAAGCGCTGAAGAAATCGGGCAAGGTATCAAACGGAGGGCCCATCGCAGGATTCTTCGCGGAAAAGTGCAGCGGTGGTTGGGTTACCGGGAAAAAGTTGGTGATAGAAGAGCCCGCGGATCGGTTCGTGAATGGTGCGGCAAAAGTTGGCTCGTTCTGCCCCGTGTAGTTTCCGAATGGCGCGTCTCCAATTTCGTTGAAGTCCGTGGCGCCTTCAAACGTGCTGTAGAAGATGCCCCAACCCGCGCGAAGACTTGTCGTACCGGATTTGCCCAGAATCTTGCCAAGCAAACCGTCATAGTCTCCGAACGAATAGGCCAATCCCAACCTCGGAGCAAAGTTGTTCCAACGCGTGGGCGCCAGCGTGCTCGGAACACCAGGATCTCCGGGGAACACCCACCCTGTCGGTGAACCGGGGAAAACAACAGACTGTTCCCCGGGGATCAGAGTTTGAATTTGATTGTACTTTTCTTTCCACGGCGCGCTCACGTCGTACCGCAGCCCATAGTTGAACGTCAAATTCGATTTCACGCGCCAGCTATCTTGGCCATAGAAGCCAAGATAGAAATTGCGGCCGTACGAAGGATACGACTGCCCCTGCACGTAGGAACTGGGCGCCCCTAGCAGAAAGTCCACAAAATCGCTCCCAGTTTCACTGGGCTGACCGTTGAAATTGCTTCCGAAGAAGAAGTTTCCGTTCGAAACGTTATCAATCAGGTCTTCTTCCAACTGGTCGTAGTGATACTGTCCACCGAATTTCAGCGTGTGCGTGCCCACAATCCTGCTGTAATTGTCCACCACCTGATAAATGTTATCGATCAAGCCGTTCGGACGGCTCGGGACTCCGATCACGAAGTCATTGAAATCAATTTCTGGAACGCCTTCCAGCGAAGGGACCAGCGGCACTATACCCGGAGCACCCGCTGCGCCGGACGCAAATCCCAGGCTCGCCAGCGTCACTCCCTTTCCGCCCTGAGGTTGGTTGAACAAGGTATCCAGGCGAAAATATCCCAGGCGAAATTCGTTTACCGATGCAGAGCTGAACGTTTTCGTGGCCCCGAGAGTGACGTTGTACGTTTGCCCTTTCCCATCTACGTTAAACCCTGGGTAAAGCGGCGCGTTCCCCGGCCAATACGGATCAATCCGGTTGTAGCGGTCCCAATAAAAGTAGGCCGTGAGAAGCCCGAAACCGGTGTTGGCGTCCCCTCGCCCGCTGAATTTGTTATCGCTGAGATCTGTTGCTCCCGCATTGGTGGTAAAGGTCGGCAGGCCCGAGCCATTTGTTCCGTTCGCCGGCAGAATAAACGGAAGCAGGTTTGCCGAGATTGGATTGAAGACCGTGGGCGACAACGTCGCATTAGGCAGAACGCATTGGGTGTTGTTCGTGCATCCCGGAAAAAAATACCTCTCACCAGGCGTTACCGTGTATCCCAGTTGATTGGTCAATACGGCCGCCCAATTATTCGCCGCGTTGCAATTCAGCGCCGGCGGAGTGCAGCTCTGTACCGTCGTTGGATTGCCGTGTGCATCCACTAAACTCGCTGCTACCGACGAGAGGTTTCCGCCTTCCAACGCCGAGGTCGGGGCCCCAGTAATGCGTTGGGTCTGTCCCTGAATCAGCCGGTTTCCTTGATAATCCGCGAAGAAAAAGATCTTGTCGCGCTTGATCGGACCGCCGAATGTGCCGCCAAATTGGTTCTGGTGATACGCGCCCCGTTGTCCTTGGTCGAAGTAGTTCGCGGCATCGAAATCGGTATTGCGCACGAATTCGAAAAGATTCCCGTGGTAGCCGTTTGTGCCGGACTTGGTGACTACGTTAATCAAGCCACCGCTATAGTTGCCGTACTCGGCGTCCGGATTGTTCGTCAGGATGCGAAATTCGTAGATCGAATCAAGATTGGGAATCGCTCCGGCGCCGGAAAATCCCAACTCCTGCACCAGTATTCCATTCAAGATGAAGCCGTTTTCCGATTCGCGCATTCCGTTCACGGACACCGCGCCCGAATCCAAATCGCCCGATACTTGTGGCACCGCAAAACCCGCCGAAATAAATGGTCCCGCGTAAGCTCCCGTCATTTGCGACGCCGTCTGCGCCACGCCCGGCTGCAAACCCAGCAAATCGGTATAGCTGCGCGTCACCAGCGGCACATCGGTCATCGTTTTGCCGGTGATCACCTCGCCCATCTGCGTGCTCTCGGTATCGACGTGCAAAGTGTCGCTCAAAACTTCCACTTTTTCGGTCGTTGCGCCAACTGCCAGTTTCACGTCAGTCACCAGCGCCGAGTTCACATCCAGGATCAGGCCTGTCTCCGTGTAACCCTTGAAGCCGCTCTGCTGCACGCTGATCGTGTAAGTCCCCAGTGGCAGCGATTGGAAGGAATAAAATCCCTGTGAGTTGGTGGTCCGCGTCGTGGCCACCCCTGTATCCACGTTGGTCGCGGTTACCGTCGCGCCCGCCACCACCGCGCCGCTGGGATCAGTGACAGTCCCCGAAATGCTCGCGGTCACGCCGGCCAGCAACCGTCCGCACGTGAACAGCGCCAATGCGAAAACCAAGACAGCCAAATATTTCCCAAATCGTGTGCTTCGCATTCCCCACCCCCCAAATTTGTTGACGCTCGATCGAATAGGACCCTGCGAGCCGGCGGATCTTCGGCTTATCCGCCACGATTCCTTCTCCGATCTTGCGAGCGAAACGGTTAGAAAAGTCTAACCGGTTATTCCTTGCAAAGGCTTATAGTGTAGGCTCCTTCCTTTGTCAAGTTGTTTCACCGCTGCAGCGAGGCCGCGCGCGCTCGGGCTCATACCAAGCCAAGTCCATAAGTGTCTATCGTTCTTGTCTCAAGGAAAATCACTCAGTTCCTGTGCTTCCTTCCGCGTGCTTCTCTCCAACCTTCGCCAGTGCGCCCCTAAATTCTCAGCGGGCGTGCGCCGCACCGATCAATTGCCACGCGCGGGCGTGCGCGCGATCGCTAGCCTCGCATCCGCACCAGATGCCCTCGCCGCCATCTACTGTCAGACTTATATAACCGATTAGAAATACAAATCGCACGCGATACAGGTGGGGCCCTCTAAATCAGCTGGTCGGTTTTGGCGGGAATCATCAGTGACGCGACTGCAGCGCTGGCCACGCACAAACTTGCGCAGATCAACATTACGATTCGGAATCCAAACACAAACGCATGGGAAATTGAGGCACGGAGCAGCGCGGCCGTCTGGGCATCGAGACCGGAGGGCACATCGAGGCCAGCGAGCTTGATCTGGTTCGAGCGAACGTACTGGAGAATCCCGGGTGGCAGCACCGCGCCCCTGAGACTTCGATTCAAGCTGGAGCTGAATAGTTTCACCATCACGATTCCGAGGATTGCCACGGCAAGCACGCTGGCAACCCGAGCGACCGCGTTGTTGATGCCGGAGGCGGCGCCGGCGCGTTCCTGCGCCACGGAACTCATCACTACCGTGGTGAGCGGTGCCACGCTAATCGCCATTCCGAGGCCGAGAACGGCGAACGCCGGGAAGAAACCTATCCAATAGCCGGCGCCCACACCGGGCACCGCGCAGAGTACGAAACCCAGCGCCGCGATCAGCGGCCCGACGATCAGCGGCGCCTTCGACCCGTAGCGCGTGACCAGTCCGCCGGACCAGCGCGAAAGTAAGAACAGCAGCAGAATTAGGGGAAGCGCAGCCGCGCCGGCCGCGGTTGTCGAATATCCCTGCACCTGAATAAGGTCCATAGGAAACAAGAAAAAGAAAATTCCAAGAGCGGCGTAGAGAAACAGAGTGAGCAGGTTCGCGCCACTAAATCCGCGAGACGCAAACAGCGCTGGCGGAACCATGGGTGAACTGATTCTGTCCTCAACGAACGCGAAACCAATCAGCAAGCCGAAGCCTAAAATCAGGCTTCCGTAAACCAGAGGCTGGTGCCAACCGAGACTCGTGGACTCGATGAAGCCGTAAACCACACCGCCCAATCCCACTGTTGCGACCAGCGCCCCCAGCCAATCGACATGCCCGGCGTCCGCGTTGCGGCTTTCGGGAACGCGCCAAAGCGAAATTGCGATCACTGCGGCGGCGAGAGGAACGTTGATGAAGAATACCCAGCGCCAGGAAGCATGCTCAATCAGCCAGCCACCCAGCACCGGCCCGATCGCCGTGGTGATCGCAGTAAAGCCGGACCAGGTGCCGATCGCTTGGCCGCGGCTTTTCTCCTCGAAGGATGCGCTGATGAGCGACAAACTGCCGGGCACGAGAAACGCTGCTCCCACACCTTGTACACTTCGCGCGATTACCAGTTGCTGAATATTCGAAGCAAGACCACAAGCGATGGAAGCGACGGCGAAAATCCCCACGCCAATCAGGAACACCAACCGACGGCCAAATAAATCGCCGAGCGAGCCGCCGACGAGAAGCAGAGCCGCCAGAAACAACCCGTAAGATTCGACGACCCATTGCACGTCAACGACGCTGGCATGCAAGCTTGCCTGCAGTGCCGGCAAAGCTACATTGACGACAGTGCCGTCAATAAAGGCCATGCTGGAGCCCAAAATTGTGGCTGCCAGGATCCATCGCCCGGCTTGCGCTGTGCACGGAGCATCAGCACTCAGCGATCGGACGACGCCTTGGTCGCAGGGCGGTTTCATCAGGCTATGGATGCATCCTCGCAGCGTGAAGTATCGCTGTGATCAGGTCTTGGGTATAAGCGCGATCGCATAGCTGGGCTGCTCGAGCCTAAGTATGGCAGACCACTACGGAAGACCACTCGTGGAAATCGTTAAATACAGGCAGCAGCAAATTAAGAAAGTCGGCCGGGGATTTGACCTTCCGCCGTCGTCGCTTGGGCGAGGTGGGCCGCAAATTCTTGAAGGCAAGTCCGCAGCCTAATCAGTGATCCAATGAAAGGAAGGGCGAAAATGGTCGGGGCGAATGGATTTGAACCATCGACCTCCTGGTCCCGAACCAGTGGACAAAATCACATAAGTCGCTGTCCTGGCGTCATTTATTGATTTTCGGGCCGCTCTCTGATGGACAAGTCGTGACAAGCCGCCGCTAGATGTTCACACCGCAAAAATGCGGATTATCCTCGCCGGCGTGAGACTGCTTTACGACGGGGATATGATCGATATCCCAGTCTCACCCGTGCCGGAAGACATTGCATCGGAAGAGCTTGCAGCATAGCTGGGGGCTGGCTATTGACAATTTATAACATAGCGTGTTATAAAAAACCATGAATTCTGAACAACTAAAAAGCGCCAGAATGGAGCGTGGCTGGAACCAGCAGGAAGCTGCGAATCGCCTGGGCGTAACTCAAGCCTACCTCTCGATGCTAGAGAGTGGACGAAGAAGCACGGCCAGTCTTTCTCGCAAGCTGATGCAGGCCTACGGCCTGTCGCCTACTGTGCTGCCCGTTCAAGAAGTAAGGGAAAAAGCGACTCCGAGCGTCTTGGCCCATGAGCTTGCATCGCTGGGATATCCCGGCTTCGCCCATCTCCGAAAAACGAAGAAGGTCAATCCCGCTGATTTGTTGCTTGCGGCTTTGGTCCAGCACAATCTTGAAGCCCGCGTTGCCGAAGGTCTTCCGTGGCTGGTTCTACGATACCCGGACATGCCGCGCGATTGGCTGGTTCGAGAATCACGCGCGAGAACCCTTCAAAACCGCTTGGGTTTTGTTGTAACTCTCGGAAGGCTGGCAGCCGGAAGGGATGATCTGCGGCCATTAGAACAAACACTTGCCGATAGCAAGCTGGAGAAGGAAGATTCATTCTGCAAGGAATTGAATGAGGCAGAGCGCCGATGGCTGCGCACGAATAGTTCCGTTGAGGCCAAGCAGTGGAACCTTCTGAGCGACATGCGGCCCGAAACAGTTCGTTATGCTGACTGACATTCCAGCGCCGTGGAAAGGGTTTCTGGAAAAACTAGACACGCTGCTTGAAGAACCCGTTCGACTGGATTGCATTGGTGGGTTTGCTGTAGCTACTTCACTGGGTATGGCCTGGATCGAACCGGCGACCCCCTATTTGCCAAGCAGAAGAATCGGTTCCAGTAACCACACTGGTAATTCCTAAGTCCCAGCGTTTACAACAATTCGGGGGATTTGCTTTCGCTCGAAAGCTAACCCCAATGCAGTGAAAACCTTCGATTCATGCACGGTTCGTGCACAGTTTACAGACCTTACTCACAAGAATTCAGACCTCCATCCCCTCTGGTGTCTTCTCTACGCCTCCGCAGATGCAGCGTTCTTCGGCGCTTTATGCGGATTTTGCTTTCTGACCGACAGGTTCACGCTTCGCTTGCATTGATTTCACGAGAGCAGCAGACGATGCTCCTTCGAGCGACAGTCCATAGCCGACTTCCCGCACAATGCGCTCCTTCAACGGTTGAATAAAGTGGATGCGCGTGTTGCGGCGCGTAACTTCCGGGGCCTTCAAGTAGAGCTCGGCCAATTCGCGGGCCCGACTGAGTGCCTTACCGTTCGGCACAACTTCGGCAACCACTCCCCATTCGTAGGCGGTTCGCGCCGGGAGCGGCTGTGGGTTCAGCAGGAACGCCTCCGCTCGTCCCGCTCCAGCGCGATAACTCCAGGTGGTAAAGATCCCGTCGCCGGGCGCAACGCCCGCGGAGAAATGGGCCACATCCTCGAACGTCGCACTCTCCGCCGCCACAATTACACTGGCAAGTAGCGCATAGTCTGAATGCACATGGGCACGTCCCTCGATAGCCGCGATGACCGGCACTCGTATGTTGGCTATGTTTTCCAAAACCTGAACGCCTTCGTCGTGAACCTGACTCCAGACGCGGGGATCGGTGACATCGCCGAAAGAGGACCAATCGACATCAGTAATGAACTCCCCGCCTGCGCCCGTCAGGATTACGATCTTGTTCGCCCTATCTTGCGCAATGCGGTAGAAGGCATCGACGAATTCCGTGTGAGCTGGCGCGGTCATGATGAACGGCCCGCCGTTGGCGTGGAATTCAGCAACCAGCACGCCTTTGTCATCGCGTGTCAGCTTTAGGTTGTGATATGCGGTGAAGTAGTCACTTTGATCTTGCATCGTGTTCTCCTCTCCTTTTTCTAATTCCAACGTGCGGGCAGAAGTGCTCCCTGCTCGCGGCTGGCAAGAACAAACATTACATCCTATTGCCGCCAGCGGCCACAATCACTTGGCTGGTAAACCCCGCGACTATCACCGCGCAGATCTATTGTGTTGTAGTGTGGAAGCAGAATTTCGCCGCAGTCTTTCGCAGGCCTACCAGTTTCGGAGTAGTGCATTCATCCCGTGATTCACCGTCCCAAAACCAGAATCGTCGCGTCGCTGGATATGGAATCGAGAGCGGCGCTCCGCGCCAGCAGAATCTCAGCATACCTTTCCGTCAAGTATTGGTCGACAGGTGCCATTTTCGAATATTTATCCGACTGTGCCACCGCCTTCGGCACAGGGAAACAGATGCTGATTACCAGCCCCTGGCCATGATTCTGGCCATGCTTTCTCTCGCGGCCGCCCTCATCGCGAAGTATCTTTTCGCCGTCGCCGCTCGCTCTCGCTGATCATTTCGCTTATATCCGCTGCTGGACGTATCTCGATTGTTCCACACTGCAACTTCACTCCTGGAGATTGGGAAATGAGCTGAATTGCGTGATTCAGATCTCGCGCTTCAAGCACCTGAATTCCACCCAATTGCTCCTTCGTTTCCGCATACGGACCGTCGGTCACCGCAACCTTTCCGTTCTTCCAACCCACGGTCACCGCCGTGTTGGCGGGCTGAAGAGGTTCCTCAGCGACCAAATGTCCGTTCTTGCGCAGTTCGTCGTTGTAACTAAAACACTCGTCCAGCACGGTGTTGCGCTCGCTCTCAGACATGTTTTCGAACTTGCCGGGCTCAAGATAGCCCAAACAGATGTATTTCATTGGGTCCTCCGTCGGAGCCCGTGTAACACATCGACTGATGAAGTAGCTGATCGCTGGTAAAATCAGACTTCGCGGGCTAGCCGGTCGAAAATGCTCGCCGAAGGGCAACCATCCACGATTCCGTGAATCGCTTCGAAACTGCGGCGTCGGGGGCTAGAACATCGAAGCCGTGATACGCGCCTGGAATTACATGGAGTTCCGTCGGAACTCCGGCATTGATCAGGCGGCGGGCGTATTCGGCATCTTCATCCACAAACAGATCCAGAGCGCCGACGCCGATGAATGCGGGCGGAAGTCCGGCGAGATTTTCGACGCGCGCAGGAACCGCGCCTGCCGGAACCGTAGGCGAGCCGGCCGGGACGCCGAGGAAAGAAGTCCAGCCGAAACGATTCGAGCCCGCGTTCCAAACGAACTGTCCGATATACGGCGGAACCTGGCGAGTGCTGCCGGTTCGATCGTCGAGCGCCGGATAAATCAGCAGCTGAAATAAGATCGGAATTTCGCGGCGATCGCGCGCGGCGATGGCGAGTTGCGCAGAATGGCTGCCACCGGCGCTTTCTCCGCCTATGGCGATGCGTTTGCGATCCACGCCGAGTTCGTCAGAATTTTTGTGGAGCCAGCTCAGCGCGGTGTAATTATCTTCGAGCGATCCCGGGAAATGAGTTTCCGGCGCGAGGCGATAGTCGACCGAAACGACCAGGCATCCGCAATTCTGTGCCACTGCTTGCAGAAACGGATTGAATTGTCCGGCGAAGCCGGAGACATACCCGCCGCCATGAATGTGCAGAAATGCAGGACGCCCTTTCGTGCCCGGAGCCGGATCGACAATCACCAGGCGCAGGTCGGGCGCGCCCAAGGGGCCGGGTATGTGCCGTACAAATGGCTGCGGCGCCGGCGGAGGCAGCGGAGGCACCGGCGGCCATTTGCGTCCGACAGCGAGAGTTTCGCTGGTGAAGCTCTGAGTGGGGAATGGGAATTTCTTGATTGCGTCAAGCAACTCCGGATCGACCATGGCATAGGGGTCCGCCCCCGCCGCAGGCGCCTGCCGGGCGACAGCGGAGCGCAGCAATTCAGGTGCAATGCCGATCCCAATTCCCGCAGTCAAACCGCCGCGAACAAAATCACGCCTGGTGAGCTCATTCATCGTTGACTCCCGTTTCTGAAATTGAAGAGCCCTGCCAGGGCGTGACTGGGTAGCTTCCGGACGGCTTCCTGATCTCTTGACGCCAGCCATTCCCGGGCTCAACCGCCTTGGCGGGTCGACAGCGAAGCCCGCATCGATCCACTGCTGACATTTTCGTTCCTCTTTGCCGACGACGTACACCCGTTCGCCGACCCGCCTTCCGTTGGGTCCTCAGTCCTGACCTAGCGCGGGGATCTGCGGGTTGTCATCCTCGATTCGCCCGAGAAACTCGCGCACCTCGACCGGCGCTCGACAGGCGACGACGGCCTTGCGTCCCCACGCCACTGCCTCATCCACGTTCGCGCATTTCAGCAGCCAAAAACCGCCTACGTGCTCCTTGGTCTCCAGGTACGGCCCGTCGGTGACGAGCACTTTGCCGCCGGGCTGCGCTCGCAGCGACTTCGCCCTGCTGGGGGGGAAGAGGCCGGCAGCGAAAATTCTGGCACCGGCAGCCGCCATCTCTTCGTTGAGCACGTCGATATCGCGCATCATCGCTTCACCCTCTACGGACCCGTCGTACCCGTCGGGGTGGTGAATTGCAACCAAATAGTGCGGCATGATTTCTCCTTTTCTCGTAAAAGGCTTCGGGCCGGGCGGTTGCCCTGCCTTCACTAGATAGACGAACGACCGGACCGGAATTCGACAAAGCGTGGAGAGTTTTTTTATTGCTCCATCTCAGCGGCGACGTCGTCGCCGAACTTCTTTTGGATCTCCTTTTGGGTCTCGGGATCGAAGTCGGTCAGATCGAACAACCGGCGGACTTCGACTACCATTTCGTTATCCTTTGCGGGAATGCGCGAGGCCCATTCGAGCGCCTCTTCGCGCGACTTCACCTTAATAATCCAGAAGCCGCCGACCACTTCCTTCGTTTCGGGAAACGGGCCGTCGGTGACTTTCGACTTTCCGTCTTTGAAGGTCACGCGCGCGCTCATGGTCGCAGGCGGGGTCAGCCCATCAAGCGCGAGCAGCACGCCGGCTTTCCCTAGTTCCTCGTTGTACTTGCCCATTTCCTCCATTTCTTTGAAGTCGGGTACCCAGCCGGGTTTCGCGGTTTCGTAGACTTTCGGATATTGGATCATCATGAAACGCATGGGGTTCTCCTTAAGTGTTGTGCGGACGCCGTATCATGGCCGCTACTTTTATATAGCAGCTTGGGCCGCGCCGGGCCTGGAAAGTTGCGGGGCGCCGGGTGCGCGCTGCGGCTCCACTTGGTAGTCGAACAGGGTGATGGTGAATCGACACGCGAATTGCGAATTTTTCGCTTAGCGTATCGCCCGGGAAACACTTTCTGGCGGGCCGATTGCCCGGCCTTCACCATATAATCGAGCGGTCCCACGCGAATTCGACAAGTCGTCGAGGTTTTTATTTTAGCTGCCGAATCCGCTCTTGCAGGAATTGACGCTCTGGTTCCTGTTGGGTCAGCGCCAAAGCTTTCTCATAAGCGGACCGAGCCTCAGCCGTCCTGCCGAGCCTGCGGTACATATCGGCGCGAGCGGAATGCGCCAGATAATAATTCGCCAGTTCGCCCTGTTCCAACACCGCGTCAATATGCGTTAGACCGGCCTCTGGACCATCGCGCATGGCAATGGCCACGGCACGATTTAGCTGTACCACGGGCGAGGCCTGAATTTGTGCCAATTGGTCGTAGAGCGCGACAATCTGCCCCCAGTCGGTCGCAGCGACCGATTCCGCTTCCGCGTGAACGGCCGCAATCGCAGCCTGCAGCGTGTAGGTGCCGAAGCGGCGGGACGTCAGGGCTTTCTCCAGCAACGCCACTCCCTCCGCGATCTGCTCCCGGTTCCAGAGCGAGCGATCTTGGTGCTCCAGCAAAATCAGCTCACCGGTCGGCGAAGTTCTCGCGGCGCGACGCGATTCGTGTAGCAACATCAGCGCCAGCAGCCCCATCGCTTCCGGCTCGGGCTGGAGTTCGGCCAGCAACCGGCCCAGTCGTATCGCCTCGCCGGTTAGCTCGGCCCGCGTGACTTCCGCTCCCGCCGCAGCCGAGTAGCCCTCATTAAAGACGAGATACACGACCTGCAGCACCGCGCCCAGTCGCTCCGGCAATTCCTGCGGCGTCGGCACCTCGTACGGAATCCGTGCGTCTCGAATCTTTGCCTTGGCGCGTACAATGCGCTGCGCCAGCGTGCGCGGAGTAGTGAGGAAGGCCTTGGCGATCTCCTCGGTGGTCAGCCCGCACACCTCACGCAAGGTGAGCGCAACGTGCGCTTCCGGTGCGAGAGATGGATGACAGCAGGTAAAAATCAGCCGCAGCCGATCATCCTCAAGGCTGTCCTCGTCACTGGAGTTTTCCGCCGAACTCGATTGCGCTTCGAGATATCGCACCAGCTCGTTTTGCGACGCATCAAATCTTGCCCTTCGACGCAGAGTATCAATGGCTTTGAATCGGGCCGTCGAAATTAACCATGGCCGCGGGTTGCCGGGCACTCCACTCGTCGGCCACAGGCTCAGCGCAGCCGCAAAGGCTTCGTGCATCGCCTCCTCGGCAAGATCAAAATCACCGAGCAAGCGGATCAGAGTTGCCAGGATTCGCCTCGAATCCACGCGATAGAGGGAGTCGAGCAATTCGCGTATCGACTCGGTGGGTTGTTCGGACATCACGACGACCTTAGCAAACCAGCTACCCCGAATCAATTTAGCAAACGGCCGCTCGATGCCAAGCGCCCAGGTCCTGACTCTGAAATCTGGACAGCAAAACGCTTCCCGGGTTGACTCGAAATCGCCAAAGTACTCATTGAGCGTCGTACTAGCTCAACACCACCGCGTTGCTCTCGAGTCACGGGCTCGGAAGCCACGGGCCACGACAGCTTCGTCTTGTCACCGCTAGAATCTGCCTGAATGTCATCCACTATCGGCATCCGGCAGCTTCTTTTATTTCCCGCAGGTCCAGCCATGTGCTCGGCAAACTTGCTTTCACAGTTAACGACTGCCGCGCGACCGTCCGGCAGCAGCAGAGAATATGTTGCCCCACGCACGCTGCATGACACCTCATGACCAGGTGTGCTGGTTCCGGTTGTGCGGGTTGAAGGCTCCAACATCTTCAGGAAGACTGCCGGTGCCGCGATTCGTAGCTTTGAATCGGGGATAGGACTTATTTCGGCAATATTCGGCCGATGCCTGTGTCAGCCATCATAGGTTCTCCACAAATGTCTCCTATACATACAGTACGCTTTCAGATACAGTCTGTATATGAAATAGGATCTGCGGCGAAGTGAAGAGTAAGGAGTCTTAGTATGGAAATGCGAGAATTTGGGGGCACCGGAATACGGGCGTCGGTCGTCGGGTTGGGCTGCAACAACTTTGGTATTTATCAGAACGCTGCGCAGGCTGTAGCCGTCGTTCGCAAGGCGCTTGATGTCGGAATCAATTTCCTGGATATGGCCGGCGAACATGGGAGCGGGCTAGAGGAAAGCCTGGTCGCCGAGGCGCTGGGGCCGCGCCGCAAAGAGGTAATCATCGCGACAAAATTCGGGCAAGCCGAAATGCTCGGGCTCAAGGACGGCAATATGGTCTTCAGCGAGGACAAAGCTCGTCAAGGCGCTTCCCGCCGCTGGATCATGCAGGCCGTCGCGGAAAGTCTGACGCGTCTGAAGACCGACTATATCGATCTGTATCAGGTGCATGTCGCCGATCCCGAAACGCCGCGCGAAGAAACCTTGCGCGCGCTCGATGATCTGGTGCGCCAAGGCAAGGTGCGCGCGATCGGCGAGGCGGCGACCTTCGCCACCGCCGACGACCTGAACGCCTCGCAAGCGATCGCCGCCGCCAATGGCCTGACGCCCTTTGCCACCATGGAGGCCAATTACAGCATCCTGGTGCGTGACGCCGAGAAGACGATCTTTCCCGCGCTGCGCGAGCACAAGATGCGCTTGCTGCCCTATTTCCCCCTCGCCGGCGGCCTGCTGAGCGGGAAATATCGCGGTGGCGCAATTCCGACGGGCTCGCGCTTGGACCGGATGCCGTTCATGATGGGTTTCCTGCCGCAAAATCGAGGCGCCATCGATCGCTTGCAGGCTATCGCCGACGGGCGCGGGATCAAGCTGGCGCAGCTGGCTATCGCCTGGCTTGCCGGAAATCCGATTGTCGGTAGCGTGATCGCCGGCGCGACAAGCGCCGAGCAAGTCGTGCAAAACGCGGCGGCGGGTGGTATCACGCTAAGCGCCGCCGAGCGCGCGGAAATCGAGGTGAGCGCGCCCGGGCCCGTCCAAGGGTGACGGCATGTCCTAGAGGAGTGTGGGCGGTACAAGCGGCGCGTTAGGATAAAGCATTCCTGCTAACGTTTCTCAGAGCAGTTAATGAATCGCTAGAGCAACGATCCGGACGAGCTAAGGACTCAAATGCCTTTGAGTGGAACAAGACCACGAAAGCGACTCACGCGCGAGGAGAGCAGAGCACAAACTCGTGCCACATTGATCGCCGTAGGGCGCAGGCACTTTCTGCGCTACGGGCTTGGCGGCGCTGTGGCGGAGAAGATCGCGGAGGACGCTGGGTATTCCCGGGGCGCTCTGTATTCCAACTTCGACG
>JABCZK010000018.1 GCA_013289695.1 Acidobacteriota bacterium
TCAGATAAGCACTGATGTCAAGCATCAAAATCGAATGCGAATTTGCTCAGGAGTCAGGATGAGGTCAAAACAGGAACGGAATCAAATAATTACGAGCGCGGAAAAAGGTCGGTTGCGGAATCACTGCACTTTGGATAAAGGGGCGGAAGCTTCTGCATTTCTTCTTCCGAATCACGCCTTTGGCGGCCGGCACAACCGCAGTGTCGGGTAAAGAGTAAGGGATCCTCCATAACGGACCACCATGGACGTTAATTGGGTCACGCCCCCTGCCACCCGTGCGTTCTAGAAATGCTGCATCAGCTTCCTCGCTTGAAAAACCGACCAACTCCGGTGACAGAGTCAACCTCGGCGCGTGACCGACACACGTGACTTCACTGCTGGAAGCAACTGCGTACCCACGAATGCCTTACGCCAACAGGCAGCTACGTTCGTGATTCTCGCACTCGAGAAGAAATCCGCTATCGCGACGGAGCTGGCGTCAAGCTCCTTGTGGGCGCTGGATCCTGCACCCGGACGACCGTGGCGTAGTAATGGTTGCCGTAATGATTGGTGCCGGATGGTATTTTCTTGGACCCAAATGTGAATGGAATGCTTGAAGAAATGCGTTGATAATCGGAAGTGGTTCATCCAAAGCAAGTACGAATCGCACAGAAAGAAATCCGAATAAGAGGAGGCCCGTGGAAACACCGGGAAACACCAGATGACCGGAAAGGGACGGATCGAAAATTTGAGGCCGCCGTGGAAGCCGGGAGAGTCGGGCAGTCCACGCGGCCGACCGCGACGGCGGCCACTCAGCGATCGCTACGCCGCGTTCGCCGAAATGCCCTTGCCAGAGAAACGGTGCAGTGAGCTTGGCTTCGCGCCAGGGGCGCCATACGGCGACGCCGTCGCCAAGACTCTGTACGACTCCGCAATAAATGGAAAGTGCGCGGCAGCGCGAGAAATTCGCGAAGGTATCGAGGACAGAGCCGCCGAGCGACTCGAATCAGCTGCTCCCAAAATCATGAATCTCCACGACGTCTACGATAAAGCGCCCGCAAAGAGAAGCGAACACGCAGAAATTGATTCGTTACCTCCTACTTCACCCGAAAATATTGACTGAGCTAAATTGTGCGACCAAAATTCGGATGTTCGATCAAGCTTCATCCTGTTTCCACGCACGTCGTTGCCCTTTCCTGCTCTTTTGGGCTGTATCCTACAGGCAGGAAAAAAATCTGCGCGCTGACGCCTTGGGCCAGAGTGCACTTTACAGGAGCAGTCGAGCGACTCAGACTCGTGGGTGTTTCGAGATATACTTCGAGGTGCGGGCTTACTGGTAACGCGGCTTAGTCGATTGAATACTCCTCGAATCAGGAGTGATTAGATCTGGAGGCTTAACGAATCGATGTGCGGAATCTGCGGCGCCATCGGATTGGACCCGAAAGTTAACAGCGAGGCCGTCGTCCGCCGTATGCTCGCTGCGATTGTTCATCGCGGCCCCGACGAAGAAGGATTTCTCGCCTCCCCGCCCGTAGTCGTCGGCTCGCGGCGCCTCAGCATCATTGATCTTCCCGGCGGCTCTCAGCCCATCTGGAACGAAACCGGCACGCTCGCCGTCATCTTCAACGGAGAAATTTACAATTTCCGCGAGCTGCGCAAGGAACTCGAAGCCAAAGGCCACACTTTCCTCACCCGCTCCGATACCGAAGTAATCGTCCATGCCTACGAGCAGTGGGGCGAACAATCCATCGCCAAATTGCGCGGCATGTTTGCGCTCGCGATCATCGAAATGCCCCAGGGCCGCAGCGGCCCGGCAGCCGCGGTCTTCCTCGCTCGCGATCCCTTGGGCATCAAGCCGCTTTACTACGCGATGGGCGGCGGTGGGCTGTTATTCGCCTCCGAAGTGCGCGCGCTCCTCTCGAGCGGCTGCATTTCCCCGCAGCTTTCCGCCGCTGCGGTTCCTTCGTACCTGCTCTTCGGCTCCGTCTGCGAACCGATGACCATGGTCGAAGGCGTGCTCTCTCTACCGCCAGGGCATTCCGTTAAAATCCGCGCCAGCGAGGCGCGCCGCGTGCCCGAGCCAAAACTCTACTGGAATTTCGTCAAGGAATTTTATCAGGATAAGGAAGCCGAAACCGGTACCGCTTACCAGGAGGATTTTTCCTCCGCCGCCACGACTGTTCGTTCGCTGCTGGAGGACGCTGTCCGGAGTCATCTGGTCGCGGACGTCCCCGTCGGCGTGTTTCTCAGCGGCGGCCTCGATTCCACCGCTATCGCCGCGCTCGCCAGCCACGTGCAGAAAGGCATTCACACTTTTACCGTCGCATTCCCCGACGCCGAATTCAGCGAAGCAGAAATCGCGCGCAAAACCGCGCAGCGCCTGGGCACCGAACATCGCGAGATGACCCTCTCCAGCGCGGAAATGGAAGCGCGTCTTGATGAAGCCGTCTCAGCCCTTGACCAGCCCAGCATGGACGGCACCAACACTTATTTCGTTTCCTGGGCGGCCCGCCAGGCGGGATTGAAAGTAGCGCTCTCCGGCCTCGGCAGCGATGAGCTTTTCGGCGGCTACAGTTCTTTTCGCGCCACGGCGCAAGTAACGCGCCTCACCACCATGGCCCGCTTCTTTCCGAAGCTCGCCCGCGAGCTTGCCACCTCCGGCATCAAGCGCTCGAAAGTTTATCGCGGCTCCCCCGACGCATTTCGAAAGGCCTTTTCCGCCTGGCTCGATCCCGACCTGCTGCCGTCGCCATATTTTTTCACGCGCGCGCTTTTCACTCCACAGACCGTCGTCTCGCGTCTGGGTGACGACTCCGCCATGTGGGACGCCATGCTCTGGTCGCGCTGGCTGACGGAAGCCACGCGTCAATCGCGCCCGATGGATCGCTTCACGCGAATCTCCTGGCTCGAGCTGCGCTCCTACCTGGTGAACACCCTGCTGCGCGACACCGATTCCATGAGCATGCATCAATCCCTGGAAGTCCGCGTGCCGTTCCTCGACGCTCCGCTCGTCGAATATGTTCTGGAACTCCCCGAAGCGCTGAAACGCAACCCCGCGCGCCCGAAAGCCTTGCTCGTCGCAGCGCTGAAGGATTTGCTACCTGAAGAGATCGTAAAACAAACGAAACGCACGTTCACGTTTCCCTGGGAAACCTGGTTGCGTGGCAAATTGGGCGAACGCATAGCAATCCAATTAGGCGATTGGTCGCCCGCTCTCGAAAGTCGCCTCGATGGCAGATTCGCGCAAGCCGTCTGGAAAGATTTCCTCCGCGGCCGCACCACCTGGTCCCGCCCCTGGAGCCTCTACGTCCTCAACGAATGGTCCAAGCGCAATCTCCGCGTCCCGGAATCTTCCAGCGCACCCGCCCAAAACGCGGCAACCGCTCACGTCGCCTAAACCCCGAAACCAGATGATGTGCAAGGGTGCGCCACCCGCACTTCGAGATCTTCCTACGGAGTAGTTTGCCCACTTTTGACTGTTCAATTGTGTACATCTTGCATGTGGTCAATTTTGCTCATCTAGACGCATTAGTCCGGAAAGCCTACGATTGGTGCCCGCTGGACAAATTTCCTGAGCTAATTGAAGGAGTAAATTCGCATGGCGAGTGCGCGTAGTCTCGGTGTCAGTCGCGCGGTTCTCCGCAAAAAGTTCCATGCTGGGATGACTTTTCGGAACTACCGAGACAAAGAAGTCATCTTTTCGCAGGGAGACCCGGCTGATTCCATCTTCTACATCGAGAGCGGCACGGTGAAGCTCACGGTGGTGAGCACGCGCAAGAAGGCGATAATTGCCATCTTGCCGCGGGGTAGCTTTTTTGGCGAAGGCTGTCTGGCGGGGCAATCTCTGCGAATTTCCACCGCGAGATCGATTGGACAATCCAATATCATTCGGCTGCAAAAGGAGAGCACCGTTCGCACGCTCAAGAGAGACTCGCAGTTTGCAGCCGTGTTTGTTGAATACATGCTTTCACGGGTTGTTCGAATCGAGGAAGACCTGATCGATCAATTCTTCAATTTCAGCGAACGGCGACTGGCACGGGTTCTGTTGTTGTTTGGGGAGATAACTAAAGAATCGAAGTCGGACTCTCCCCTGAGGGTGAGCCAATCAACCTTGGCGGAGATGGTTGGTACCACCCGCCCAAGGGTAAGCAAATTCATGAACGAGTTTAAGAAGAAGGGTTTGGTCAGCTACAACGGAGGCTTGCAAATCTATAGCGCACAGGTCGTCGAGTTCCTGCAAAACCGTCCTATGTCCGTCAAGAAAAAAGCGGAGAAATGAAAATAAGACAGCTAAGACCGAAACAAATTTCTTCCGTCCGCTGTCCTACCTGCGGTGTCGCCACCGGGAAGCGCTGCGTTTTGGCTGCGGGTGGCCTGCGAAGTGAACCTCACGGAGCCCGGAAGTCCTTGGCTGCCGCGACAATGGATAAGAAACGAAGAAAAGAATCGCCCGCCGCACTCATGGCCCGATTGAGAAAGGAAATTGCCAAGCCTCATCTTACGAAGTCCGTGCGAGAAAAAGCCACCGCGGAAGACCTTGCAGAATGGACTGCAAGTTAGCGGGCTGGGCTCCATTGGCTGATGTTTAATCTCGCACGTTGACTGGCTGGGCGATTGGCCGCCCGCCCTCGATTCCCGCCGCGATGGCAGATTCGCCGAAGCTGTCTGGAACGATTTTCTCCGCGGCCGCACCACCTCGTCCCGTCGCTGGAGCAGCTATGTCCTCAACGAATGGTCTAAGCGCAACCTCCGCGTTGCTGAAACTTCCGCCGAGCCTGGCAAAAAAGCTGCAACAGCCCACGTCCCCTAATGTTGCCAAGCGAAGCCGGGCGCCTTGGCCTTTGTAATCGCGAAAAACACGACAAAACCTAGCGATTGATTTGGATCGTTGTGGCGCACTGGGATTTCAAATGTCCGGCAGTAGGGCGCACCAGAGAACAGGCTCTAAGCTTGTTTAACCCCGAGCGAAGCCACTCGCGGAATACTCTTTTCCGCCGCCGGCTGGCGTGGGTTTGCCTCTCATGCCGGATAGAAAGGCCTGCTGCACGGGGTTAAAACTGCGTCCACGCAGCACCGCGGTGACGATCGTTCGCGTAGCCTGAATATCACTGAGACGCAAGTAGCGGCAGGCGATGTTGCGGTCCATAGCCATTTCCGGGACGAGCGAGACGCCGACGCCGGCCGCAACCATTCCCAGCAGACTACTGAACTGGCCGCTTTCAAACACAATGTGGGGCGTAATGCGGGCGCGCGTGCAAGTGTCAATGCTGAGATCCCGGAAACAGTGGCCGTCGCGCAACATCACGAACGATTCTCCACGGAGGTCTTTGAGGGCGAGCGATTTTGCGGAGGCAAGCGGATGGTCTGTGCTCAATGCCGCAAAGAGCGGCTCGGTTCGGATAGGGAACAGCTCCAGTTCCTTGTGACGCAGTGGGAGTGCAAGAATCGCCACATCGAGAGAGAGGTCGCGCAAACCTTCTACCAGGACCGAAGTGGTTTCTTCAACGATGCGCAGTTTCGCGTCGGGGTACTTCTTGGCGAAACGGGCTGCATAACTCGGTATCAGATAGGGCGCGACAGTGGGAATAACGCCCACGGCGACACTGCCGCGAAAGTCTGTATTCTGATCGGCCGCGCTGGATCGTGCTGCCTCCGTCTGCTCCAAAATCGCGCGCGCGCGAGGAATGAAAGCGCGCCCCGCCTCGGTGAGGCGTATGCTGCGGCCCAGGCGGTCGAAGAGCTTGGTACCCAGCTCTTCCTCGAGTTTCAGCACTTGCTGCGAGAGCGAGGGCTGGGCAACCTGGCAGCGCTCGGCGGCGCGGCTGAAGTTGCCGGTGTCGGCGATGGCGCAAACATATCGCAGCTGATGAAATTCCATAGGGAATGCCTATACCTAAAATGGGAGATTGGTATTGGAACTATCTCCCATTTGGATGTTAATTTACTTCCGCCGAAACTGCAGCATGGATTTTAACGAGCTTATTCGGCTGAATTTAAAAGTCTGAAGGAGAATACGCATGGCTTCCGAAGCGAAGTGCCCGTTCAATCACAGCAGCAGCGCAAACCCAACCAACCGTGACTGGTGGCCAAACCAGTTGAATCTGAATCTGCTCGCACAGCACTCCTCGCTGTCCGATCCGATGGGCAAGAATTTTAATTACGCAGAAGAGTTCAAGAGCCTCGACTACAACGGCCTGAAGAAGGATCTCGCGGCGTTGATGACGGATTCGCAGGACTGGTGGCCTGCGGACTTCGGTCACTACGGGCCGCTGTTCATTCGCATGGCGTGGCACAGCGCCGGAACGTACCGCATTGGTGACGGTCGTGGAGGCGGCGGGCGCGGCCAGCAGCGCTTCGCTCCACTGAACAGCTGGCCGGACAACGTCAACCTCGATCGAGCCCGCCGCCTGCTCTGGCCCATCAAACAGAAATACGGCAAGAAGATTTCCTGGGCGGATCTGATGATCCTCGCGGGCAACGTCGCGTTGGAAACGATGGGCTTCAAGACTTTCGGCTTTGCCGGCGGACGACCGGACGTGTGGGAACCGGACCTGGACGTCAACTGGGGGCTGGAAACGACCTGGATGGGGACGGAGAAACGCTATTCGGGTAATCGCGACCTGGCAAAGCCCTTGGGCGCCACAACGATGGGCCTTATTTATGTGAACCCCGAGGGCCCGGAAGGCAAGCCGGATCCGCTGGCCGCAGCGAAGGATATCCGCGAGACTTTCGCGCGGATGGCGATGAACGACGAAGAAACCGTCGCTTTGATCGCGGGCGGTCACACCTTCGGAAAAACCCACGGAGCCGGACCCGGCACCCAGCTGGGTAAAGAGCCGGAAGGTTCGCCGATCGAGGAGCAGGGCCTGGGCTGGTCGAGCGCCTACGCCACTGGCATCGCAGGTGACGCAATTACCAGCGGCTTGGAAGTGACGTGGACCGCCACGCCGACGAAATGGAGTAACGATTACTTCGAAAACTTGTTCAAGTACGAGTGGGAACTTACCAAGAGCCCGGGCGGCGCACACCAGTGGAAGCCGAAGGGCAATGCAGGCGCGGGTACGATTCCGGACGCCCACAATCGCTCCAAGCATCATGCGCCGGCGATGCTGACCACCGATCTCTCTTTGCGACTCGATCCCGTCTACGAAAAAATCTCGCGCCGCTTCTACGAGCACCCGCAAGAGCTCGCAGATGCGTTCGCCCGCGCGTGGTTCAAGCTAACGCATCGCGACATGGGACCGCGCGCACGTTACCTCGGTCCGGAGGTTCCGAAGGAAGAACTGCTCTGGCAGGACCCCATCCCGGCAGTAAGTCATGCGTTGGTAGACGACAAGGATGTGGCTGCTCTGAAGGCGAAAATTCTCGCCTCAGGGCTCACAGTCTCGCAACTGGTTTCGACCGCTTGGGCGTCGGCGTCCACCTACCGTGGGTCCGACAAGCGGGGCGGCGCAAACGGCGCGCGCATCCGCCTTGCCCCACAAAAGGACTGGAAGGTCAATCAGCCTGCGCAGCTGCAGAATGTCCTAAAGGCACTTGAAAAGATTCAGAGCGAGTTCAACGCCTCGCAGTCCGGCGGTAAGAAGATCTCGCTTGCCGACTTGATCGTCCTGGCCGGTTGCGCTGGGGTGGAGCAAGCCGCGAAGAATGCGGGCGTCACCGTGATCGTTCCCTTCGCCCCTGGCCGCACGGACGCTTCACAACTGCAGACCGACGTGCAATCTTTCGCAGTGCTCGAACCGGCCGCCGACGGCTTCCGGTCCTACCGCAACGGAAACGCTGACGCAACAGCCGAAGTCGAACTGCTCGATAAGGCGCAGCTTCTGACGCTCACAGCTCCGGAACTCACGGTGCTAATCGGCGGCATGAGGGTGCTGAACACCAACCACGGCCAGACCAAGTTCGGCGTCTTCACCAAGAAGCCGGAAGCGTTGACCAACGACTTCTTCATCAACCTGCTCGATATGCGCACCGCGTGGAAGGCGACCTCGGATGCGAACGATACGTTTGAAGGACGGGATCGCAAGACGGGCGAAGTCCGCTGGACGGCAACGCGAGCCGATCTGATCTTCGGCTCGAACGCACAACTTCGCGCTCTGTCAGAAGTGTACGGAAGCTCGGACGCGCTCGCGAAGTTCGTCCAAGACTTCGTCGCAGCCTGGACCAAAGTGATGAACCTCGATCGCTTTGACCTAGCCGCATCGCGGAAGGTGGCGTGAGGGCAATCAATCTGCTAAAGCCTCCGATCTAGTTTTTGCGGCGTGCGTCTTGTGCTGCTATTCGTATCGCAGGGCGATCATGGGATCGACGCGCGTGGCGCGGCGGGCCGGGAAATAGCACGCGGCAATCGCAACCAGCGTCAGCAAAAGCGAAACCGCGATAAACGTAAGGGGATCGTATGCGCCGATACCGAAGAGAAAGCTTTGTAGCAGACGTGTGAGAGCAAGAGCTGCTACCAGGCCAAGGCCCACGCCAAACAGCGCAAGGCGCAACCCTTCACCAACGACGATGCGGAATACATCGTGCGGCTGCGCGCCCAGCGCCACACGAACGCCAATTTCAATCGTGCGCTGCGTCACGGTGTAAGACATCACACCGTAAACGCCGACCGCCGCGAGCAGCAGCGCGAGCATCGCAAGGATTCCAATGAGCCATGTACGAAAACGGGGCTGCGCCACGGTGGTGGCCATGTTTTCTTCCATGGTGCGAACTTTCACCAGGGGCTGATTGGGATCGATCTCCGCAAGTGCGCTGCGCAGTGCCGCCGTCTGCAGCGAGGGATCGCCCGCGGTGCGCAGCACTACGGAAAGCTGGAAGACTGGCAAAATCAAATCCGCCTGCCTGTAGGGCAAATACATTTCCGCCTGCGGATCAGTGCCCAAGCCGAAGTGCACATCGCCGACTACGCCGACAATTTCCATCGTCGGGACTTCCTGGTCGGGCAGCGCGCCGAGCTGCAGCCGCTTTCCAAGCGGATTTTCGTTGTGAAAAAAAGTGCGAGCCATGGTGGCGTTGATCAGCACAACCGCAGGCGATTTTTCATTGTCCGCGCGCGTAAACGATCTGCCTTGCAGCAGTGGCACGCCCAATGTCTCCAGATAATTCGGGGTTATGGTGCGGTACCCTGCTGCGACGAACTCATGCGGCGATTTGGGAGGCCGTCCCGTAATGTTGAAGTGAATGATGGAACCGCCGCCGCTGACGGGAAGAAAAGAAGCCGCAGCGGCCGATCGAACACCAGGGAGCGCCCTCGCGCGCTCGACGAGACGGTCGAAAAACTGGTAGCGATCTTGCGGCTTGGCGTACGCCGTCGGCGATAGAGGAATGTCAGCGACGAGAAGATGATCGGGCTGAAAACCCGGCGGAACTTCTTGCAATCGGGAAAAGCTCCGCAAGAGTAGCCCCGAACCAACGAGCAGAAGCATCGCCAAGGCAATTTCCATGGCGACCAACGCGCCGCGCAGCACATGCTGTCCGGGCCCGGACGTCGAGCCACGCGAACCCTCATTGAGCGCCTCGCGCAAATCCAGCTTCGCCGTGCGCAGCGCCGGTACAATGCCGAAGAGCACTCCGGTTGACAGCGAAACCGCCGCAGTAAAAGCAAGGACCCACGGATCCAATCCAATCGGTGCGCCCTGGGGGATGCTGTCTCCTGCAATCTTAGGCAAGAGTCCAATCGCAGCCCAGGCGACGAACACTCCAAACAGGCCGCCGCCCAGGGAAAGCAGCACGCTCTCAGTGAGAAGTTGCCGGATCACGCGCCCACGGCTTGCGCCCATCGCCGTGCGGATGGCGACTTCCCTGCCGCGAGAAGCCGCGCGCGCCAGCAAGAGGTTGGCGACGTTGGCGCAGGCGATCAACAGCACAAAACTCACCGCGCCAAGCAAAAGCAGCAGCGCCGGACGCGAGTTTTGCACAATCTGATCCTGCAACCCGACAATGTCCGCGCTGGTTCCCGTGTTGTAATCCGGATACTGCTGCTCGAGCCGTTTCGTAATTCCGATCATCTCAACACCGGCCTGCTCTCGGGACACGCCCTGCTTGAGCCGGGCGAGCGGAATGATGCCGGGATGCCAGTTGCGATCGTCAGGGAGCGTTTTCGCCCAAGGCATGAAAGGCAAGTACACATCCGCAGGCTGGAGAATCTGGAAACCGTTCGGCAAAATGCCAACGACGGTGTAGGGCTGCAAATCAAGGTTAACGGTTTTGCCGACGATGTCTCGGGAGCCGCCGAAACGCCGTTGCCACAAACCGTAGCTAAGCAACGCGACCGGCGTGCCGCCGGCGCGATCCTCCTCCGAGAGAAAAGTCCGGCCGATCTGCGCGTTAATTCCCAACATCGAGAAAAGCCCCGCCGTGGCCATACGAACATTCAGGCGCTCGGGCTCTCCCGCGCCCGTCAGCGTGACGGACCCGCTGCGCGTCGCTTCCATCGCTTCAAAGCTGTGGCTCTGGTCTCGCCAATCCAGATAATTTTCACGGGAGGTGGAAATTACGGGAAAGGGACTCTTCTCCGCTATCAGCACCAGCCGCGATGGGTCGCGAAAAGGCAGCGGGCGAAGCAGCACGCCGTTCACAACGCTGAAAATCGCGGTGTTCGCTCCGATCCCGAGTGTCAAAGTGAGTATGGCGATTGCAGTGAAGCCAGGATTCTTGCGCAGCGTGCGAACTCCGAAACGCAGGTCCTGAATCAATGTCCGCATGCGACCTCCGTTCTTGCCGTCAAGATGCAGAGTGGAGTGATCGTACCGCAAGCAGGATACGACATTCCAATTCATCCGACTGTTCCGAACGGCTCGCTGGAACCATCGGTGGACACGATTCTCCCTGCGGTCACGTCGGCGAGTGGCTTACCCTTCCACTCCACTCAAACGAACCTATCAGCTGTTCCGGGTGCCGGCCCCTTCCGTTTTTGAAGATTCCGGGTTTAGACGCAGCGTCGCGACAGTCGTCCCTTGGAACTCCTACGTCGGTTCCGGATCCGCCGCGTACGCACGCGAGCGATCCATCCGGCGACGCGACAACCTTTGCGGGTCGCGGCTTTAACCTCGACAAAAGAAAGACGGCGTGTCGCGCCATTTCTTTCGCGGTGCATTTACCGCGTGTTTTCGAGGTGATCGCTCCGCTATCCTACAAGGCCAGCGTCGAAGCGCGTGCGCCGCTAGATGGGCCGTATCACAGCCGCCAGGCCTGCGCATGCGTTTCCAATTTATTCCTGAGACAGCGCGGCAAATTTCCGCCACAATATTCGGGATGGTTATCCTGGGCATCAACGCGTACCACGCCAACTCCTCCGCCGCAATTATCGCGGACGGCCATCTGCTTGCTGCCGTGGAAGAAGAGCGCCTGAACCGCGTGAAATACGCGGCCGGCCTGCCGGTGCGCGCGATCCAGTATTGCCTGGACCAGGCCGGCGTAAAACTCTCCGAAGTGGACCACATCGCCATCCCGCGCAATCCCTGGGCGCGCCTGGGCACCAAACTGCGCTTCGCGATGCGCATGCCGAAATTCGCCTTGGATCGCGCGCGTGTTATGAAACGCTTCGCCGGAATTCACGAAGACCTCGCCGCAGCCTTCGAAACTCCAGTGCAAACAATCCGCGCGCAATTCCATCGCATCGAACATCACACCGCGCATCTGGCCAGCGCCTATTTCGTTTCGCCCTTCGAACGCTCCGCCGTGCTTTCCGCCGACGGCCTAGGCGACTTCGCCAGCTCCATGTGGGCGCTGGGCGAAGGACCGCGCATGACGCCCGTCGGCGAAATCACGTTCCCCCATTCGCTCGGCATGTATTACACCGCCCTGACGCAATACATCGGCTTTTGGAAATTTGGCGATGAATACAAAGTCATGGGGCTCGCCGCCTACGGCCAGCCAGAATTCCTCGATGAGTTTCGCCGCATCGTTTATGTGGATGCGCCGCTCTCCTTCCGCCTGGGCCTGGAATATTTCACGCACCAAAGTCAGGGCGCGGACATGAGCTGGCGCGACGCCGATCGCACTCCCGTTCTCGGCCGCCTTTTTTCCACGTATCTGGAAAAACGCCTTGGCCCCACGCGAAAGGCCGATCAGCCGCTCGAGCAACGGCACCACAATCTCGCGGCCAGCATGCAAGCAGCCCTCGAAGAAGTCCTTGCCGCGCACTGGAGCGCGCTCGCCGAAAAAACGGGGGAAAAATCACTGTGCATCGCCGGCGGCGTCGCGTTCAATTGCGTCGCCAACGGAAAAATATTCGATCACTCACCATTCGAGCACGTCTATGTCCAACCGGCCGCGGGCGATGCCGGCCTTTCCGTCGGCGCAGCTTTCGCTGTGAATCACCAAATCCTCGGCCGTCCTCGTGAATTTGTGATGGACCACGCCGGATGGGGCCCGCAATTTTCACCTCAGCAAATACGTGCCGCGGTTGAAAAAGCCGGCGCCAATGGTGATGATTTGCAAATCACTGAGCTCGACGAACCCAATTTGCTCCGCGCCACGGCGCGCCACATCGCCGAAGGTAAGGTCCTCGGCTGGTTTCAAGGCCGCGTCGAATGGGGTCCGCGCGCGCTCGGCCAGCGCAGCATTCTCGCCGACCCGCGCCGTCCCGAAATGAAGGACGTTCTCAACCGACGCATCAAGCACCGCGAAACGTTCCGCCCTTTCGCGCCTTCCATTCTCGAGGAAGCCACCGGCGAATTCTTCGAAAAAACTCATCCCTCGCCGTTCATGACTTTCGCGTACAACGTGCGCCCTGAAAAACGCGCCGTGATTCCCGCACCCACGCACGTGGACGGCACCGCGCGCCTGCAAACCGTCAGCCGCACGGCGAACCCCCTCTATTGGAAACTCATTCGCGCCTTCGGAGATCTCACCGGCGTGCCGGTAGTTTTGAACACATCGTTCAACGACAACGAGCCTATCGTCTGCCGCCCCGAAGAAGCTCTCGATTGTTTTAAGCGCACGCAGATGGACGTTCTGGTGATGGGCAACTTCGTGCTGGAGAAAAAATCAGTTGCCGCAGGCAATGGAGAATCCGCCGCACGCGGCGCCACGCGCGCAACATAACGCCACGAAAAAGTTCGACCGCGCGCACGCCGACGCCGCTCACTTCAGCCCTGCGGCGAATCCAAAACCAAAATCACAACCTGAGCCCGAAATGCACATCCTGCTTCTGAACGAATACTATCCGCCCGATACTTCGGCCACCGCGAAAATGGCCGCCCAGGTCGCGGAAACGCTGGCGCAACGCCATCACGTCACCGTCGTCGCCGGCCGCCCCTCCTACGATCCCGACGCCCGCTACCCCTACGCCCTGCTCCGCCGCGACATACGCAACAAAGTCAGCGTCGAGTGCGTCGGCTCCACCGCGCATTCGCGCCACCAAATGCCGCGTCGCGTTGCGAATTATCTTTCCTACCTCGCGCTCGCCATCCCACGCGCGCTCGCGCTTTGCCCGGACGTGATACTTGCGATGACCGACCCTCCCATCGCGGGCATCGCCGGGGCTTTCATCGCGCGACTCGCCGGGCGGCCGTTCGTCTACAACATCCGCGACCTGTACCCGGACATGGCGGTCGGCGGAGACATCGTGAGCGCAAGCAAGTGGGTGGCGCGCTGGGAAGCGCTGCATCGCCGCGCGCTCAAACAAGCTGCTCGCGTCATCGTTCTCGGCGACGACATGCGCGATCGCATCCTGGCGAAAGGCGTCGCGCCGGAACGCGTTGTTGTGGTGCGCGACGGCACGGCGACAACGCTCGCGCCCGCGCAGATGCCTGAACGCAGCGATCCCATCGTGCAGGAAATTCGGCACGGATTTCCGTTCGTTGTGTTGCACGCGGGCAATCTGGGATTTTACGGCGCTTGGGACACTTTGCTTGCGGCGGCGAAAATTTTGAGCAACGAAAATACGGGTTTCGTGTTCATCGGAGATGGCGCGAACCGCGCGGCGCTGGAATCCTCAGCGCGCGATTTGCCGAATGTAAAATTCGCGCCGTTTCGGCCAGTCGAACAAGTCGCGCATGTGATGATGGCCGGCGACTTGCACATCGTCACAGTAAAACGCGGCCTGGAGGGCGTGGTCGTGCCCAGCAAGCTGTACTCAACCCTGGCGGCGGGCCGTCCAATACTCGTCGTTGCGCCGCCGGATTCCGACGCAGCGCGCATCGTCGTCGAATCCGGCTGCGGCGTCGCTGCTGATCCCGACGATCCCGGCGCCGTCGCTGTGGCAATCAAAGAACTCCGCGCGCAGCCAGCGCGCCTGGCGGAAATGGGGCGCCGCGCGCGGGAAACCGCGGCCAAATATGCTAGAGTTGATGAGCTGCAACGCTTCGTCGCAATCGTCGAAGATGCCGCGCGTCCCAGCCGCGCGTGAAAAAAACAAATGTTCAATCATGCTGAAGTGATCGCCTTCGCCATCGCGCTGCTTGCGTCGCTCTGCCTCACCGCGCCGATTCGCCATCTCGCGCTGCGCTACGGGATGGTGGATAAACCCGGGCCGCGCAAAGTTCATCTGGACCCCATCCCGCTGCTCGGCGGCATCGCTATTTACCTGGGCTTCATTCTCGCCGTGCTGCTCGCGCGCCACGACGCGCCCGAGCAGCAAATCATCGGCATCCTCGCCGGCGCCACTTTGCTCGCGATCGTCGGCTTTCTCGATGACGGCGGGCTGCTGCATCACCAGGTGAAACTTTTTCTCGGCATGCCGCTCGCCGCCGTTTTTCTGATCGCTTCCGGCATACGCGCGCAACTTTTTTCGCAGTTTATTCCCGGCCTCACCGGGCTGATTCTCGATTGGTGCCTCACCGTCGTCTGGGTCGTCGGCATCACCGCCGCGTTCAGTATCCTCGATCACATGGACGGCCTGTGCGCCGGCATCGCTGCGGTCGCGGCCGGATTTTTCACTATTTCGGCCTACGCTAACGGCCAGACCGTGGTCTCCACTCTCGCCGCTGCCACTCTGGGCGCGGCGCTCGGTTTTCTGCGCTGGAATTTCAATCCCGCGAAAATTTTCATGGGCGACGGCGGCGCCATGCTCCTCGGCTTCCTGATGGCCACGCTCGGCCTGAAAATCCGTCCCGACGGCGCGCTCTTCCCGCACACCTGGCTCGTTCCCGTGCTCATTCTCGGCGTGCCGATTTTTGACACCACGCTCGTGTCCATTTCCCGCGCGCGCCGCGGCCTGCTGCCCTTCACTTCGCCCGGCAAGGACCACACCGCGCACCGCCTCTCGAATCTGGGCCTCGGCCATCGCGGCGCCGTCCTGGTGATGTACGCGCTCGCAATTATTCTCGGGGGCCTGGCGCTGTCCGTCCCCAATCTTTCCGCCACCAAGGTGTACGCGCTCACTGCCCTGTTGGTAGTTGGCGCGCTTGTCGCTGTCTTCATCCTCGAAGCGTTGCCGTATGAGCGGCAGGTCAAGTTGGATAAGCCGACCTCGGCGTCGTGATGTCCTCGCGTGATTGGTGAGTACTGATTGGTGATTCGCCCCGCGAGGCGCGGGTAGCATGGGCAATCTTGACTGTGCGCATTTGATTTGGTTTGGCTGAGTTCGCAGGGCCCCAACCCATAACCGAAGAGCACAGGCCCTTCGATCCCGCGCCGCGAGAGCTCGCGATGCCACTGCGGTCACATTGCTCCGACGGGCTTGGGTCACCTGCTCCAACTACACCCGCGAATGCCATCTCGGCTTAATTGCCGGCGAATCGGCGTTGTCCACGAAGTAGCGGGTTTTCGTCTAACCCACGTCTGTTCGATGAATTCTCCAAGAAGCGTTTGACAACATCGCACGAAGACCGGCGAAACCAGGACTCTGTCCGGCGACGACGTGATGGTTCTCGAATTTCTCGTCCGGAACAATCGCATAGAGCGTGCCGGCGCGGGGAAAATTTGGCTGTTGGTTTATGGGGATTGGCGGCGGGAGGCGGCTTCTATGGCTTTTTCCAGGTCGGTGCCTATGCGGGATTTAGTGATGTAGGCGCGGACGCCGGTTTGTGCGGCGTAGCGGGCCAGATCGAGAGATTCGAAGTGGGTGACGATGAGGATTTCGGTTTCGGGGGCGTCGCGGCGGATCAGTTCGGCGGCGGAGAGGCCGTCCATGGCGGGCATGGAGATATCGAGCAGGATCACGTCGGGCTTCAGCTCGGCGGCTTTTTTTACGGCGTCCTCGCCATCCTCGGCTTCGCCGCAGACGGTCCAGTTTTCGTGATACTGCAGGAGCAATTTCAGGCCGGCCCTTACGGTGGGACTGTCGTCTGCAATCAGGATACGAACTTCGGCCATGGGAGAGTGCGCTCCGTTCGCGCTGCGCAGTACCAGCAGTACTATATAATGCGCGCAGGGATATGCATATCGGGTGTTCTCTGTAGATGCAGATGCGCTGGCTTCCGGTATGCGACTTTCGCCGGTGCGGGCGAAAGTGGGGCGCGGCTGGGCCTGTTCTGCTTTGGCGGGGGTGAAAGGGTGGGATATACTGCTAGGCCGGTCGGCGGGCGGGAACGCGTTCCGTACTGCTTGCGTCATATGCTGCGCGCGGCGGGTGTTTGCAGCGGTAATTCGCGGCCGGAATGCGCGGCCGTAGATTATTTGCTTTTAGATATTTGGCAATCTTATTCGCTGATAAGGCAGACTGCACACGGAGAAGATGGCGCTCGATTCACGCGATTCGAAAAATACATCCACGCCCAAAAATCAAGCGGCGAGCGGGACGCTTTCGCGAGGCTCTGCGCCGAACGCTAGCAAGACTGTCGCGGTCGTCGGCGGATCTGCCGCCGGGCTGCTGACGGCTGCGGTGCTGGCGCGGCACGGCGTGGGAGTGCGTGTGTACGAGCGCATCGAAACGCTGGAGCCGGCGGAGCGCACTTTGATTGTGACGAACCGCATGCGGAGTTTGCTGGGGCGCGCGGCGGAAGGGAGCATCGTCAACGAAATCCGGCGGTTTGAACTTTTTACCGATGGGCGATCGGCGACTTTTGAATTGAAGCAGCCGGATTTGATTATCGAGCGGCGCGCGTTGATTCAAGGGCTGGCGGAAGAGGCACGGCGCGCGGGCGCGGGACTGGAGCTGGGGCGGCGATTCCACGCACTGCATTCGAATGGGCGCGGGCTGGTGCTGGAAGTGGAGCGCTGCACCGACGGCAGCCGCGAGGAAATTCACGCGGACACGATTATCGGCGGCGATGGGGCGGCGAGCCGCGTGGCGCGGGCGGCGGGATGGTCGCCGCTGGAGACTGCGCCGCTGGTGCAGGCGATTGTCCCGCTGCCGAACGATATGGCGCCGGATACCGCGCGGGTGTGGTTCGTGCCGCAGGACACTCCCTATTTTTATTGGCTGATACCGCAATCGCCGACGCATGGAGCTTTGGGATTGATTGGCGAGACGGGGCCGGAGACGCGCAAGTTGCTGGAAAATTTTCTGGAGAAGCGCGGGTTGACGCCGGTGGAATTTCAGGGGGCGCGCATTCCGGTGTACACGGGGTGGGTGCCGGTGCGGCGGCAGGTGGGGCACGGGTCCGTTTATTTGGTGGGAGATGCGGCCGCGCAGGTGAAAGTGACTACCGTGGGCGGGATTGTTACCGGATTTCGCGGGGCTTTGGGCGTGGCGGAGGCGATTTTGCATGGCGGGTCGAGTGGCGTGTTGCGAAAATTGCGGCGCGAGCTGGATTTGCATCTTTTGCTGCGGCGTTCGCTGCACGAATTTCAGCAAGATGATTACAGCAAGCTAGTGGATCTGTTGAACGATCCGGCGAAGCAATCGTTAAGCGAATATTCGCGCGACGAGGCTTGGAAAATTTTGTGGCGCGTTTGCTTGCGCCAGCCGCGATTGATCTTGCTGGGTCTGCGCGGGTTGCTGACGCATGGGCGCTCGTTGCGTTCGTCGCGCAGGTTGCGCGCGTAGGGTGGTGTGGTGGCGCTGGCTGGTCTCGTGATTTTTTTGTCGCAGTTACTTCGGTGTGTTTTTCTTCTGTGCGTTCTTCTTTCGTGCGATTCTGCGAAGTTTTTGGGTGAAGGCAACTAGCATGTACATTCTGGGATTGTCCGCGATGGGGCACGATTCGGCAGCGGCGCTGCTGGGCGATTCCGGAATTGTGGCCGCGCTGGAAGAGAGCAAGCTCGCGCGCAGACGAGCCCTCGCGGGGATTCCGCGCGAGGCGATTCGGTATTGCCTGGAGCGCGCGGGAATCGGCTGGCGCGACGTGGCGCATGTGGCGATCGCGAGCCGTCCTTGGCGGGCTTGGCAGAGGCAGGCTTCGTTTCGAGCGCGGCTGGCGCCACTTGCGCCGGTTTCCAGCGGTTACTTCGTGAACAAGGCTTCGGGCGAGCTGGGCCGCGAGCTGAATAATGTGCGCATCGTGCGGCAAATGGCTGGTGCGCCGGAGGGACGCGTCGCGTCGCTCGATCATCATCTGTGCCACGCCGCGAGCGCGTTCTACGCTTCGGCGTTCGAGCGCGCGCTGGTGGTGTCGCTCGACGAAAAGGGCGATGGGCGGGCTGGTTTTGTCGGCATGGGTGAGGGCACGGGGTTGCGCCAAGTTGCATCGCTGGCTTTGCCGCACTCGCTGGCTTGGGTGTATTCGCAGGTGACGAAGCTGCTGGGGTTTCGTCCGCACGCGGATGAGCACAAGACGCAGTGGCTCGGCATTTACGGCCAGAGCGGCGGTGACACGGGCGGCGGCTCAGCGGCGGTGATGACGGGAGCTGCGACGGGTGCTGTCGACTTCACGGACTTATTTCTGGAGATGCTGCGGCGCGCGCCGCGCGGCCCTGCGTATTTGAACGCGAAATACTTCCGGCACGGATTTGCGGGCGAGCTTTCGTTTACGCGCGAGTTTTATCGTCGCGCGGGGATTGCGCGCGAGCCGGCGGAGGACTCTCCGGAAACGCGGGTGGCCGAGCCGTTGCGGGCGGGGATCGCGGCTGGGTTGCAGCGAGCGTGCGAGATTATTCTGTGCGAATGGCTGGCGGCGTTGCGCGAAGAATACAAGGAGCGATCGCTGTGCCTTGCGGGCGGGCTATTTTTGAATCCGTTGCTGGTGGCGGCGATTGAGTTGCGTGCGGGATTCGACAATGTTTTCGTGCAGCCTGCCGCGGGGAATGAGGGCACGGCGTTGGGAGCTGCATGGCTGTTGTGGCACCAACAACTTGGACGCGCGCGCATGGCGGCGATGTCCGGACCTTATTGGGGACCTGCGTATAGCAACGAAGAAATCAAGAAGGTGCTGGACAACTGCAAGGCCGCGTATCATTGGTGCGATTCGGACGAACGGAAGCTTGGCGAAGCCGCGCGGCTGTTGCAGGCGGGGAGAATCGTGGCGTGGTTTCAGGGTGCGGCGGAATTCGGACCGCGCGCGCTGGGGAATCGCAGCTTGCTGGCGTCGCCGTGGGCGCCCTACGCCAAGGAAAATTTGAACGATTATGTGAAGCATCGCGAATCGTTTCGACCGTTTGCGCTGGCGATACCTGAAGAGCGATGCGCGGAATATTTTGAGTGCTCGCCGAATGGGAGATTCCTCACTACGATGGCGAAGGCTAATGAGGCTGGGCGGAAATTGTTGGCTCCGCTGCCACCGGGATTCTTGCTGCCGGACAATTTGGTGCGCTTGCACGTGGTACACACAGCGGACAATCCCCTTTTCTGGAAGTTGCTGAATCGTGCGGGAGAGAATGCTCCGGCGCCGATGCTGGTGAATACGTCGTTCAATCTATTCGGCGAACCGTTGGTGGTTACGCCGCGCGATGCGGTGCGGAGTTATTTTTGTTCGGGAGCCGATGCATTGCTGGCGGGGAATTTTCTTTTGGAGAAGCGTTAGGAAGCGATGCCGAACAGTGATACTTCTTTGGCGCGCTCTTCGCGGCGCCGTCGCCGACTGGGAATTTATGTTCTGGCGATTTTAGCGTTGCTCCTGGTGATTGGCGCGGCGGTGTTTCGCAATGCGGGGCGCTGGCTGGTGCGCGAAGATCCGCTTGGCAAGGCTGATGTGATTGCGGTTCTGAGCGGCAACTTGCCGTTTCGCGCGGAAGGCGCCGCGGGCATTTTCAAATCCGGATACGCGCCGGCAGTGTGGGTGAGCCGGCCGGCAGGTCCGCAGGTGGAACTGGCCGCGCTGGGAATCCATTTTGTGGGCGAGGAAGAGTACAACCGCGAGATTCTGGTACAGCAGGGCGTGCCGGATGCGGCGATACGGATCTTTCCGGACACAATTGTGAACACGCAGGATGAGGTAGAGGAGGTCTCACGGGAGATGCGGCGGGACGGAAAGCACACGGTGATTATCGTTACTTCGCCGCAACACACGCGCCGCGTGAAGGCGCTGTGGAGAAAACTAGTGGGCGATGATCCGCGCGTGATCGTGCGGGCGGCGTGGGGCGATCCTTTTGATGCGGACCACTGGTGGCGAACTACGGCGGATGTACTGGCGGTGGTGCGGGAATCGATGGGTTTGTTGAATGTGTGGGCGGGATTGCCGGTGCGGCCGCATTTGCAGTAAGTAGGCGGCGAATTGCAGCGCGATGAATTATTGGTTGTGCGAAGAGGGTGTCGCACCTCCCTGCGAGCACGCCACTGGCATGCTCTCAGGTAAAACGGCGCTGGCGAGCGGAGAATGTGTGATGCTTGGCAGCATCCCGCGCGCGCGAGGCTGACCAAGCGATGCAGAAATTCCAGCGGAGCCGAAGGGCTCGCTGATTTTTTTTGAAAAGGGGTTCGAACTTGAAGATTTCGGTGATTGGAGCGGGATATGTGGGCCTGGTGACAGGCGGATGTCTGGCGGGATTGGGTCACGAAGTCGTGTGCACCGATAGCGACGCGGAGAAATTGCAGACGCTGGAATCCGGACGGTTGCCGATTTACGAGCCGGGGCTGGACGTGGTGATTGCGCAAGCGCGCAAGGAAGGGCGGCTGAGTTTTCGTGCGAACGCCGCGGAAACGGTTCAGTATGGCGATGCGATTTTCATATGCGTGGGTACGCCGCCGCTGCCTAACGGCAGCGCGGACCTGAGCGCGATTGATCACGTGGCGCGGCTGGTTGCGACTGAAGCGCGCACGCCGAAGCTGGTGATCGAAAAAAGCACAGTGCCGGCGCAAACCGGGCAGGAATTGAAACGGGCATTGGCCGTGTACGGCCGCAAGTCCGGCGTGGTGTTTCGCGTGGCGTCGAATCCGGAATTTTTGCGTGAAGGAACGGGGGTGGGGGATTTTCTGCATCCGGACCGGATCGTGGTGGGCGTGGAAGACGAGGTGGCCGAAAAACTATTGAAAGAAATTTACCGGCCCGTGCTGGAGAGGACATTCAAGTGCCCCGTGCACGCTGGAAAATGTCCCGACGTGCCGCTGCCGGCGTGGCTGGTGACGACGATCAATAGCGCGGAGCTGATCAAGCATGCTTCGAATTCGTTTTTGGCGGTGAAGATTTCTTACGCGAATATGGTGGCCGATCTGGCGGAGAAGCTAGGCGCGGATATTGAGGAGGTGGTGCGCGCGGTGGGGATGGACCCGCGCATCGGGCCGAGTTTTTTCCACGCGGGAATTGGGTTCGGCGGGTTTTGTCTGCCGAAAGATTTGCAGGCGTTCGTGCATCTGGCGGAAAAATCGGGCGTGGATTTTTCAATGCTGAAGGAAGCGGAAAACATCAACAAGAGGCGCATCGATCGTTTCATGGAGAAGATTCGTCGGGCGCTGTGGGTGGTGAAAGGCAAGCAGATTGGCGTGCTGGGATTGGCGTTTAAGCCGAGTACGGACGATATCCGTTTTGCGCCGGCGATTGATTTAATCCACGAGCTGTTGAAGGAGGGCGCGGTCGTCCGCGCGTTCGATCCGGAGGCTATGGAAAAGGCGCAGGCGGTGCTGCCGCAGATTGAGTATGGAAAAGACGCTTATGAAGCCGCGGAAGGCGCCGAGGCTTTGCTGATCGCGACCGAGTGGGCACAATTTCGGAAGCTGGATTGGGGGCGCGTGCGCGATTCGATGGTGCGGCCGTTGATTTTGGATGGGCGGAATTTGCTTTCGGCGAAAGAGATCAAGGGGCATGGATTTGAGTATTATTCGATGGGAAGGCCGGATTAATCTTCCGTAGGTCAAAACCTCGATCAGAAGAACGAGCACAGGCACACAAGATTGCCTGTGCCACCTCCTGCGGTACAAGTAGTGTGTTTTAACTGTCGCGAACAAAGGCTTAGGCCGATAATCGGTACGGAAAATCATGCGGAAGCTAAAGCCGGTTCATCCGGGGGAGATATTGCGCGAGGAGTTTAGGGCGCGGATTGGGCTAGTTTTTCGCGGAAATATTCGTAGGTGCGTTGCAATCCTTCTTCCAGGCTTACCTTTGGCTCCCAGTTCAGAATGCGTCTGGCTTTAGTGATGTCGGGGCAGCGCTGTTTGGGGTCGTCTTGCGGCAGCGGGTGGAAGACGATGGGGGTCTTGGCACCTACTAGTTTGCGGACGCGTTCGGCGAATTCGAGGATTGTTATTTCCTGGGGATTGCCGATGTTGGTGGGCTCGTGCTCGTTGGATTCGAGCAGCTTGTAGATTCCGGCTAGCAGGTCGGAGACGTAGCAGAAGCTGCGAGTCTGCTTGCCGTCGCCGTAAACGGTGATGGGTTCGCCTACGAGCGCCTGGTAGAGAAAATTGGGGAGAGCGCGGCCGTCGTTGAGGCGCATGCGCGGGCCGTAGGTATTAAAGATACGGACGATGCGTGTATCCACGCCGTGATAGCGGTGATAGGCCATGGTGAGCGCTTCGGCGTAGCGCTTGGATTCATCGTAAACACCGCGCGGGCCGACTGGATTCACATGGCCCCAGTAGCTTTCGGGCTGAGGGCTGACTTGCGGGTCGCCGTAACATTCCGAAGTCGAGGCGAGGAGGTAGCGGGCTTTTTTGGCCATGGCTAGGCCGAGAGAGTTGTGAGTGCCGAGAGCGCCGACTTTCAAGGTTTGGATGGGATATTTCAGATAGTCGGGCGGGCTGGCGGGCGAAGCGAAATGCAGGACGACGTCCAGCGGACCGGGGACTTCGATGTAACGCGAGACGTCCTGGTGGGCGAAACGAAATTTAGGGTGCGGCAGAAGGTGGGCGACGTTCGAGTCGCTGCCGGTGACGAGATTGTCGAGGCAGAGCACTTCCCAGTCTTTTTCGAGCAGCAGCTCGCATAGGTGCGAGCCGAGAAACCCCGCTCCGCCAGTGATTGCCGCGCGCACTTGAAGGCTCCTTGATCGCGATGGGGAATGGTCGCGATTCTGTGAGTTTCATTATGTATGAAATGGGTGCGTTCGGGAATACGCGTTGCAGAATTCGATTTGCCGCAGAGACGCGGAGAAAACCGGACTTTTATCTTTTGCGCAATAGATGGTTTCGCGCGGACCGAGAGTGTGCTTCAGGGGCTGAAGCCCCGCCCTTCCAGGCACGACGCGACGATATTCGCGGCGGGCGACGCGCAACCACATTGATCATTGATGAGCCGGGACGACGGCGGCGGCGGGGAATGCTGTGGTGTGATCGAGGACGATGCGCCAGCCTTCTGGGAATTTTTTGAAGTCGAGGGAGAAGACGCCGGAGGGGTGGTCGGCTTCGCGCACGAGGTGGAATTTACCGACTACGTAGGCGGAATCGGCGCAGGTGAGATGAACCTCCAGATCGGAAAACGAAACAGTGCCCATAATGGTGCGGTCGGGATAGGAGTGATGGTAGCGCTCGAGCACAGCCTCCCAGCCTCGCACGATGCCACTGGCGCCGATGAATTCGGTCTGCTGCGATTTCCAATAGCCGGTCATGAAGGCATCAATATCGCCGCGATTCCAGGCGGCGGTCTGCATTTCGAGAACGGCGCGGATTTGGGCTTCGTCGGATGAATCCGCGGGGGACGCGATGGAAGAGCGCGAGGCGATGGCTAGGCAGATCGTTGCGGCTACGGCAGCCAGCAGGGCGATGCGAAATCTTGCGGGCATTTTGGGTTCCTCCTGAACTTGACGGATGTGGATGTGTTTGTGCAAAGAGCCATCGCGACGCCTGCCTGCCAGCAGGCAGGCCGGAACTACTAATTCAAACCCAACGTCAGCACCGCCCGCCTGAAGGCGGCCGCTACAACTGCAAAAACAACGACAACGGCTGGCCGGTCCCGCACTGCGGGATCGAAGGATGAATCGCCCGCCGCGGCGGGCGATTCACAAAATCAGCGGCAACAGCAACCGCAAAGCGCCAATCAGGAGATTGGCGTTCCCAGGCGACGGCGTCACGAACTGCGATTGCAGCACAATTCTTGCGGGGCAAAGGGTATCAACGAATGCGGCGCGGAACAACCGGGCGGATTCGGCTTGATCTCACCATGCCGGGACCACCCGGCGAGTTTACTTGTATTGGTACCGACGTTCTATTGCCGCGGGCGGAGGAGAAAGGCAAACTGTGTGAGGTCGAACATGATGATCTCAGCCTTCATTCTCGTGATCTGCTTCGCAGCGATGGTTCAGTTCGCCGTCTTCAGTTGGCGCGCTGGGCTGCTGCGAACCATCGCCACCGAGCCCATCGGTGACCAGGCTGAGATGACGGCCGAGATATCCCGTAACCTGCTGAATGGAAGGGACTTCGCTGATGTATCCAGCTTGCAGGGGCTTTGCCCGGACTTGAAGAACGGGCGAGTCAGTTTGCGATCGGTGCGAGTCTATTACAGCTTCCTGAAGACGATGAACTGGCTGGGCGATCTGATCGTCGCGCCGGGTGCGGATGGCTTCGGGGGCTGGACGAACCGCGAAATGGCTCTGTGCACGCGTTATACCGCCGCGGTCTTGTCGCAACGCCTGCACAGTAACCAAGAGCTGGCGACGGAAGCTCGGTCTTACTAGTCCTCGTACGATTCCCTTTCTTGCAGACTGCCGCACCGGCGTGTAGTTAGTTCCCACCCTTTCTGTCCATCCAGCCAGTTGCCTGATACGCCATTCGGGGCGGGTATTTCCCATCAGCTGCGCCGCTTTTCATGCCTAAATATTGTGGGCGATTCCCACAGCAATGACGTGTGTGCCGACCGAAGGAGGCGCCATGAAGAGCCGCGCCGGATTTTCTTGCTTACTTGCATTCATAGTATTGGCCCTGATCCAGCTCTCCGCCTGCTCCGGCACACCATCCACGTTCAACAAGGTAACCATCTCCCCTAGCGGGACGATTTTCCTCGGTCAGGGCGGGACGATTCCGCTGATCAGCGCGAGTGTGTTGAATGATACGAAGCTGAACGGCGGGGTCGCGTTTACGTTGCTGCCAGTAGGCACCGGCACGCTGACGCAGCTCACTTCTACTACAGCAAGCTATGTGGCGCCGGGAGCGGTGACGTCCGAGACGATTGTGACGATCACGGCCACGTCGGTGGATTTTCCGAAGCAGGCGGCGACGCTGACGGTGAAGATCGAGCCGCCGCCGGCGATCACGACGACTTCGCTGCCGGATGCAACTTTGAATGCGTCTTACAGCGCGACGATCACGGCGACCGGCGGGGTGCCGCCGCTGAAGTGGACTCTGGCCTCGGGCACACTGCCGGCTGGATTGGCTTTGGGTTCGAGCGCCACGGATACGGTGAATATTACCGGTAAGGCCACGACGGCGGGAGTGTCCACGTTCACTGTGACGGTGACGGATGCTACCGGGGCCTTCAGCACTTCGGTGCCGTTTCAGATTGTGGTGAGCAGCTTGGCGTTCACAACGACTTCGCCGCTGCCTCCCGCCACCGTTGGCATCGCCTACAGCGAACAATTCGCCGCCACGGGGGGCGCGTCGCCATATACGTTCAGCGTCGCAACTGGATCGAGCTTGCCGACTGGTTTCACGCTCACGACTACCGGACTCCTTGCCAACGCGAATCCGTCCACTCAAGGCACATTTACTTTTGCCATCAGCGTGACGGACAGTGGAAATCCGCCCGCTGTGATCACGAACACGTTCACGCTGGTGGTGAATCCGGTGCAGAACCTGACGCTGCTTACCGGGCCGTATGCGTTCAGCTTTAGCGGATTCAATGCCGCCGGATTCGTTGCGGCCGCTGGAACATTTAACGCGAACGGCGCCGGCACTATCACAACTGGCGAAGCGGACTTCACGACATTGCAAGCGAACACGCTTTTCAAAGACATCACCGGCACTTACACGTTGGGACAAGATGGCCGCGGGACGATCACGTTAACGAGCGTCACCGGGTCGCCCACTTTTGCATTTGCGATTGATACGGGCGGGTCTGGGCACGGACGGCTGATCGAGTTTGACGCTGTGCCGATTGTCACCCGCGGTTCGGGGCGGCTGGAGGCGCAGAGCGTCAACACTTGCGTGGTCATCGGCACGAATACGAATACTTACGCAGGGGCGTTCGCGTTCGGCGGGGCGGGTTTTGCCAGCTCGCAGGCCACTGGTGGCGCAGGGCCGGTTGCATTCGCCGGAACATTTACGGCAACACCGCCGATTTCGCCGGCGACGCAGGGAAGCCTGGGGAGCGGCGAAATGGATTCAAATGCACCGAACAATCTGCAGTTCGGCAGCGCCGGGACCTTGTCGGGCGTTTATCAATCAGGACCGGATTCGACGCACTGCACGATGGCGCTCTCGACACCAGGTCTGGCGAGTCCGAACTACGACGTGTACCCGATCTCGTTCAGCGAGGCGTTCCTCATCGAAACGGACAACGCAACCAGCGCGAGCACGCCGTACGTAACGATTGCCGACATGAGGCAGCAAATTGGGCAGCCGTTTGCCACTGGTCCGATGAGCGGAGCGATGGCTGGCGGAGTGAGCGGACAGGATTTGAACGGAAGCGTCTCTGAGCCGTATGTGTCGGTGATACAACTGGTGCCGACGCCGGGGTTGGGGACGTTCAATTTTTCGCTCGCGGACAACACCGCGGGAACCGTCACCAACACCAATGGCACTCCGTTTGCGGTGAGCTACACTTCCGATCAGTTTGGCCGCGTGGATGCTTCAAGCTTTGTGGTTAGCGGCGTGTTTCAGCCGGTTTTCTACCTGGTCAGCGCCGATGAAGCCTTTAGCGTGGGCATGCGGAACGGCGCGCCAATCGCGGGACATCTGGATCCGCAGACGCTCAGCTCGTTCACGGCGGCGAGCATTAATGGAACGCTGGTGGAAGGAACTTCGGCGCCGGCGGTCAGCGCGGATCGTGATTTTTCGGGCTTCCTGACGTTTAATGGCTCGGTGACGCCTGCGACGATTGTCGGAGTGCAGGACGAAAGCACTTCGGCGGCGAATACGGCGGCGCAGGCGGTGGCGGGCACGTACGTGCTATCGAACACCGGCGCGACCGACGGGAGCGGCACGGTTACGTTGACGTCGCCGGCGGCGTTCTCCGGAGCGTTCTACATTGTGTCGCCGACGAAGTTGGAGATGATCACGACTACTGCCGGCGATGCTAATCCGGTGCTGGTGATCATCGGGCATTGATTTTTGGGCGCGCCCCGAATTTGTGGTGGAGAGCAGGCGAGGCAAGCCTCGCCTGGCTCGACTGTGATACATCCGCGCTTTCTACGAAAGCGGCGGCAAGCCGCCGCACTCCCAGATGACCTCGGGTGGCGAAATTGAGCTGAAAGAGTTGCGGTCGCGCCGCCGAGCATCGTGTCCGCTGCGCATTGACTTGCGATGTGGAGTCGGTTCGACGACTGCTGTTGATATGCCGGCTTGTTATTCCGTCCAACTACTATTTAATATGCCCAGCGCATTAGGACTGCGCCGGTGGTGTAGCCGGCGCCTACGGCGATTAGCAGGACGAGGTCGCCTTTGCGGAGGCGCTTTTGTTCCACGGCGTCCATCATGCCGAGGGGGATGGTGCCGGCGGTGGTGTTTCCGAAGCGGTCAATATTGACGAGAACTTTCGAGTCGTCCACTCCGAGACGTTCCTGCATGCCGCGAATGATGCGCAGATTGGCCTGATGGGGCACGACCAGCGCCAGATCTTTGCTGGTTAATCCGTTGCGTTCGAGGATTTCAACTGCCAGCTCGCTCATACGGCGCACGGCATATTTGAAAACCTGCGCGCCTTCCTGATGGACGAAGTGCATGCGGCTATCTATGGTGTGCTGCGATGCGGGATGCAGCGAGCCGCCCCCGGGCATGTAGAGGTTGCAGCCGCCGGAGCCGTCCACGTCATGGATGAAATCAAGGATGCCCTCGGAATCCGAGGTTGCGGATTCGAGGAGAACCGCGCCGGCGCCGTCGCCAAACAGGACGCAGGTAGCGCGGTCGGTATAATCGAGAATCGAGGTCATCACGTCACTGCCGATGACCAGCACTTTTTTGTGCGCGCCGCTGGCGACGAATTGCGCGCCGACGGTGAGGGCATAGAGAAAGCCGGAGCACGCGGCGGAGAGATCAAAGCCCCAGGCATTTTTCGCGCCGAGCTGGTCCTGAATCAGGCAGGCGGTGGCGGGGAAAAGCATATCGGGAGTGACGGTAGCGACGACGATCAAGCCGATATCGTCGGGGTTGACACCGCGGGCCGCAAGAAGTTTGCGCGCCGCTTCCGCGCCCAGATGAGAAGTCGCCACGCCGGGGTCGGCATAATGCCGCTCGCGAATTCCGGTGCGGGTGCGAATCCATTCGTCACTGGTGTCCACTCGTTTTTCCAGATCGAGATTGGTGACCACGCGCGGCGGAACGTATCCAGCCACTCCGGTAATTTTTGCGGCGATGCGTCGGCCCATTCATTTCCCCCAGGAAGATCAGAAATGACAGAATCGAAATGAGTAGCTGGCGATTGTATGCAATTGGACGCAGCTGTGACAAGGGATTGTCGCGGTGGGTGATGCGAGCGACGCCGCGCTGGATTTCTTGCCGGGGCGACACCACTCGATTTCAGGCGGCGCTAGGCGCTGGCAGCAGCTGCTTCTTCGGAGACCTTCGTACAAACGACGGTTAAGCCGTTCTTGTTGGCGTCGAATCGTTCTTTGCGATCCAAGCCCTTCAAGAATTCCCTGGCAGCTTTGCCGATCGCCGCGGCCATGGAACCGGTATCCACCTGAATCGTTCGTCCTTGCGGACCATTGGTGCGGTGCTGGTATTCCAATTTCACTGCGTACATGGATTCTCCCTTCGCTTATAGGATAAACCACCATTCTAAGTGCTGTTGCACGTTTCCGGCAAGCGCGTTCATGCGGAGCGCACAGCCAGGAGTGCCATCCTGCGCCGGGCGGGGCTTTGCCACGACTGCTCTTGGCGCGCTACGAAGACTGCTGAAGGATTTCGAAGCGGTAGGTGATTTCGGCGGTTTTGCGGAGCATGGCTGCTACGGAGCAATACTTGTTTTGGCTCAGCTCGATGGCGTCACGGACGGCTTTTTCGTCCAGTTGGCCGGAGAGACGGTAAACCATTTCGATTTTGGTCCAGACCGAGGGCGGGTCTTTGGCGCGTTCGCCGGAGATTTCGATTTCCAGGGTGGCGAGCTTCTGGCGTTTCTTTTCGAGGATCATGATGACATCCACGGCGGTGCAGGAACCCAGCGCGCCCAGAAGCATCTCCATCGGCCCCGGGGCGAAATTGTGTTTGCTGTCGGCGTCGAATGGAACAGTGTGGCCGGACGGCATGGTCGCCAGGAATTCCTCGCGGCCCACCCACTTTACTTTTGCGGTCTGCATGGTCTGCTCCCGCGAAATTCCTTCGCAAGTTTTACACCTTGAACTTTAGCGGGGAATGTGTGGCGCGTCCAGTGAGACGTCCGGTGAGCTGTGTGCGTGGCGCGAGCTGGTCGGAGCGAGTTGGTGCAAACCTCTTGGGCGAAGCAAGCTTCGCCTAGCGCGATTTGCGCCGCGGCTGAGTTTGTGGCGAAAGCGGCGGCTCTTCTGCCCCGATGCAATCGGGGCCTCAGGACAAGCAAGCCGCCGCACTCCAAATTGACCTCGTCGAGGTTGACGGGGTGGTTTTGTGGTGTGTTACGCTCGCAGCACTGGGCGGGAGGATTGCGCGCGATGCGGAGCGATTGGACGCTGGTCGCATTTTTTGCGATTTTCACGACCGTGTTTTGTGCCGCGCGCTCGATTGGGGCGCAAAGCAACGCCGGGCGCGCGGGCGATGCCGTGTCCTTGAACAATCAGGGGCTGGAGCGCTACAAGAAAGGGAAAGTGGACGAAGCCATTGCGTTATTTCGTCAGGCTCTGACGCTCAATCCCAATTTTCCGGAGGCGCTGAGCAATTTGGGCCTGGCACTGGACAGTAAAGGGAAAGACGACGAAGCGATTTCGGATTTCGATAAGGCGCTCGAGATCAAACCTAGCGATGCGGTGACCGAAAGTAATCTGGGCCTGGCGCTCTATCACGAGAAGAAATATTACGATTCCATTTCCGCTTACCGGAAGGCGCTCGGGCTGAATCCGAAATTTGCGCAAGCGTACAACGGCATGGGCGCAGCGCTCTTTGCTTCCGGCAATGCCACGGATGCGATCGCGGCATACCGCCGGGCGCTGGAGCTGACGCCGCGTTACGTGGACGCGCTGAGTAACCTGGCCGCGGCGCTCGATGCCACGCAGCAGTGGAATGAAGCGATTCAGATTTACCAGCAGGCCATGGCGCTGGAGCCGCACTCGCTGGACCTGCAAACGAATTATGCGGCGGCGCTCGCGAACGCCGGACGCGAGGAAGAAGCCGTCGCGCAATACCGGGAGATTGTGGCCGACCATCCCGATGATGCGCACGGCTGGTTCGCGCTCGGTCATTTGCTGTACAAGCAGGGCGCGCTTGACGAGGCCGTTTCCAGCCTGGAAAAAACTTTGGCGCTGAAACCGGATCAAGCCGACGCGGATTTTAATTTGGCGCTCGCGTATCAGGGCCAGGGGAAGCTGGAGCTGGCCATCGCGGCGTATCAGAAAGGCCTGGCGCTGAAACCGGATGAAGCCCACGCGCTCTACAACCTGGGCAACGCGTATTTGCAGGCGAACGATCCGGGCAAGGCCGCGGAATATTTTCAGAAGGCGCTGGATCAGCGGGGGAATTTTCCCGAGGCAGAGATTGGGTTGGGCGCGGCGAAAATGCAGTTGGGCGATTTGGACGGGGCGCAAACCGCATTCGTAAAAGTGATCGCGGACTATCCGGATAATGCGGATGCGCGATTCAATCTGGGGAACGTGCTTTTCAATAAGGGACAGTATCAAGCTGCGGCGGACAGCTACCGCGAGGCTAATCGCCTGAATCCGAATCTGGCGCACGCGCACTACAACCTGGGAATGGCATTGCTGCGATTGAAAGATCCTGATGCGGCGCAGGTGGAATTTAAAGAAGCGACGCGGCTGGATCCGAAGCTCACTCCACCGAAATAATCTTCGAGTGGCGGCACGCAACGATTGAATTCGCGTTGCTGCCAGTGGAATCAAGGCAGCGTAAGAGACTGACATGGAAAATAACACGGCAAAGATTGTGCGCTTTCATGCTTTGGGCGGGCCGGAGGTGTTGAAAATCGAGGAAGAACCGATCCCCGTGCCGGGAAAGGGCGAAGCTCTGCTGAACGTGAAGGCCATCGGGCTAAATCGTGCGGAGGTGATGTTCCGCGCCGGGCTATATCTGGAGTCTCCTGTGTTGCCGTCGAAGCTCGGTTATGAGGCGGCCGGGGTGGTGACCGCCGTGGGGCCCGATGTGGACAAGAGCTGGATCGGCAAGAAGGCCAGCACGGTGCCGGGATTTCTGATGACGAACTATGGCGTGTATGGAGAAGTGGCGTTGGTTCCCGCGAGCGCGCTGGCGGTTTATCCGGAGAAGTTGACGCCGGAGGAGGGGACGTCCATCTGGATGCAGTATCTGACGGCTTATGGAGCGTTGATTAAGAATGCGCGGATCGGCAAAGGCGATTTCGTGATCATCACAGCGGCGAGTAGCAGCGTGGGCATTGCGGCGATTGAAATGGTGAAGGCCGAGGGCGCGATCAGCATTGCCACCACGCGAACTTCCAAGAAGAAAGGCGTGCTGGTGGAGGTGGGAGCCGCGCACGTGATCGCAACTGCGGAAGAGAATTTCCTGCCGCGCGTGAAGGAAATCACCGGCGGCAAAGGGGCGCGAGTAATTTTTGATCCCATTGGAGGCAAGGGCGTCGCAGCGCTCGCTCAGGCCGCGGCGTATGAGGGAATCATTTTCGAGTATGGCGCGCTGGCGCCGGAGCCGACGCCGTTTCCTTTGTTTACCGCGCTGAGCAAGGGGCTGACCGTTCGCGGCTATACGGTGCGCGAAATACTTTCGGTTCCGCAATTGAAGGCGGCGTCTGTGAAGTATGTTTTCGATCATGTGGAGGCGGGCCACTTCAAGCCGCGCATTGATCGTGTGTTTGCGCTGGCGCAGATTGTGGAGGCGCACCGTTACATGGAATCGAACCAACAGATTGGGAAGATCGTCGTGACGGTTTGACTGGCGCCTGCAATGCGCGTGTAAACCCGCGCAGAGCCACAAGGTCATAGCCTCTGTTGACACGTTGGCGGCGGAACCAGGCCGGCGTGTGCGGCACAGACTCTCCTTGACAGTCGAGGAGAGTGCTGGTATTTTCTCTCCTAGACACACAAGGAGAGCCGGTGGCGAAACCGATCGATCTGCTGCAAGGCACGCTAGACATGCTGATCCTTAAGGCCGTATCGCTCGGCCCGTTGCATGGCTACGGCGTTCTGCTGCGCATCCAGCAAATTTCAAGAGACCGGCTGGAAATTCAGCAAGGCTCGCTGTATCCGGCGCTGTATCGCCTGGAGCATCAGGGCTGGATCGCGAGCGAATGGGGTGAATCGGAAAACAAGCGTAAGGCGAAATATTACCGGCTTACCGCGGCGGGCAAGCGGCGATTCCAGACGGAAACCGATAAGTGGAATCGCATGGCGGACGTGATCGCCGGAATTCTGAGCACCACGCCGGAGGAAGTATGACGCGGTGGAGCCGGCTGGGTTCCTGGCTGCGCACGATTCTGCAGCGCTCTCGCATGGAGAACGAAATGGATGCGGAGCTGCGGTTCCACGTGGAAGCGCGCGCCGACGATTTGGTGCGCAGCGGCGTGACGCGGCAAGACGCGCTGCGACGCGCGCGGCTGGAGTTTGGCGGGATCGAACGCGCCAAGGAAGAATGCCGCGACGCGCGTGGAACAAGTTTTATCGAGACTTTGCTTCAGGATATTCGCTTCGCGTCGCGCATTCTGCGCAAGAGCCCTGGCTTCACGGCGGTTGCGGTGCTCACGCTCGCAGTGGGCATTGGCGCGAGCGCGGCGGTTTTCAGCCTGGTGAACGCCATCCTTCTGAGGCCGCTTCCCTACCCCGATTCCGGCAGAATCGTATTGCCCGAGCTGATTTCTCCACCCGGAGTGAATCTTGGCTCCGAATATATTCCCTGGGGACAACTGCAATTCCGCATGTTGACGCGCGACGCGCATCCGTTTCAAACGGTAAGCGCCTTCCAAAACGATTCCTTCAACCTGACGGGAGCGGGTGAACCTACCTTCCTGGATGGTTTTCGAGCGTCCCAGGAATTTTTCTCTTCGCTCGGAGTCTCTCCCGCCTTGGGACGCGCGTTCACAGCAGAGGAAGATCAGCCGGGCCACGAATATGAAGTGATCATCAGCGACCGGTTGTGGCGCGAGCGGTTTGGGGCAGACCGCAATATTTTGGGGCGAGCCGTGGAGCTGAACGGGTACGCCTATAGCGTGGTGGGTGTCATGCCTGCGGGATTCGCATTTCCGCGCGCGGAAGAAATGCCCAGCAGTTTCAATTTTCCCGAAGAGCCGCAGCTATGGGTGCCACTGGCAATTGCAGCGGAGCCAAAACCGGGACCATCCGAACTCGCGTTAATCGGACGACTGACACCCGGCGTAACGATCCAGCAGGCCCAGGCCGCGATGGATTTGATCACGAAGCACGCCGAAGAGCAGGATCACCGCTGGACCGGCTGGTTCAACACGCGAGTGGTCCCGCTGCAGCGGCAGGTGGTGGGCGACACACGGCGTCCATTACAACTGATGCTCGGCGCCGTGTGCATCGTGCTGCTGATTGCCTGCTCGAATGTGGCGAATTTGCTGCTGACGCGCGCGCTGGCGCGACGCCGCGAATTTACGCTGCGTGCGGCGCTGGGCGCTGGACGCGCGCGATTAATTCGCCAGCTGCTGACGGAGAGCCTGCTGATTGCGGTGGGGGCAGGAGCCGTGGGCATCCTGATCGCCCACGCGGGAATTTATTTCGTAAAGACTCTTGGCCCCTCAAATATTCCGCGCTTGCGCGAAGTCACGCTGGACTTGCCGGTGTTGGCATTCGCGCTCGGAGTTTCGCTGGCCACAGGGATGCTCTTCGGCCTCGCTCCGGCGATTGGAGCGGCGCGAGAGAACCTGGTGGATTCGCTGAAGGAAGGCAGCCAGAAGTCTGGAGGCAGCCGGATTAGCCCGAGGCTGCGGAATGCGCTGCTGGTTTCGCAGGTGGCGCTGGCTTTGGTGCTGGTGGTTTCGGCCGGACTGCTGACACGAACCTTGTTCCAATTGCTTGGCGCCGATGGAGGATTCAACGCTGAGCGAGTTTTGACGTTTCAATTGCCACTGCCAGCTTTGAAATATGCGGATCAGGATCATATCGTCACACTGTTCCAGAATGTGCTGGAGCGCTTGCGAGCGATGCCCGGCGTGCAGTCCGCTGGAATTGGCGAGACGGTTCCGCTGGGCGGCGAAGGTGAGAGTACGGTGATTCGCACACCTGACCATCCGGCCGCAAGCCAAAAAGAAATGCCTTTCGCCAATTTCACCATCATTTCGCCCGGCTATTTTTCAGCGATTGGAACGCCGCTGCTGCGCGGACGCGATTTTCAGGAAACAGACACCAAGGATTCCATGCCGGTGGCGATTGTAAACGTGGCAATGGAGAGAAAATTCTGGGCGCGCGAGGGTGCGCTCGGTAAGCAGGTGGGACCGGGGAGTACGCGCTATCCCCTGCTGACGATTGTGGGCGTCGTTCCGGACGTGAAGCATGCGTCTCTGCGCGAAGAGACGGCTCCGGAAATGTATGTGCTGTACAACCAGAAACCGTGGCCTTCCATGTTGAACATGCGTGTGGCGCTGCGCACAAAAGCCGCGCCCGCGGGCGTCACCGAGAGCGTGCGGGAGGCCGTTCATGCAATCGATCCGGATTTGCCGCTGGCGAAAGTCGCGACGCTCGCGACGCTGGTGGATGATTCGATGTCGCAGCCGCGCTTTTCCGTGCTTTTACTGGGATCGTTCGGGGTGCTCGCGCTGCTGCTTGCTGCGATCGGGATGTACGGAGTGATTTCTTACTCGGTGCTGCAACACACGCAAGAGATTGGAATCCGTATGGCGCTGGGCGCGCAGCGGCGCAAGGTGTTTCGAATGGTGCTGGGCCAAGGCGCGCGGCTGGCGGCGATGGGAATTGCGATCGGCCTGGTCGCAGCGCTCGGCGTCACGCGCTTGATGGCTCGTTTCTTGTTTGGCGTGCGTCCCACGGACCCGCTCACGTTCGCAGGCGTGTCGCTGCTCTTGCTGGGGATCGCGCTGCTCGCCTGCTACTTGCCGGCGCGGCGGGCGATGCGCGTTGACCCCATGGTGGCGCTGAAGTACGAGTGACCCGCAATGATTTCGCTGGAAGCCTGAGGTTGCAGTTGGAGGAAGTATGGCGCTTTGGAGCCGCGTGCGTTCGTGGCTGCGCGCAACTGTGGGGCGTTCACGCATGGAGAACGAAATGGATGCGGAGCTGCGGTTCCATGTGGAAGCCTACGCCGAGGATTTGATCCGCAGAGGCGTGCCACGGCAGGAAGCGCTGCGGCGCGCGCGATTGGAGTTTGGCGGCATCGAGAACGCCAAGGAAGGATGCCGCGAAGCGCGCGGCGTACACTTCGCGGAAACTCTGCTGCAGGATTTGCGTTACGGCGCGCGCACGATGCTGCGCTCGCCGGGATTTACCATCACGGCCGTGCTCGCCCTGGCGCTGGGGATTGGCGCGAACACCGCGATTTTCAGCGTAGTGAACGCCGTGCTGCTGCGGCCGATGCCGTTTGACCAGCCGGACCGCCTGCTGCAGGTCTGGCATACGCCTCCGCAAAAAAGTTTCCCCGGTATGCCGACGTTCGCCGTCTCGCCCGCAAATTTCCTGGACTGGCGCAATCAAAATCATTCATTCGATGGCATGTCGGCCTATGGATTCGGCCGCTACACGCTCACCGGCACTGGGCATCCCGAAGCAATTCGCATGGTTGCCGCGACCGTGGGCTTGTTTTCGATCTTGCACGCGCAGCCGCTGCTGGGCCGCGGATTTCTTGACGGCGAAGATGAGCCAGGACACGAACACGTAGTGGTGTTGAGCTATGGAATTTGGCGCAGCCACTTCGCAGGAAATCCTGACGTCGTCGGGAAAAACATTCAGCTCAACGGGCAGGCGTTCGCCGTGGTCGGCGTTATGGGGCCGGAGTTCGACTTTCCCATCTTCAGCGACCAGGAGGCTCGCGCGCAGATGTGGAAACCTTTGGCCTGGACCGATCAAGAGCGCGCCATTCGCGGCGACCACAACTACGCGGTGATCGCCCGGCTGAAGGCTGGTGTGACTTTGCGGCAGGCGCAGGCCGAGTTGGACGCTATTTCCAATCGGCTGGCGCAGGAATATCCCAACGACAACAAAGGTTGGGGCGCTATTGCGATTCCGCTGCGCGATGATCTCGTCGGCGACGTGCGGCCGGCGTTGCTGATTTTGCTGGGCGCCGTCGCGCTGGTATTGCTGATTGCGTGCGCGAACGTCGCGAACTTGATGTTGGCCAGGGCGCTTTCGCGGCGCAAGGAGGTGGCCGTCCGCACGGCGTTGGGCGCCACCCGCCGCCGTTTGCTGCAGCAAGCTCTTTCGGAGACGCTCCTGCTGGCGTTCGCGGGAGGAGCGCTGGGCTTGGTGTTCGCACACTTCGGCTTGCTCGTGATCGTGAAATTCCTCGCGCAGCGGTTGCCGCGATCCAGCGAGATCGCGCTGGATGGCTGGGTCCTGGCGTTCACGCTCGGCATTTCGCTGCTCACCGGATTTGCCGCCGGCCTGCTGCCGGCGTTGCGCATGGCGAAAGCAGATTTGAATCAGGCGCTGAAACAAGGCCTGGGCAGAACCGCAGCCGATTCGGGCGGAAGCCGCACGCGCAACGTGCTGGTCGTATCGGAAGTGGCGCTTTCGCTGATGCTGCTGATTGGCGCAGGTCTGCTGATTCGCAGCTTGTGGGTTTTGCACAACGTAAATCCTGGCTTCGACCCTAGCCGCGTCGTCACCATGGCAGTCTCGCTGCCGACAGGGAAATTTGTGGAGCCTGCGCAACAGATCAGCTACTTCGGGCGCGTGCTCGACCGCGTTCGCACCTTGCCCGGTGTGCAATCCGCCGGCCTCATTGACAGCCTGCCATTGAGCGATGACGGCTCGCACCAGCCGATTTCGATAGAAGGACGCCCGGCGGCGGCTATGGCGGACCTGCCCGAAGTGGAAGTTCGCCTCATCAGCCCCGGATACCTGAGTTCGATGCATATACCGCTCTTGAGCGGGCGAGACATAGATGACTCTGATGCTGCTGGCCGGCCCGGCGCGGTGCTGATCAGTGAATCCATGGCCAAATTTTTCTGGCCGAATGAGGATCCCATCGGCAAGCGGCTAACGCTTTATTTTTTCCCGGGGTTGACGCGCGAGGTTGTCGGTGTGGTGGCCGACGTGAAGATTTCCGCCATGAACGAAACGCAGCCCGCGCCGACGCTTTATTACCCCTTGGCGCAGATGTCTGCCGCTAGGGGCGAAAACTGGAACTCTTTCGGCATGAACCTGACGGTGCGGACGAATGCGGCGCCATTGAGCGCGGTTCCGGCGATCACTAATAGTGTTCGCGAAATAGACGCGGAAGTGCCGCTGCTGAATATTCGCACGATGGATGATTCGGTGTCGGCGTCTTTGTCGCCTGCGCGATTCACGATGTTGCTGCTGGGCGCGTTCGCCGGATTGGCGCTGCTGCTCGCGGTGGTGGGGATTTACAGCGTGATGAGCTATTCGGTTTCGCGGCGCACGAACGAGATTGGAATTCGCGTTGCGCTGGGCGCCAGTCGCGGCAATGTGCTGCTGTTGGTGGTGCGGCAAGCATTGCTGCTGGCGCTGCTTGGCTCGGTGATCGGTATCGTTGGGGCGCTGGCACTCTCGCGGCTGATGGCCAGCCAGTTGTATGGCGTCCAGCCAACCGACCCGATTACTTTCGTTACAGTCGCGGCGCTGCTGATGATTGTCTCGCTCGCCGCGAGTTATCTGCCCGCGCGCCGCGCCATGCGTGTTGAGCCCATGGCCGCCTTGCGCTACGAATAGAACTCGCTCCCTCTCGTCGGCGCGCTACGCGCGCTGAGGCCTTCCAGCATCTTGGCTCATTCCAGCATTCGTGGCGCGGCCGATTATTCGCGATGCTGCTGGGAGGCCGCAAGGGTTCCTGGCCGCTGCGCCACGACGGGAATCCTCCGCTTGGATGGGTGCGCTCATCGGGGCAAACAAAAAAGACGAAACCGGGAAGAGGACCAGATCATCTGAACAGTTATGACTATGAAAAAAGTAAGACTCGGTTCGCAGGGCGCGGTGGTTTCCCGCATGGGACTTGGCTGCATGGGGATGAGCGATTTCTACGGCGAGCGGAACGACGCGGAGTCCGCCGCGACAATTCTGCGGGCGCTCGACCTGGGGGTCACGTTTTTGGATACGGCGGATACCTACGGAATCGGCGACAACGAGGAACTGATTGGCAAGACGATCCGCGGGCGTCGCGATGAAGTGTTTCTGGCGACGAAGTTTGCCAACATCCGCACGAAGGCGGAGCCGAATCGTTGGTCCATCAGCGGGAAGCCGGAGTATGTGCGCGCGGCGTGCGATGCGTCGCTGCAACGGCTGGGCGTGGATCACATTGATTTGTACTACCAGCATCGCGTGGACCCGCAGACGCCGATTGAAGAAACCGTTGGCGCGATGGCGGAGTTGGTGAAGGCAGGGAAGGTGAAGTATCTGGGACTGTCGGAGGCGTCGCCGGCGACGATTCGGCGCGCGCACAAGGTGCATCCGATTACGGCGCTGCAGACGGAGTATTCGCTGTGGGAGCGGCACGTGCAGGCAGAAATTTTGCCGACGGTGCGCGAGCTGGGAATCGGTTTTGTGCCGTACAGTCCGTTGGGACGCGGCTTCCTCACCGGTGCCATCACCAAGAAGAGCGACTTGGTGGAGACGGACGCGCGCGCCATGCGCATGCCGCGGTTTGCCGACGAGAACTTCGAAAAGAATCAGGCGCTAGTGGCGCGCGTGCGAGCGATTGCCGAGCGCAAGGGCGTAAAGCCTGGGCAGCTGGCGCTGGCGTGGGTGCTGGCGAAGGGCGAAGATCTGGTCCCGATCCCCGGAACGAAGCGCAGGAAATATCTGGAAGAGAATGCGGCGGCGGCGGACATCAAGCTCAGTGCGGCGGAAGTAGCGGAGCTGGAAGCTGCGGTGCCGCAGAGTGATATTGCAGGCGACCGCTACGCAGCGGCAGCCATGAACGCGATTGATCGCTAACGCTAGCCACTTCGCCTCGCCCCAATTCAAGCGTGCTGCTGGCGTTTCTACGGTTGGGGTTCCGCTTCAATTTCCGGCGCCTCCGAAAGGTGCGTGTCACTGGGCGCAACTGCCGTGGTTGTTTCCGCTTTGTCCAGGGCTTGTGTGTCGAAAGTGTAGGCTATCTGGTTGGCAGTCAGGACGAAGAGCCGTTTGCCGTCGCCACTGAACGCCAATGCGGAGATGTGATAAGGAAAAGTCAGTTGGTTGCGCTTCTCGAGCGACTTCAGGTCGTAGACGTCGACCTGTCCGGATTCATTTTCAACCACCAGGATGCCCGCCGCAGTAGAAAGTGTCGAGTATGTTCCAAACAAGATCGCTTTCTGCTCGCCCGTTGACAGCGAATAGACGCGTGTACGATTTTCGTTGTCGCCGACAAGAACCCAATCGCCCTCCGCGGACGAACGCGCGACACGGAAGGAGCCCTTGCCGGTGTCAATGAGGAGTTGTCCGCGCAAATTCCCGGTGGCTGGATCGAGAACCTCGAGCAGATAGGCGCCCTTCTGATCCCGCATCGCCGCGAATCGGGTTTGTAGCGAACCCGTCCCCTTGATCTCATCCTTTGCTGCGGCCTCTTCGACGCGCCACTCCAGGATCAAAGAATCGCGCGTCTGATTCAGAGTGATGGACGGCGCCTCCTTAGGAAAACTCCGCGACCAAAGCAAATGTCCATCGCGAACGTCCTTGACGTCCAACGTGATATCGCGGCTCAAAGTGTTCACTTTTCCAGCCGGCTTGCGGACAAGCAGGAATGGTCCATACTGCCGGGTGGCCACCTTTTCATCGATCGGGGCGCCAGGAATCATATTCTCACTGGAGAGATTGGCGCGGGCGATGGTCCGCGGTTGCGGGTCCTCCTTTGGGAAATCGACGTAGAGTGCTTGGTCACCGTCGAAGTAAGCGCCGCGGAAACCGCGAGTGTAATAGAGGCGCTTCGAAGCAGCGAGATCCCAGACAGCGCCGCGGCTGGTTCCAGAAACGGCGAGCCATCTGAGATCGGAAGACACAGCCCAAGTTCGCAGCGAGCCAAGAGCACTTTTCGGAAGCTCCGCCTCACCTTTGCGCTCGTGAGTGGAGAGGTCGAAGATTCCGACTTCGCCCGAGACCCTCTGACTGAGTACTTCGCGGTCGAAAACATCAATCACGGACGATTTCGCGGAACCAATTACAAAAGTCTGCGATTCCAGGTCCAGCACGCCCACGCGCGCGTCTTTGACGGGCTTCAGGATGACATAATAGCCGCGCGTGGGGGCCTCCATATCCTGATGCGGATTGATAGGAAGCCGCTCGACAACTTTTCCGGATGGAAACTCGACGACGGCGGAGTCTTTAGGATCGAATTGGTTCTGAACAATCATGCGGTCCGGCGCAAGGAAAGCGAAATTCGCGGTGAGAGTTTTACCCAGAGCACCATCGAGTGGGATTTGGGCGTGATTCGCAACGTTAACCGCAATGGCCAGATCCGCGGCGGTCGCGGCGAAGTAATGGTCATCCGGGGAGAAAGCCATGCGGATCCATCGGCCATCGTCTGCTTCCGCCAACATGAATAGGAGGAGGCGCAGGAGATCGCCGGCTGAGCCGAAGGTCTTGGACTGAAAGTACGCCTTTTTTGTGAGCAGAGCATTTCCGCTGGCCACGTCAATTAACGCGAAGTCGAGACTCCGATTGACGCACGCGAGTAGTTTGCCGTCATGAGAAAGCGCGCTCTGCAGACAGCCATCGGGCAGGGTCATTTCGTGAACGCTGGTGCGATTTTGATCGTCGATGCCCCATTCTTCGACCCTGAGCCCGTGCGTGAGGAAAAAGATTTCTTGCGAATCCGGGGAGAACTGAGCGTCGCGGGCCTCCGCGGCATTAATCCGGAATAGGAAAGTAAATGGATCGTTGGCGAAGACGAATATGTTGGCGTCGTCCTGCGCCAGTGAGTATTCGCCGTTCGGACTAAATTTCAGATTCTTGATGTCGGTACGCAACGGCGGATCGAGAGGCTGTTTGGAAACCGCACCTACCAAGTGCTCGCGATGTCCGAAACCAGAATAGGCGATGACCTCAGATTGCCAGGCGAGAAACTCGGCCGAGGCAGCGGCCGGGGTCGTCGCGCGACACGTCTCCGGGAGTAAAGTCAGGGATTTGTGGAGTTCGCGAAGCCGTTTCTCGTCGGGCTTGGTCGCCCCGAAGAAATCGGTCAGTAGGTTCCCGGTTTTCCCGTGGGTCTGCGCGAGCCGGTCAAAAAACTCCACAAAAGCTTGCGGCGAGAATCCAGCGGCGGCCGCGGCGTACAGAGCCACGCGATCCGCCTGGTATTGGTGAGGTTCTTCCTGTTGCCAGTCTCTCTCCGCGGTCTTGGTGAGCGTGCTTTTATTGCGCGCGATGCTGTCCAGCATACGGTTGAACTTGTCGAAAATATCTTTGCGGTCGCCCACGGAATCGACGCCTAGAAAGTCATGAAACTCGCGCGTCATCTCGATGGAACTCTGGTGGGTGAGGATATGACCCATCTCATGGCCGAGCAAACCGGCGAGTTCGTCGTCGCTGCGAAGGAAAGCGACCATTTTTCGCGTGACATAAATGCGCCCAGCGCCCACGCTGAACGAGTTCACTACCGGGGAATCGATAAGGATGACGCGAAACTTCAATTGCGTCGGCGGGAGTTGCGCGAGGATCCGATTGGTGATCTGGTTCAGGCGGCCAGCCAGTTCGTCGTCATGGATGACGCGGTAGTTTTTCTCCAGCCATTCGGCTTCGACGTCGCCCAAATCCAGCTCCTGCTGTGGGCTGAAAATGTTGGCACTCGTCGTGGCACTGAGCGCCGGAGGAGCCGGGCATTTCTCTTGCGCGCACACCGCCCCCGCGATGAGGACAGCCGAAATCGAGAGAAGTGCGATGGAGAGTATCTTCATATGCGCGGCATTGCATATAGCACAACGGGCGGGATTACGAAAGCGTACATTAACTAGGGGAGTTGTATGCGAGTGTCACTGAGGTTATTGCAGTTTGGCGTATTCGGATTTGGCAGCGCCGAGGATGGGGATGTTGGGATCGGCATCTTTCCATAGCGCGAAGAAATCTTGATAGGCTACGCGGGCTTTGGCTGAGTCACCTTCTGCGGCATACGCACGCGCGAGGCCCAGCTTGGCCAGCGCGCCGGTGATTGAATTGAGCACGACTCCGGGATGATCCACGATCTTTTGAAATTCGGCGGCGGCTTCGCTGCCTTTGCCCAGGGCCAGGTAGGCGCGGCCGCGCTGGTAGGTGCTGAGCATGGATCTTTGGTTGGCCAGGTCGAACGGAATGACCGGCTGGAGAATCTCGACGGCTTTCGCGGGATTGTTGCGGCCGATTTCGAGCGTCGCGCGAATGACGGGGAGATCGAACGAATTCAGCATCGTGTTGGAAGGATTTGCCTTTGCAAGGTCGGCGACGACGGCTTCGGCACGAGCCACGTCGCCAGCGCGCGCTAACGCATATGCGGCGTCCGTGCGCGCGCGCAGCGACGGAGAATTATTTGCCAGCGCAGCTGCGGCGTCCCGGCGCGCGCCAGTGTCATCACCAACCTCGGCCTCCATCATGGCTAGCGTGGAGAGCGTCTGTGTTGCCGATTCGTTCGCGTGCAACGCTTCGAAGGCACTGCGGGCGCGCGCCATCGAGGCACGCGCTTTCTCCATGCGTCCGTTGTACGCGTCCGTGTGAGCCGCAAGCACGAGCGCGAACGCGGCAGCCTCCGCGCCTTTGGAAGTGAGAACTGAAAGCTCACGGTCCATGGCGGACGAATCGTTTTGCGCAAACGCCAGGAAATAGAGAAGCCGGTGAAAGTTCGGCACATCCAGTTTGGCCGCGAAGGCTTGATTCATCGTTGCTTTGGCTTCATCGAATCGCCCCAGGCCGAGATAGTCTCCGGTGACAGCCACGAAGGCAATGCTTTCTTCGGGATTCAGCTGATGCGCCTGGCGGGCGACAGGCAGAGCCTTCTCCCACTGGCCCATCAAAGCGTAGGAAACGCCCAGATTGTTGAACGGGATCGAATCGCGCGGGTAGGTTTGCGTCCAGAGTTGATAGACCTGATTGGCCTGCTCGATGTCGCCGGTCACGTTGTCGTAGTAGTGCGAATCAATGTAGAACTTTTCCGCCTCGCTGGCGCGGTCGCGCAAGCCGTAAGCCTTCTTGGTGTACTCGACGCCCACGGCGCGTTCGCCCATATTCGATTCCACCTGGCCCAGCGTGGCATAGGCGATGGCGAAATTGGGATCGAGCGCGACCGCTTGCTTGAAGAAGGGCGCGGCGGCTTCTTCGCCCTGGCTGGCGCGGGCTTGCATTCCCAGGCTGTAGGCTTTCAGCGCTTCCAGCGAAGAAGTGGTCGCTTCCTGGATGGGCGTGTTGTATTTCTGAATGGAGGCGAGTGATTCGCCGAGCTTGCGGCGAATATCTTCGGCTGCGTTGCCGAGCGCGCCGAGAACATGATCCTTATCGGGGGCTTCGGCGTTGGCGGTGGCGAGTGTTTCGCCGGAAGCGCAGTTGAGCGCGTTGAGAATTAGATTGTAGGTGTTGCCGATTTGCGCGATGGAGCCTTCGAGGACGGCGGCGCTTTGCGTGCGCTGGCAGATTTGCCGCGCGAGATCGTTGCTGACGCGCGCGGTGGCTGGCTGGCCCATGTATTGCATGGTTTGTTGCATTTGGCGATCGGAGAGAATGTGCAGGAACGGGGACTGCGCGAGTTGCGCGGCGAGGCCCTGGCGTAGCGCGCCGTCGAATACCGCATCGCCCGTCGTATTCGTGAAATCGGCGAGAACGATGGAACCTTGGCCAGTGAGTTTTGGGCCGCGATGCGTGAAGAAATATGCGCCGGCGGCAAGCGCGACTACGATTGCGGCTGCGGCGGCGATGCGCGGCAAGCGCCTGCGTGGTGCCACGTTCGACGGCTGCGCGGTTGCTACTGCGGCGGAAGCGGATGATGGCGCGCCTGCTATTGCTGTGGCTGACGTCGCCGTTCCCGCCGCAGGTTGCGCTGTGGTTATCGGCACTGCACTTGTTCCGCCTGACGGAGTCATAGCGGCAATTGCGCGGCCGCTGGATGGAGTGGACTGGGTTGCGGTGTCGCCGAACGCGCCCGAGTTCTGCTGCGGCATGGCGGCTTGCGCTTGCGCGAAAGGCACCGCGCCGGAAACGGGGTTGGAGCCGGAGTCGCGTTTGAGGCGCGCCAGATCCGTGCGCAATTCCGCGGCGTGCTGATAACGCATGCGGCGATCTTTTTCGAGCGCCTTGGAAATCACTTCTTCCAAACGCGGCGGAATATCAGGGTTCAGGCGTACCGCGGGCAGCGGCGCTTTTTCCAGGATGGCGTTGAAGACGACCGCCGTCGTGGCTCCGCGAAACGGGACCGCGCCGGTGGCCATCTCGTAGAGCACCGCGCCAAAACTGAAAAGATCGCTGCGCACGTCCAGCGTTTCTCCGCGCGCCTGCTCCGGCGACATATACGCCACGGTTCCTACCGCCGTCCCCGCGCTGGTGAGGTCCGCTTCCCTTACGGACGGTGTGTCCACCGTGAGATCCGAAGGATTCAGTCCCCGCGTCGCATCCGACGTCGCCAGAATTTGCTTGGCCAAGCCAAAATCCAGAATTTTTGCGTGGCCGCGATCCGTGATGAATAAATTCGCGGGCTTAATGTCGCGATGGACGATTCCCTTGGAGTGCGCGGCATCCAGCGCGTCGGCAATCTCGATTCCCAGATCGAGCAGCATCTCCATATCCAGCGGACGACCGGAAATGCGGTGCTTCAGCGTCATGCCTTCCAGAAACTCCATGGCGATGAAGGGACGTCCGTCCTGCTGGCCGATTTCGTAGATGGTGCAGATGTTGGGATGGTTCAGCGCGGAGGCGGCGCGGGCTTCGCGGCGAAAACGTTCGAGCGATTGCGGGTCGCGCGCGACGTCTTCCGGGAGAAATTTCAGAGCGACGAAGCGGCCGAGTTCGGTATCTTCGGCCTTGTAAACGACGCCCATGCCTCCGCCGCCCAATTTTTCCAGGACGCGATAGTGAGAAATCGTGCGGCCGATTGGCGACTGGGGTTCCGGCATGAGTGGCGCACATATTAGGATGCGCGCGAGGGCAAGTCAACGAGGAGCGAAAGGGTATGAATGGGCTTTGCGTCATCGGGCAAGCTAACTAGACCTGGCTAAGGAGGGCATGCGTACCGCCCGAGTAGGGCGATGTACACGGTGGCAGTAATGCAGGATAAGGCGGGAGTAGATCAGGCGATTTATGGAACAAAAATCATTCCTCTTTTACCAATCAAGACCGCCACACAAAAAACGACGATAAGTGCGGGCACAATTTGTAAAAGTTTCATTGAGACACCATATCGCCGAACGGAAATCGTGCATGTTCGAAATCGTACAATTCCGAGCGCGGACGCGACCGACCAAGATTTCCCGATTCAGTTTAGGACCGGCCCAAAATTCGTAGCATATCGGACCGTCTGAGAATGCGATTCCCGGACCTCATATTCTCCGGGCCAAACTTCGTTAAGTGACTCCACCAGCTGCACGGCCTCTTCAAGCGCATCGCGGCACGCTACCCGTACGAACTCGCCATTCTCAAGCAGCTTGAACGCCGTATACATCGGACAAGCACGCTCCTTCATCTTGGTTGAACCCGTTCGACTGAAAAAGTAGCGTTGCTCCACTTAAATAGCTGTGACGCAGGTCACGGCTTCGTGTGATCGCGAACACGTCGGGCCGATTTCGCCAGGACGCCCGCGCGAGTCAGCAACCCGACGGCTGTCTGGAAAAGCATGCTGGGGGCTGTTCCGCTGCGGGATCGGTTAGGATTCTGGCGATCTATTTCGGTATTTTTCGCGAGACTAAGTGTTGCCGAATGTCATCAAAGTTTCGAGGTGCTTGATGCAAACATCCAATCCATCGAAGACTTTATTTGCGATCTTTGCGGTTCTTGCCGCAATTTACCTGGGCAGTTCACTGTTGCCGGCGCGAGGCCGATTCAATTCCGCTGCGGCGGCTGAAAACAAAAGCCCGGCATGCCCGAACGATGACAGTGGATTGAGGTTACCTGCCGGCTTTTGCGCAACGGTCTTCGCCGACGGCATCGGCCATGCGCGGCACATGGTGGTCGCGCCGAGCGGAGTTCTTTACCTCAACACCTGGTCGGGACGGTATTACGGCAATGACACGCCGCATGCCGGTGGTTTCCTGGTAGCCCTGCAAGACAAAAGCGGCACGGGCAAGGCCGATATGATTGAGCGCTTTGGCGAAACCGTGCAGAGTGGCGGAGCGGGCGGAACGGGGATCGCCTGGTACCAGGAAGCGATCTACGCCGAGAACAACGATCGCATCTTGCGATATTCCTTACCCGCCGGTTCCCTGGTGCCGAGTGGCTCAGCCGACACCATCGTCTCCGGATTGCCTCTGGGCGGCGACCATCCGATGCATCCCTTCATCATCAACGCCGAAGGAGCGCTGTACGTGGATGTGGCCACCGCGACCAATTCCTGCCAGCTGAAAAATCGGACCCTCAAATCGGCTGGCCTGAACCCCTGCACGGAACTTGAAACCCGCGGTGGTATCTGGCGCTATGACGCGAATAAGACGAACCAAGCCTTTTCACCAGCTGAACGCTTCGCCACGGGAATCCGCAATGCCGAGGGTTTTGCTATCGATTCCAGCGGGCGAGTGTTTGTGACCCAGCACGGACGGGACCAGCTGCGCATGAATTGGCCCGACCTGTATAAGCCCGATCAGGAAGCAACGCTGCCGGCTGAAGAACTATTGCTTTTGAAACCGCACGGAGACTATGGCTGGCCCGAGTGCTACTACGACGCCTTCGCGCAGAAGCTGGTTCTGGCTCCGGAATACGGTGGCGACGGCGGCAAAACGATCGGCGTATGCGCGGACAAGATTGAGCCCGTTGCGGCATATCCCGCGCATTGGGCGCCGAATGCGATGGTGCTATACGACAAGACGCAGTTTCCGGCGCACTACCGTGACGGCGTCTTCATCGCGTTCCACGGGTCATGGGATCGGGCGCCGTATCCGCAGGGCGGCTACAACGTAGTTTTTCAGGCGCTCGCCGGGGAACGCGCATCCGGCCAATGCGAAGTATTTGCGGATGGTTTTGCCGGAGCGGCGGAGTCCCCGGCCCAAGCCGCGCATCGTCCCTCTGGCTTGGCGGTGGGACCGGATGGTGCGCTGTACGTTTCCGATGACATCCGCGGACGGATTTACCGGATTGTCTATCTTGGTGGTGCATCAGCCGACGCCGCAGCGAACGTGACACCATGTCCGAGCTTGACCGCTCCGGCCGGCGCTCCCGTCGCAGTTGCCGCGAAACCGCCCGAGGGCACGCATCCGGATGCCGGTGCTGCCGCGAAGGCAACGGGCAATCTTCCCGTGCCATCAGGCGCGACGCCAGAAATGGTTGCGCTCGGTGGGCGCATCTACCATGGCCAAGTGGGCGGAGCTGCTTGCACGGGCTGCCATGGCGATAACGGTGAAGGCACTCCTTTGGGGCCGCCGCTAGCAGGCACGAACAAGAAATGGCTGTGGAGCGATGGTAGTTTCGCCGGAATTGCGAAAACGATAACCGACGGTGTGTCGCAACCAAAGGAATATCGCAGTCCGATGCCGCCGATGGGTGGGGCGCAACTTACGCCGGAGCAAGTGAAAGCGCTGGGGGCGTACGTATGGAGCATGAACCATCGCGCGCCGGCCAATACGAATTAACCGCCTCAGCCCGGTGCGATAACTCGAGTGTTCTTGGGCTATAACTGGCCGAGAAAGTCGAGCATCGCTCTGTTGACCTCAGCAGGGCGTTCTTGCTGCGTCCAGTGGCCGCAGCCCGGGAGCATCAGGGTTCCGCGCAGTTGTGGCACGAAGTAGGCGAGGCTGGCAATTATCTGATTCATGCCGCGGAAGCCCACCACGAGATCGCGGTCGCCGGCAATATAGAGCGCGGGCACGCTGACACGAGCGTCCGCGAACGCGGCCAATAGCTCCCAGCCGCGGTCAATGTTGCGGTACCAGTTCAACCCTCCGCGGAACCCAGTGCGCGTGAATTCTTCCACGTAATACGCTATGTCTACTTCGGTAAGCCACGGTGGAACTGACGCGGGCTCCGCCATGCGCGAAAGAAAGCCGCCCCCGCGCGGCACCATGCCGACCTCGCGGCCGGACGCGGCCGCGTTTTCCCGGCGCGGGGAATCGCCGGAGGCGGAATAGAGCAAAGTCCGGATGCTGCGCGAAACGTCACGCTCGAGTTCCGCCTCGGCAACACCGGGAGTCTGAAAATAGAGTTGATAGAAAAGTGCGTCGTCCGTTTGCGGCATCAGGCTGGTAGGACGCACAGGCGATCGCGGCCAGAACGGTACGCTCAATCCGATCACCGCCGAAAAACGATCGGGACGCAGCAGCGCGGAATGCCAGGCGACGGGCGCGCCCCAGTCGTGACCGGCGATCACAGCGGTATCTGCGCCGAGAGCGTCCAACAGACCGACCATATCGCCTACCAAGTGAAGCAGCGTGTATTGATCTATGGCCTCGGGGCGATCGGTCTGGCCGTAGCCGCGCATGTCTGGCGCGACCGCGCGAAAGCCTGCTTCCGCGAGCGCTTGCAGTTGGTGCCGCCAGGAATACCACGACTCGGGGAATCCATGACACAAGAGCACGAGCGGACCTGAGCCACATTCGGCGATGTGCATGCGAATTCCGTTCGTTTCGATGAAGCGATGCTTGAGTTCAATCATCGTGCGGCCGATCGGCAACTGAGGTTCCGCCGTGAGTGGCGCTGATCTTAGGATGGGAGAAAAGGCAAGTCAACGATGAGCAGCGAGATGAGCAGGCGAGCGCGGCGCTTACCGGTTTGACATTAAGTGATGCGGAAAATGGTGTGCGGCACTGGCGCCCGAAGTCAGGACCTCGGGCGCCAGTACATTCGGAGCGGTTCTAGTTACCGCACGTTCCTAGATGAGATGCGCAGTGGTTTGCTTGATCGAGGAGAGCCTGTGCCTCCGCGATCAGGTCATTGGCCGCCTTTTCATCGATTGGAATGCCGTTGAACTCCGCGCCCTCGAGCATGGCCTTGATCTGTGCAGCCAGGCCGTCACGCTCCAGAGTCCATTGCGAGATCAGATTCTCGAGGTTGTTATAGACGACGTCGCCGGCCGAAGTGCTGGTGATCGCGAAGGTGGAGACAGTTAGAGTGCTTTCCGAAAGCTCCCCGAACGGCGCGTCAATCTTCTTGTAGATCTGCCCAAGCTGCAGCAGCGTGTCCGAATGCGCGTGCAGGCTGCTCGGCAGGATCTTGGGATCTAGCAGTTCGACGATCGTGCGGCCGTCATGCTGATAGTCATCGCTGAGGCCGAGAAGCGTCATCATGGTTGGCCGCAGGTCAACGTGATCGGTAAAGAAATCCTGCGGCTCCGTTACGCCGAGATTCCTTACTCCAGGACCAGCGATGGCGATGAAGGTACGCGCGATCTCCGGCTGGATGTCACCGTGATTCCAGGCGAAACCTGTGCCCACGACAGGAGTGGTGCTGCCGACTGTCTCGAAGAAGAAATTGGGATTGCCGAAGAACGTGAAGGTCGGCTCGCGGTTGGGATCCGCGACGGTGTTCATGTGCAGCAGCTGCATCGCCGCTGGATCCACAATCGCTCCTTGGAGGTCGGGTCCCAGACCGGTGCCGAGCAGGCTCTCGCTCAATCCGGTGTGCGGATTGACCACGCTCAGTCCGGCCATGGTCTGCTCGAGCGTACGGACTGTGGTGCTGGATGGAAGCGGCTGTCCATTCACGTAGGTGGTGGCGGCGTCGTCGAAATGGATCGAATACGCCGTCGGGTCGCCAGCGCCTTGAGTGAGGCCGAGCAGATTGATGTCCAGCTCGCCCACGCCATTCGTTCCGTAAGTGCAGGGAACATCGGGCACGACGTTGCCATTCGCCAGGATTTTGGCACCGTCGCAATTCGCCGGGCTGGGCGCACCGCCGACGAAATGGTCGCCCTCGTCTGGCGTGAAGATGAAGAGAGTGTTGCTCTCATCAATGCCGGCTTCCTTCAGATGCGAGAAAAACGTGCCGAACGAGGAATTGTAATCAGCCAACTGAGCGACGTAGGGAGCCTCGCCAGGGCCGAAGGTGCCTTCGGTAGAGGTTGTCTCCTCGTGATTGTCATGGGCGTCCGCGATGTAGGCATAGACGACCGGAATGCCCTTCTTCAGCATGGTCTCGACCACTGCCAGCGTTTGAGCCGGAGTCGGATCGAAGTCCAATTGGTTAAATCCGGTGAGCGGAACACCGTGATAATCCGTGATGCTGCCGGTAGCGCTGCCGGTGAGCGCGGGGTTGATGTATTTCAGACCGAATAGCGCTTGATAGCCTGCGTACCCGCCCGGCTCGTCCGGCAACGTGTCGCTCACTCCCACCACGCCCAGAGCTGGATTTGACTGGCAGATGGGGTCGCCGAGCGCGCAATGGATCGAGACACCGATGAAATCATTGTTCTGGTTGGAGCTGCTCTCCATTCCTTGCGGAGACGTTGGGCCGCCGAAAACTTTGAAGACGTCGAAGGGCGCGCGTTCCAGCACGATATTAGCGGTGGAGAAGGCGCCGACCGTGCATCCCGCGCGAGTGAACGGCACCCAAGGCGCGGGGACGTTCTGGCCCGAAGGCGTCGTAAGCGCGAAGGTGTTGTCGTCGGTGCTCGCGGTGATATCCGAGACCTTGTCGGTCCAGTAGAAAAACGAAGAAGGAAATAAGCCGTTTTCGCCGGTTGTGGTCGGCGAGAATACGCCGAAGCTGTTGGCGATGAAGATGCCGGTATCGTCGGAGTAGAGGCCGATCTGAGTGGTAAGGATGTCGTTTGCGGTGTGCGAGATGAGGACGGTATGGTCGCCGGCATCGAGCGTGCCGTGCTGTGTGATGAAATTGAGCAGGTTGGGCATTTGTTCGAGATCGGATGGTACGTTGGGATTGTCACGGGTGAAGTGTACGTTATCGAATTCGACGTAAACCACATGCTTGATTTTTCCCGAGGGTGAGTTCAGTTGACACTGTGCATAAGCGGACCCAGCCAACCCTGCGGCCAGCAAAACAAAGCCAAGCAAGGACGTGGTCACGCGACGCAATCGTTGCGCTTGAGACATTGCTTTATCCTCCTGAATTAAGTTTCGGACCGCGATCCGCTGGGCACGGACTCGTGGGGGTAATTCTAATACTGGGTTTACATGACGCAACAGCTAAGAAGCGATTAAAATCTCGTGTCACCTAAATTGACGCGCATTCAAAGCGACGCCCGGGGAGCGGATCCTTCAGGAGTCGCTGCAGGAGATTGCGGCGCCGCCTTTGCTACAGAACCCTTTACACGCATGGAGGCAAACCGTATGCTGTGCCGCAGGCCAAGGCGCTGAGCGCATACACGTGTGTTCCGGAGGGCCGTGATGATCCTGGCATTGATTGCGATTGTTGTGCTGCTGGTGGTGTTCGTCATCGGAATGTACAACGGCCTGGTGCGGCTGCGGGTACAGTGCGACAACGCCTGGTCTGACATTGATGTGCAGCTGAAGCGGCGCTACGACCTGATTCCCAACCTGGTGGAAACCGTGAAAGGCTACGCCGGGCACGAGAAAAGCACGCTCGAAGGAGTCATCGCCGCGCGCAATCAGGCCATGAATACACAAGGACCTGCCGCGAAGGCCGAAGCGGAAGGCGTGCTGACCAGCGCGCTGCGCCAGGTGTTCGCGCTGGCGGAAGCCTATCCGCAATTGAAAGCGGTGGAAAGTTTCACGCAGCTGCAGCAATCGCTGAGCCAGATTGAGGATAGCGTGCAGAACGCGCGGCGTTACTACAACGCCGTGGTGCGCGACCTGAACACCAAAATCGTGCAGTTCCCCTCCAACATCATCGCCGGAATGTTCAACATCACGCCGCGGCAGTTCTTCGAGATCAGCGCGCCGGCCGAGCGCGATGTGCCGAAAGTCAGTTTCGGCGCAACCACCTAACCGCCGCGTGCGCAGCGAAATGTTCAGTCCCCGCCGCCACCGCATGGTTGCAATCTTTGTGCTGGCGCTTTTCGCCGCGATGCCGGCGAGCGCGCGCACGCTCACGTTCAAGCACTTCGACGCGCAGATTCAGGTGCATCCCGACGGCACGATTGACGTCACCGAAGTGATGGAAGCGCAGTTCACTGGCGCCTGGCATGGCATCTACCGCACCATTCCCGTCGAGTACACCGATCCCGAGGGATTGAACTACACACTGCTGCTCGATGAGATCAGCGCGACAGATAGTGAAGGGCAAAAACTCAAGCTGGAACAAAACCGCGAAGGCCGCTACATCAAATTTAAAATTTATGTGCCGGCGGCGGAAGACGCGACGCGCACGATTCTGCTGCATTATCGCGTGCTGGATGCGCTGCGATTTTTTCAGGACCACGACGAGCTGTACTGGAACGTGACGGGCAACGAGTGGCAAAACCCGATCGAACTGGTGACGGCGCACCTCGAACTTCCCGCGGGCGTCACTGGATTGCACGCCATCGCATATACCGGCGTGACCGGATCGCGCGCCGAGGATGCGCGCGTCGAGATCAGCGACAACGTCGTGGACGTTCGCAGCACGCGCCCGCTGGGCTATCGCCAGGGGCTAACCGCGGTGGTGGGCTTCGACAAAGGATTCGTGCACGCGCCATCCGAATCCATGAAATTGATGCGCTTCCTGCAAAGTAATTCGCCGCTGCTGATACCGCTGATCGCGTTTTTCGTGATGCTCTGGTTGTGGTGGACGCGCGGCCGCGGCCCGCAGCGCGAAGCGATTTCCGTGCAGTACGAGCCGCCGGACAAACTGACGCCCGGCGAATGTGGCACGCTCGTGGATAACGAAGCCGCCATGCGTGATATCACGGCGACGCTAGTGGATTTGGCCGTGAAGGGCTACCTGACCATCGAGCAAAAAGAGGAAAGCCACTTGCTGGGGCTGACGCACAGCAAGGATTACGTTTTTCATATGAAGAAGCCGCCCGCGGAATGGGCTGCGGCGCGTTCGCACGAGCAGGAAATGCTTTCGGCACTTTTTGATGACGGCGCGAGCCCTGACGTCAAGCTTTCCGATTTGCAGAATCATTTCTATACGCACCTGCCCGCGATTCGCGACCGCATTTTCAGCGCGCTGATGAGCGACGGCTATTACCTGCATCGTCCTGATACCGTGAAGCAAGGCTACATCGGCGCGGGATTGGTGATTGGAGGCCTGCTGGTGTTCGGGGGCGCGGGATATCTCGCAAGCGCCACCGGCATTGCGCAGGGCAGCTGGATTGTCGCGGGCATCGCGAGCGGCCTAGTGATCTGTATTTTCGGCCTGTTCATGTCTGCGCGGACGATTACCGGGGCGCGCGCGCTGGAAAAAGTGCTGGGCTTCGAGGAATTTCTCGGCCGCGTGGAAAAAGATCAGATCGAACGTCTGGAGAAAACGCCGGAGCTTTTCGAAAAATTTCTACCCTACGCGATGGCGCTGCATGTGGAGAAGAAATGGGTGCAGGCGTTTTCCGGCATCGCCTTGCCACCGCCGCAGTGGTATCAGGGCTACTACGGAGGCAACTTCACGGCTTTTTATCTGGTGAACGATCTCAATATGATGTCCATGCAAGCCGGCAGCGTGATGGCTTCGGCGCCGCGCAGTTCCGGCGGCTCGGGATTCGGCGGCGGAGGCGGCTCCGGCGGCGGATTCGGCGGCGGTGGTGGAGGCGGATTCTAGATTTATTTTTCCGCGGCTTGCGGGGTCTGTTTTGTGGTGCGGCCGGAGTTTCTCCATTTGCGGATCCAGCCGTGCTCGCGCAGCCCCTCGTCTTCCATCTGGCGGGTCCAGGCACCCAACAAGCTGGCGCGATTAAAATAGCCGAGCATCTGTTGTGGATTTTCGCGGCTGACGACGGGCAGCCGGCCGATATTGTGCTGCAGCATGCGGTGCATCGCGTCGTGAACGAGCTCGTCCGGATAGGCGACGATGGGCTCATTCGATCCTGCCTCGAGCACCGTCATCGTTCCGCGCGGGTCCTGCTCGAGGGCGCGCAGTAAATCTCCCTGCGTTACCACGCCGACAAGATTGCCGTCGGGCGAGACGATCGGCAGTCCCTGGGTCAGGTTATAGGCCGGTTCGCCGCGGCCCATGCGCGCGGCCAATTCCGATACGGTCATTTCCTGCGCGATGGGGACGACGTCCTTGCGCATTACTTCGCCGACGCGCACGACGGTCATCGCACCTACTTCAAATTCATTCGGAACTTGCAATCCTCGGCGCGTTAATTTTTCCGTCATGATCGAGCTGGGCAAATAGCGCAGAGCGATCATGTCCGCGATTACGCAGGCGAGCATCAGCGGAAGAATGGCGTTGTAATCGCGCGTGATTTCGAAGGCAAAGACGATGAAGGCGAACGTCGCGCGCGAGGCCGAACCGAAAACCGCGGCCATCGCCACCAGCGCGAACGCCCCCGGCGATAAATGCGCGCCGGGAAAAATCATGTTCACGACCATCGCAAAAATGCCGCCGAGCGCCGCGCTGGACATGAACATCGGAGCCAGCAGCCCGCCCGAAGTGCCGGAGCCGAGCGAGATGACCAGCGCCAGCGCCTTAAACACGGCGACAAGGATCAAAAGTTTCAGCGCGAGATTATTGTTCAGAATATCTGAAATCGTGTCGTAGCCCACGCCCAGCACGCGCGGCACAAAGAATCCGATGATGCCCAAGCCGAGCGCGCCAATCGCCGGATGCCAGAGGTCGTTGAGGGGCAGCCGCGCGAATTGGTCTTCCACCCAGTACAGAAGTTTCGTGAAGCCGATGGCCGCGCTGCCGCTGATCAAGCCGAGCAGAAGATAAAACGGCAACCCGTGCAGAACGTCGAAATTGACGTTGCCCATGGTAAACATCGAATGCTGCCCGAGCAGAACCGCGCGCACGCTGGTGGCGAGCGTGCACGCAATCACCAGAGGAATGAAGGAGCGCGCGCGAAATTCAAAGAGCAGCAGCTCGATCGCGAGTATCACGCCGGCGATCGGCGTATTGAATGTGGCGGCCATGCCGGCGCCCGCGCCGCAGGCGAGCAAGACTTTGCGCTCCACAGCCGTCGTGGAAATGAATTGCCCCACCAGCGAGCCAATCGCGCCGCCGGTTTGAATGATGGGCCCTTCGGCGCCGAAGGGGCCGCCCGTGCCGATGGCGATCGCAGCCGACAGAGGCTTCAGGATCGCGACTTTTGCTGCGATGCGGCTGCGTGAGGTCAGTACGGCTTCCATCGCTTCGGGAATTCCGTGCCCTTTGATTTTTTCCGAGCCGTATTTCGCCATGAAGCCGATGATCAGGCCGCCAATCGCCGGCGTGACGATGATCCAGGGCCCGATCTGGGTATGTTCCGGGCTGCGAAAATGAAACGACCACTCGTGGTAGTAGGCGAGGTTGGTGAAAAGGCCGATCAGGTCGTACAAAAGGTACGCGATGATTCCCGCCAGAATTCCGACAACGCCTGCGAGCAAGGATACGAATTCGAGCCGGAAGCCGGCGGACTGCCGCGGCTGCGGAGGCTTTTCCTCGCGAGTGGGTGAGTTCGTCAATCCTTGCTCCTATCGAGGCGCTGGCTGCCGCGACCGCTCATAGTTTGGCACTGTCGCTGCCTTTGCTTGGGCTGCTTATTCCTTGTGCGGCGTTTGCGAGTATGCTTTTTGTGCTGCGCGTTTCTGAATGCGCGCCCGACGGTTGCGTGCGGATCGATCGCAGCCGCAAGTGCTGCGAGCAGCTTGGGCCGCGCGGATTGCAATTCAGCGCGATGCAGCTCGGTGAGTCGCCTGAGCAGCGCTTCTCCGCGGCGGGAGAGAGTCAACACGACTTCGCGGCGGTCCGCGACCCGGCGCGCGCGCCGCAGCAGGCCTTTCGCTTCCAGGCGATTCACCAGTTCCACCGCGCTGTGATGTTGAAGCAATAGACGCTCGGCCAGGACTCCGATGGTGGCCACGCGGTGCGCAGGCAGACCTTTGATCGCGAGCAGCGCCTGGTGCTGCTGCGGCTCGATGCCAGCGGCGTGCACCAGGCGTTCGCTGACATTCAGGAAGCGGCGAATTGCAAAGCGGAAGTCCGCGAGCGCCTGGTAATCGATCGCTCGTGGCGCTGCGTTCTTCATACAAGCAATATTATATCGTATTACGATACTTATGCGCGAGCAGAAAGTTTGAAGATGCGTGCCATCGCGGAGCAATCGTCACAACTGCTTGCGGAGAGCTTTCTGCGTCTTGACGTGCGCGTAGCCGTGGCGCTCGTAGAATGCGTGCGCCCGGTCGCGGATTACGTTCGAGCGCAGGCCGATGGCGTGGCAGCCGTTTTCGCGCGCCCATTCTTCCGCGCGCGCCAGTAAGTGCTCGCCGACCCTTCGCGAACGGAAGCGTTCATCTACCACCAAGCCGCTGACCTCAGCGCGCGCGTCGGCTTCGACCGTGCGATAGACGAACACGGCTATCCAGCCGGCGATTTCGCCCGTTTCCAGTTCCGCCACGAACACAGCGGCTGCTGGTGAACTTTCGATGCCTTGCAGGCGGCGCGCGATTTCCGCCGTCGTCGAGGGATAGCTCAACTGGCCGGCCAGTTCGGCAATGCGCGCGTGGTCGGGCGGATGCGCCGCGCGAATTTTTCCGACGAACGCGATTGCTGCGGGCTTCATGCGTTGGGCCGCTGGCTCACTGCAACGCCTTCTTCAGCACAGCTATTTGTCCGGCGTGATATAGATCGTGTTGAATCGCGCCGTGCAGCATCACGTACAGCGAATGGTCTTTGCCCGGAGCGATTTCGTCCAGCTTATCCTGCGGAAGTTTTCGCACGGCGGCGCGAAAGCGCGCGCGGCAATCCCGCAAATGCGCGAGCGAGCGTTGCCATGTGATTTCCGTCGCTTCCCACACGGGCGGCCAATCCATCTCGGTGCTCACTTCGACCGCCGTACCTTCGGCGCGCTGCCGCACGATCGAGTTCCACGCGGCGATGTGGTTCACCAGCTCCCAGATTGAATGCGCGCCGCGCACGGGGTGCTTCGAGGCGTCTTCCGCGGAGATTCCGTCGAGGAGCGATTCCAGGGAAGGGCCGTGCCAGGCGTCGCCTGCAAATGCGCGGTCCATTTGATCCAGGATCCTATTAATTTCGCTCATATGTATTTCCCCTGGACGAGCGTAAGACAGTGCAACAGGCGACGCAAGTTGCGCTGCGTGAAGATGGCGCGGCAGCGGGCCTTGCAGCGCGTTCGCAGTGATCGGTGCCGCCGCGTCTTTTAGAAAAGTTTGTCGGAATCGAGGAGAATGGTGACGGGGCCGTCGTTCACGATCTCAACCGACATGTGCGCCTGAAAAACTCCGGCGGCGACGCGCACTCCCAGCGCCCGCACGGCGCGCACAAATTCTTCGTATAGCGCCTTGCCTTGCTCGGGCGGCGCGGCATGAATGAAGCTCGGCCGTCGCTGGCCGCGCGCGTCGCCGTACAGCGTGAATTGCGAAACGGCCAGGACCGCGCCTCCGGAATCCAGCAGCGAACGATTCATTTTCCCCTGCTCATCGCCGAAGATGCGCAGGTTCACGATTTTCTCGGCCATGGATGCGGCGGTGGCCGCAGTGTCCTCTCGTCCCACTGCAATCAGCACCGCGAGTCCCGGGCCAATTTCGCCCGTGAGGTTGCCATTCACCAGCACCCGCGCACGAGTTACGCGCTGCAGCACGGCGCGCATAGTTTCCCTCGGTGCCTTCGCAAATTCATGCGGCTAGTTCCCGCCAGCCGGAGCCGTCGGGGTCACAGGCTTGCGCGGCAGCAGATCCGGCAACTGCGCGACGTTGTAGGCCCACACGGCCATGACTTGCGCGCCTTCGACGAGATCAGGTTCATGCGCCTGGTCAAAAGTGTCTGCCTGGGAGTGATGCGTTTCGAAATACTGCGCCGGATCCTGAATGCAGAAAAATCCCGGCACGCCGGCTTCGTCGAACGAAGCGTGGTCGCTGCCGGTCATCCATCGTTCGCTGAGCTCGAGCAATCCCAGCGAGCGCAACGGGGCGACAACTTTGTCCATCACTTCGCGATCCTGGTAGTTGCGCATCAGGCTGATGCTGATCACGCGGCCGGTGCCGACGTCGTGAATCAGCGCGGCGGAAAATTTGGGCAATTCGTCCTTGTGCGCCGCGACGTACGCGCGCGAGCCGTTCAAGCCCTGCTCTTCGCCGGAAAACAAAACGAATCGGATCGTTCGCTTCGGCCGCACGCCCGACTTCCCGAGCGCGCGCGCGGCTTCCATGACAATCATCGAGCCAGTGCCGTTGTCCGTACTCCCTGTGCCAAGATCCCAGGAATCCAGATGCGCGCCGAGCAGCACGATTTCGTCGGGCTTCTCGCTGCCGCGAATTTCCGCGACCGTGTTATAGACTTCCACGGGCTTGTCGCCGATGGAATTTTTCAGGTCGAGCTCCAGCTGCACTGGGCCGCGCTGCAGCAGTCGCCAGATCATCCCGTAACTTTCCGCTGAGACGAATGCCGCCGGGATCGGTGCGATGTCGTAGTTGCGCCCGCCGAGTCCTGTCATGTTCAGCAATCCGTCGGGCTTGCCGGAATCCGTGAGCGTCGCCAGCACGCCCTCGCTCTTATAGAACTCGGTGCGCGCCCGTACGTACTCGCGGAATCCGGGACCTGGCGTAACCTGCGCGCCCGGACGGTGCGGCGCCACCAGCACAATCGAATCACCGTAAGGGATGGTCACGGGATTGGGCGCGGGCTGGCCGGCAGGCGGCAGCGGCGCAGGCTCCGCTGAAATCACAATCGCGCCTTTCAGCTTGCCCTTGTATTGCGTGAGATCGTTCACCGATTGCGCTTTCACATACACGACCGGCCCGCGTACGGCGCCGTTCGTAGAAGGCGCCCAGGCGTATGATGCAATCTCGAGCGGATGCAGCGATGGGCTGACGATTCGGCCACTCGCGGCGCCGCGTTCCCAGGTGCGCGCGATGGTCCATGATTCCAGATGCGGATTCGCAGCACCGTAGTCGCTGAATTTCTGCCGCGTCCAATCGTTGGCCTTCTTCAGATTTTCCGAGCCGGTGAGCCGCGCGCCGATCACATCCGAAAGGTATTCGAGGTTAGCCATGATCTCGTTGTGGTCATGCACCTCGGCAAGAATCTTATCGTCGGATTCCGCATTCGGGTCTTTTGTTGCCGCCGCTGGTTGTTGTGCGTGGATCACGGCCCAGCCGCCTGCCACCGTACAAATTACGGACAAAGTAAAAATGGAAACGCCCCGTGATTTCATTTGATTCGCCCCTTTTTGATTGCTGCGGTTCTGTGCAGTCGATGACGGATGATTTTATGCGCCGCGCAGCCCGAAAACAATGCGCGCGAAATTTCGAATACTAGACGCGCCCGACGCTCAAAGCGTTTCGCTGCTGCCGTTCTCAGCGCGGCGAAAGTATGCTAGAAACGGAAGCGCCGCTGGCGAGAGGAACACGATTGAAACTGGCGCTGATCGGAACGCATGGAGTGGGCAAGACCACTCTGGCGTATGAAATCTGTTCGTTGCTGAAGAAGGCCCACTACAATGTGGAGCTGGTGACGGAAGTGGCGCGGCAATCGCCGTTTCCAGTGAATGCCGCAACGACCATCGAGGGCCAGCTGTGGATTCTGCACGCGCAGATTGCCGCGGAGCTGGACGCGGCCCGGCGGGCACCGCACGTGATTACCGATCGCGCCGTGCTCGATAATTATTGTTACCTGGTGAATAAATTTGGGCGCCAGCCGCAGCTGGAATCGTGGCTCGCATGGTGGATGGATACTTACTCGATTCTAATCGGCGTGCCGCCTGTTGAAGTGGATATTCCCGCGGACGGATTTCGTTCGGAGGATCGCGCGTTTCAGCACCGCATTCACGATCTGCTCATTGACTTGCTGGCCTCGGCTCCGTTCAATAATTTGCGCGCCCCGGTCATGTGGCTCGACCCAGCCAAGCGACGCGGCTGGGCCGAGCACATTTTCCATGCGGCTGCGCCATTTCTTGCGCCATCGGCCGTCGCGCGCGCCGGCGATGGCGCGGCTCGCTGACCTATGGTAGCCATAGGATGAGCGCTTCCTCTCCTGTATCGCCGCTTCCTCCGGCTCGTCCGATGAAACGCTGGCTCACACGCGGAGTTCTCGGCATCGGCCTGGCGAGCCTGTTCTCCGATTGGGGTCACGAAGCGGCCACGGCGATTCTGCCCGCGTTTCTCGCGAGCTTAGGCGCGCCGGCGTTTGCGCTGGGTGTGATTGAAGGAGTTTCAGACGGGCTCTCCAGCTTCGCGAAATTGGCGGGCGGCTGGATTGCGGATCGTCCGCAGCTGCGCAAGCCGACCGGCATCATCGGATATTTCGCCACCGGACTTTCCACATTTGCTTACGCCTTCGCGCAAAGCTGGCCGGCGATTCTGGTGATGCGCGCGCTCGGGTGGATGGGGCGCGGCAGCCGTGGGCCATCGCGCGACACGTTGCTCGCTGGCGCAGTCGCGCCAGGGCAAGAAGGCCGCGCGTTTGGATTTGAACGCGCGATGGACACGATTGGCGCAGTGCTCGGCCCGCTGTGCGCGACGGCGTTGCTGGGAGTGCTGGGCGCGCGCGGAGTTTTGCGCTGGACTCTGCTGCCCGGTCTCGCCGCAGGATTAGCCTTCGCGTTTCTGGCGCCGCAAGGAATCCCAGATGAAGGCCACCGCGCCCCGAGCTTTGCATCAAGCTTCGCGCAACTTCCGAAAACGTACTGGCATTTTCTCACCGGAGTTTTTGCGCATGGCATTGGAGATTTTGCGCCCACTTTACTGATTCTGCGAGCGGGCCAGATATTGACGCCGCGTTACGGCTTTGCGCGAGCTTCGGCCATCGCCGTGGGGCTTTACACTTTTTATAATTTCGTGGATGCGGCGGCATCGTATCCGGCCGGAGCGCTCGCCGACCGTATTGGCAAGCGCGGGCTCCTGGCGGTTGGCTATCTTTTCGCGGTGGCGGCGTTCGCGGGATTCATTTTCGAACCACCCACGATTCCGGTCCTGGCGGTCTTATTTGGACTGGCGGGAATTCACGGCGCGGTGCAGCAATCGGTGGAAAAATCGCTCGCGGCGGAGCTGCTTCCCGTAGCCAACCGCGGTTCGGGATTCGGCGTGCTGGCTACGGTGAACGGCGTGGGCGACTTGATTTCCAGCGTCGCGGTAGGCGTGCTGTGGTCGAGTGTAAGCCCCAACGCCGGATTTATTTATGCCGGGACGTTCACGCTGCTGGGCGCAATCCTGATTTATTTTTATACCGGGCGCTAACGCTTCGCTTTGCTGCGGGAGCGGGACGCGCGTTTGCGGCCGCGCTGCTTCGCGAGCTTGCGCGGCTTTTTTGCTTTCGGCGGCGCGGGCTGGCATTGCGGGCAAAAATGGCTGCTGCGCCCGGCAACGATGATGCGGCGAATGATCGTGCCGCAGCGAGCACACTTTTTGCCGTCACGCTGGTAGGCGCGATGCCTTTGCTGAAACTCTCCGCGCCCGCCTTCCAGATCCACATAATCCGAAATGGAGGAGCCGCGCAGCCGGATCGCGTCGCGCAAAATGTGCTGCACCGCGCGATGCAGCCGACGCAGCTCGTCATCCTTCAGCTGGGCGCCGATCTTTTCAGGATGGATTCGCGCGCGCCACAGGCTTTCGTCGGCATAAATGTTGCCGATACCACGCACGACGCCCTGGTTCAGCAGGACTGCCTTGATGCGCGACTTGCGCGCCTGCACCCGCATGCGGAATTCCTCCGCGCTGATTTCCAACGGCTCAAGGCCCAAGCCGCCCAAGACGCGTTCGTGCGCGCCATTTGCCAGCAGCGCCATCCGACCAAATCTGCGCACATCGTTGTAGCGAAGTTCGCGGCCATCATCCAGCGCGAGGAACACGTGCGTGTGATCCGGAACGGGCGTTTCTGGCGGGCAGACGCTGATCTTGCCGGTCATGCCAAGATGAATCAGCAGCGAACTTTCTTCCCCGGGAGTTTTTCGCGGCTCGAGGTCCAGCAGTAAATATTTTCCCAGGCGCCGGATGCGCGCAAACGTTCCGCCGGGCAAATCCTGTTCCAGCGCCGCGGGATCGTCAATAAAATCCGTCTTGTACAGGCGCACGCTCAGCACCCGCCGCCCGGGCAGAACCTCCCGCAATCCGCGCGCTACAGTCTCGACCTCCGGCAGCTCCGGCATTCAGGGCCTCGCAAGAACGGTAACACAGTCGAGGCATAGTCTCGCGCCGCGGATGCGTTCGCCCGGCCAGACGAGCCGGGTGTGCTAGACTCCAGCCGCTTCCGCAACGAGAAAAAGGGAGGAAGGAAAAATGCGTAAATTGGTGCTCGCGGTGTGCATGCTGCTGGCCATCCCCGCGTGGGCGCAGACGGTCGCCATTCGCGCTGGGAACCTGATTGACCCCGCGACTGGCGCGGTGGCAAAGAACCAGATCATCTTGGTGAAAGACAAGAAAATCGTGGAAGTCGGCGCGAATGTAAAGGTTCCCAAGGATAGCGCGGTCATTGATCTTTCGAGCGAATGGGTGATGCCTGGCGTGATGGACGCGCACACGCACGTTACGCAAAGCGTGAAATATTTTCGCGAGCTCGATCATAACTATCTGGTGGAAGCCACCGGCCAGCGCGCGTTGCGCGGACTGTACGAGTCGCAGATACTTCTGAATGCGGGGATCACCACGGTGCGCGACGTGGGCAACGACGCGAATTTCGCAGCCGTGGACCTGCGCAAAGCGATCGATGCGGGATGGTTCGTCGGACCCACCATACAAACTGCCGGCAAAATCATCGCGCCGTTTGGAGGCCAAAGCCGCGGCATCCCACAGGAAATTGGCCCATTCTGGCGTTTTGAATATTACGACGCAGATGGCCCGGAGGAGATCCGCAAAGCAGTCCGCGAAAATATTTTTTATGGCGCGGACCTGATCAAGCTGGTGGCCGACAACAGCGATTACCATTACTCGCTGGAAGAAACTCGCGCCGCCGTGGACGAGGCTCACCACGCAGGACGTCCGGTGGCCGTGCACGTGCTCGGCGGCGAGGCGGCGGACAATGTAATCGCCGGGGGCGTCGATTCCCTCGAGCACGGATTCTTCCTGACCGACGATCAGCTGCGGCGGATGAAAGAAAAGGGAATTTTTCTTTCCAGCACGGACTTCCCTGCCGTCCATTTTGAAGCGGGCGGATTCGCCGGCGGAGAAAAAATAGGCGCAGCGATTATTGACCGGCTACAGCGCGCGTATAAAGTCGGCGTGAAAATCGCTTTCTCGACGGACATCGTGACGGATTACAAGGACGAAGACCGCGCGCAAATGACCTGGGATTATCTGGCCGTGTGGCGCGCGGCGGGCGTGCCCAACGCGGAAATTCTGAAGAGCATGACCACAAACGACGCCGAGCTGCTGCGGATTCAGAAGGAGCGCGGCGCGATCGCGGCTGGTTTGTTCGCGGATATCATCGCCATGCCGTCCAGCCCGCTGGACGACATCGAGGCGCTGCGAAAAGTTGATTTCGTGATGAAGAACGGCGCCGTGGTGCGCAAGCCGCGCTAGTTACTGGGCAGGGATCGGTGCGAATACGCGCGCATCTGGCGATTTGCTATTTTCCGCGCTTAACGCGACGCCGCTTTTTCCTAGATTGCTACAAGTATGCTTCCAGCTCGATGAATCTAGCTGCGTCCAGATCGCGCAGACCGCGTTCCATTTTTTCGCGCCAATCTGGATACGACATTTCATCTTCTAGGATGCGCTGACCCAACGTCTTCACAGCTGCATTCTACTCCCCTACCGCTGGCTTGGTGGCAAGAGCGCGAATACGCGGACAGGGCCGCCGGAGCCGCCTTCCAATTTTATGGGCGCGGAAATCAGGAACGCGCCGGCTTCGGGCAACTGGTCCATGTTTGCGAGATTTTCCAGTTGATACAGCCCGGCGGGCAGCGTCACGCGATGGACTTCGAAATCCTTCGACGGGCCGTAGTCAATGCTCAGGGTATCAATTCCCAGCCCCACCGCCCCGCGCTCGATTAGAAGCCTCGCAGCCTCCACCGAAAATCCCGGAAAGTGCATCACACCAGCCGCATCCATGTTGCGGTAGCGCGCCTGGTCTGGCCAGCGCGAAGCCCAGCCGGTGCGCAGCAACACCACCGCACCGGCGGGAATACGCCCATGCACCGCTTCCCATTTTTCCACGCGCATCACGTGCAGGCGATAATCCGGATCTTTGGCAACCTCTTCGCGCACATCAATCACCGCCGCGGGCGCGAACAGATGCTCCACCGAAATTTGATCCAGGTACTCCTTCCCCGGAGGAAAGTGCGCAGGCGCATCCATGTGCGTGCCGTAGTGCTCGAGCATCCAAAAACTGCGCGCGAAGTAGCCATCCTTCTCCGGCGTCGCCTCCAGCTTTGCTTCAAACGTGCGGTCGCTTCCGGGCCACGCAGGCAGCTTGCCGTTGATCGCGTAGGTCATGTCCACCACGCGCGTGCTGCCGTCGGAAACGCCGCGCAACCAAGCTTGCGGCGAAACTGGTTTTTTACTTTGCAACGTCGGCGACGATGCGGCGCGCGAGCGCGTGAAACCGAATACCACCAAGGCGCAGGCGAGCGCCGCGCTCATACAAATGACGGACCGTTTGTGCATCAGATGAACCTCCAGCAAGGAATGCTATCGCGGCTAAACTTCGCTTTTCGAGCTTTGATTTCTGTTTGTTGCGAGCGGAGCATCGCCCGCGGCGGCAGACTCAGGGTAACGGGATACCAGGGGAAGCGACGATGCCCGCCATGCGCAGGATTTCGGAATATTCTTCGTCGGTGAGGGGGCAGACGGTGAGGCGCGTGTTCTTGAGGAACTTGATTTTGCGCAGCAATTTATTTTCGCGCAGTTCGGCCAGCGTCACCTGGCGCGGCAGGCGTTCGATCGCGCGCAGGTCCATCACCATTTTCTTGGGATCGTTTTCGTGCGGGTCAGGATACGGATCGCGACTCACTTCCGCTAGCGCGTAAAGCGCGTGCTCGGGCTTGCCATGGTACGCCAGCGCACGGTCGCCTTTGTGGATCTGCTTCAGCTGGCGAATCGCGTCAGGACGATGCCCGGCGTGCCGCCACATTTCCTTACCCTTCACGAAAAGGGTGTCCCAGTGGTAGACGCGCGGGTCTACCGCAAGCAGCCAGCGTCTTGGTTTGTGGGGAGGTTGCGTCATCCGTCAAAAAGTGTCGGGCGAACTATACACGGAAGCCGCAAAAAATGGCGAACTTTGTAATGGGAATTTTGAGGGTGGTGCCAGAGCGGGCCAAGCGGCTGAAGGAAGGCAGGCGAATCGAGAGCTAAGCCTATTGTTAACTGATGTCTACGTAGATGTCCTCGCCCCGAACCTCGACTGCATAACAGCGGACGCCTACTGTCGGATTGGTCGTCAACTTCCCGGTCGTTACGTCGTATTTCCAACCGTGCCACGGACATACGACGACCTGGCCTTCGAGCTCTCCTTCGCCCAGCGGGCCGCCGCGATGCAAGCAGATGTTATTGATTGCAAATAATTTACCATCAACGTTCGCCAGCGCGATGTTCTTGCCGTCGATATCGAATTCGCGGATCGTGCCCGGGGGGATTTCGTCTTTCTTTGCTGTCCGCAAAAAGGGCATCGCGTATTCCTTTCCAAGCTGATTGCTGGGCTGCGAGTTTCGGCGCTTGGCTCCATCGCCGCTCGCTACTGTTGCTTCCCTACCGAGGCGCGGGAGACTGCGCGACCATCACGCCCTCTTTGAACCCTTCCACCATTTCCGGTTTCAAGCGCACCGCCGTCGGGCGCTTGGCCAGGGACATCTGGTCAATCTTGTCCTGCAGCTTCAGCAGCGCGTAGAACAGCCCTTCGGGCCGCGGCGGACATCCGATCACGTAAACGTCCACTGGCACGATGCGGTCGACGCCCTGCAGCACGGAATAGACGTTGAAGGGGCCGCCCACGCTGGAACACGCGCCCATCGAGATGCACCACTTCGGGTCCGGCATCTGGTCCCACACACGCTTCAGCACCGGAGACATTTTCAGCGTCACCGTGCCGGCGACGATCATCAGGTCTGCCTGGCGCGGCGAAGGACGAAACACTTCGGCGCCGAATCGCGCGATATCAAAGCGCGAAGTCGTGGAAGCGATCATTTCGATGGCGCAACAGGCGAGTCCGAAGGTCAGCGGCCAGATGGCGCTCTTGCGCGCCCAATTAAAAACATAATCAACTGTGGAAAGGACGTAACTGCGTTCGAAGCGATTATCCAAAACCCCCATCACGGCTCCCGGACCCCACAAACTCGGCGAGTATAGCGATGGGCGTCGCGCGAGTCAAACACGTGTTCCATCACTTATTTCCGTAAACGAGCAGAGCGCCGATTGCGCGAAAGTCGGCGAGTTCCTTGGCATCGCGGAACCAGCGTCCGGTGTACTCTGCGGGATTGGGAGTTGGGTCGGGTATGAGGCGGTGCGCGACTTCCATGAATCCCGCGTCGCGCAACAATGCTTCCCACTCGGCAGCGGAAAGCAGCTGCGTGGGCACCGCCAATTTCGCGCCCCACTGGTGGCTGTACGGATTGTCGCGGTAATAATTGATGAGAATCCACGCGGAACCGCCGTCGGCCAGCACGCGGCGAATTTCGCGCAGGCCCTTGAGGGGATCAGGCCAGTAATACGAGGACTCCACCGAAATCACACGCGTGAAAAAATTCGCTTCCCAGGGAATCTCGTCAACGGCGCCGACAACGAATACGAGATTTTCGTGGCTCACGCTCGCCTCGCGCGCGTGGTGGATCATCTCGTCGGAAATATCCATGCCGACCACGCGCCCTTGCGGGACGCGCTGCGCCAGAATCCGCGAGAGCCATCCGGCGCCGCAGCCGGCGTCCAGAATATTGTGGTCCGGCTCAATCTGCATCAGGCCGAGCGCGGGCTTGGTGATGGGCCAATGCTCGTGCTCCATTGTTTCGCCCTTGCCCGCATCGGCCCAGCGATTGAATTCTTCGCGAAGATTTTCGTCTGTTGGGGAGTTCGTCACTCAAGCACTCGGGGCCGGAAGATTACAGATGTCTGCCGCAGGCCCAGCAGTATTGCGCTCCCGCGGGCTGCAGCGTGCCGCACGCGGCGTGATAGCGCACGGCGGCGCCGGCGGGCACAAGCACGGTGTGGACACGCGGATCCGACGCACAGGCCCACAGCAGGGCGACAATCCAGCCAATCCCCGTCCAGCCCGCTAGCAAATTGAGCAGGAAAATGCCCGCGGCATCGCGTTTATTGTGGCCGATGATCGCTGGCAGAAAATACAGCAAAGCCGCAACGAGAAGAAATGTCATGTCCGCACCTCTGATGGGCCGGATTCAGACGGGACCGGTGACTCGCGCGCTCCGTCCTACAATGAGATACGACTCAACAGCTCGTCCGGTTCCATGGATTTTTCGGTCGCTGCATCGCGCGGGCAAGCGCAAGTGCCGGCAACCAGCCAGCGCAACCGTCACAGCCAATCAGGGTGTCGCCGCAGTCTTGGTTTGCGGCTGCACCTTCTCCAGCAGCTGCGTGAATTTCTGCTCACGGTCCTTCTGATCGAGGCCCTGGTACGCTTCGGCGATCTGCGTGGTGTTCATCGAACAGAATTTCGGCCCGCACATCGAGCAGAACTTCGCTTCCTTGTAGAAATCGTCAGGCAGTGTTTCATCGTGCATCTTGCGCGCGGTTTCCGGGTCGAGCGAGAGCTCGAACTGCTTGTTCCAATCGAAAAGAAAACGCGCGTAGCTGAGCGCATCATCGCGATCGCGCGCGCCGGGGCGATGCCGCGCCACGTCCGCCGCATGCGCCGCGATTTTGTAGGCAATCACGCCCTGGCGAACGTCATCCGCATTCGGCAGCCCCAGATGCTCCTTGGGCGTCACGTAGCAGAGCATCGAAGCGCCGTGCCAGCCGATCATCGCCGCGCCAATCGCGCTGGTGATGTGGTCGTAGCCGGGAGCGATGTCAGTAACGAGCGGACCCAGCGTGTAAAATGGCGCTTCGTAACACATTTCGTTTTCTTTTTTCACCTGCAGCTCGATCTGGTCCATCGGAATGTGCCCGGGGCCTTCGATCATCACCTGCACGTCGTATTCCCAGGCTTTCTTGGTCAGCTCGCCGAGAACTTTCAATTCCGCGAATTGCGCTTCGTCGCTCGCGTCCGCCAGGCAGCCGGGCCGCAAACCATCGCCGAGTGAAAAACTCACATCGTGCTTCTGGAAAATTTTGCAGATCGCGTCGAAATTCTCGTACAAGAAATTTTGCTTCTTGTGGAAGCTCATCCACTGCCCCAGCAGCGCGCCGCCGCGGCTGACGATGCCGGTAATGCGGTTGCGCACCAGCGGCAGAAATTCGCGCAGCACGCCCGCGTGAATCGTCATGTAATCCACGCCCTGCTCGGCCTGTTCTTCGATCACTTCCAGCAGCAGCTCAATGGACAAATCTTCTGGCCGCCGCACGCGTGAGAGCGCTTCGTAAATCGGTACCGTGCCGATGGGCACGGGCGATGCGTTGATGATCGCCTTGCGGATCATGGGAATATCGCCGCCCGTGGAAAGGTCCATCACCGTGTCCGAGCCGTAATGTACGGAGCGATGCAGCTTCTCGAGTTCTTCGTCCACATTCGACGTGGTGGCGGAGTTGCCGATGTTGGCGTTGATCTTGCAGAAGAACGCGACGCCGATGCCCATCGGCTCGAGATTGCGGTGATTGATATTGGCGGGAATGATGGCGCGGCCGCGCGCCACTTCATCGCGCACCAGTTCCGGCGTGAGTTTTTCGCGCTTGGCCACGTACTCCATCTCTTCGGTTACGACGCCCAAGCGCGCATAGCGCATCTGCGAGAAGTTACGCACGCCGCCATTCATCGCCGCAGCGCGCTTTTCGATCCATGCATCCCTCATTGCCATAAAGCCCCCGTGTACACCAACCCTGAAATGGCATTCCCGCCGAACGCAGCATTATTACACCGCGTTGGATGCACAGCAACTTGCGCAGGTGGCACTCGAAACCGCTCCCATCAGGGCGCGGCTGCGGTAGCGGCGACCGCGCCAAGCAGCGCTTCGAGCTTCGCGGGATCGGATACTGGCGGATGGCAGGTGGTTTCGACGCACACCAGCGCTTGCGGCTTCACGGCATCCAGATGCGGCAGTGTTTCACGCAGTGCAGGCGCGAGCGAGGCTGCGGCGAGTCTTTCCGGCGTGACGCGCAGCACGGCTTTGCCGAAACGATAAATTTCGTTCGCGGATTTTTCGAGCGCGGCGGCTTTCAGATCACCTGCTTTGCCCAGCACTACTACCTGCAAAGGATGCCGCGTGTGCAGCAGCGCCGCCAGCCCGTACGTCGCGGCAAATAATCCATATTGCGGGACGAGCCCGACGAAAGCTTCCAGCGTCTTCTCCGCCCACTCGCGATAAAGCTTTTCGCCGGTGAAAGCGTACAGGCGGTCGAGCACGATTACCGCGACGGAATTTGCGCCCGGTGTCGGCGAATCCTGCAGTGGCTTGCGACGCACATCCAGGCCGCCCATCGGCGCGGCATCTTTCGCGCGATCGAAAAAACCGCCGCCATCGGGATCGCCGTAACGTTCCACGGCCAGGCGCGTCGCGCGCTCGGCGGTATCGAAATAGCGCCGGTCGAGCGTTGCTTCGTACGCATCGAGCAGTGCCGCAGCCGTGAAAATCTGATCGTCGAGTGAGCCTTCCAGGCGCGGCCCTCCCACGCGATGGCGGAAACCTTTCGATTCGTCCCACGCCTCGACGAGGATGCGCTCCAGCGTCTTCAGCGCGAACTCGCGGCAATCGTCACGGCCCAGCACGCGCGCCGCTTCCAGATACGCCGAGACGAACATCGCATTCCAGGCCACATAAATCGTCGTGTCTATGGCCGGTGTGGGATGCCGCTGCAACCGCGCGGCCAGCAGCTTCCCTTTGGCGCGAGCGAGAAGCAGCGAGACATCGTCGGTCGTCGTTTTAAGTGCCGGGGCAATTTCTTCGCGGCTCGCCGCCACCCACAGAACATTCTTCTCGGGATTGTGATGCATCTCACCGCGCGGGCCAACGTCGTAACGCATCTCGATCGCCCGAGATTCCTCGGGTGTAAGCACGGCGCGAACTTCCGCGAGCGTCCAGGTAAAATAATCGCCGTCGTCGTCCAAAGTTTGATCCGCGTCCTGGCTGCCGTAGAAACCACCACGATCGCGATCGGAAAGCACTGCGCCAACCCATTCGATAATTCCTTCCGCCGTCTCCCGGAACAGCAAATTCCCGGTGACTTGATAGCCGTGCAGAAAATTCTTCAGCAGCTCGGAATTGTCGTACGTCATTTTCTCGAAGTGTGGTACGCACCAGCGCTCGTCCACTGAATAGCGGTGAAAGCCGCCGGCCAGCTGATCGTAAACGCCGCCTTCGGCCATGCCCGTCAGCGAGCGCTCGACCACGTGCAGCAATCGCGGATCGCGCGACGACTGATAACGTTCCAGCAGCAGGTCAATCGCCATCGAGTGCGGGAATTTCGGCGCGCTGCCGAAACCGCCATGAGCTTCGTCGAACAGATGCAGCGCCGATTCCACGACGGAGTCCACCACGCCCGCATCGAATTCACCGTGCGCGGTGTGAAACACTTCAGCTTTCGCGACGGCCTCTTCCAGCGCCTTAGCCGAACTATCCACTTCCGCGCGCCGCGTCTTGAATGCTTCGGCAATGCCCACCAGGATGCGTTTGAAGCCGGGCCGGCCCATCGCGTCTTCCGGCGGAAAATACGTGCCGCCGAAAAATGGTTTGCCGTCGGGCGTCAGGAACGCCGTCAACGGCCAGCCACCCTGCCCGGAAATCGCGCTGATCGCCGATTGATAGCGCGAGTCCACGTCGGGCCGCTCGTCGCGATCCACTTTCACCGGCACATAGAATTGATTGATCATCGCCGCGATCTCGGGATTTTCGTAGCTCTCGCGGTCAATCACGTGGCACCAGTGGCACCACACCGCGCCAATATCCAGCAAAATCGGTTTGCCTTCCGCGCGCGCGTGCGCAAAAGCTTCCTCGCCCCATTCGTGCCAGTCCACCGGCTGGTGCGCGGCGGAACGCAGATAAGGGCTGGCGGAATTCTTCAGGCGGTTTTCAGTTGTGTCAGTCACGGCTCACTCTCTACACTTTCCACCCTACCACACACCCCGCGCTCGTACACCCGTCTCGAACTCAGAATGCCGGGTCATTTTCCGGTCACGCGTGCAGTCCCCATGGGCCGACGCAACACCGGCCCGAAGTTTATTCGAGGAGTCTGAAGACCTAATGTCTTTCGCGGGCGTTGATTCAAACGGAAACACCACCGCGCCTAGCGTTCTGATTGAGCCCAGCCGAACAGATCGGTTCTCTACGGGAACTATCGCGGCATCACCTGATTAGAGGGTGTGGCATCGACCGGTTGAGCTCGCAGCGGACAATTGACTTTCTAGATCGTCATTGGGGCTCTAATCGGCGAACCTGGCAACCAGACCCGAATCTATCGCTGGCCAGCGGTGTGAACGGGGTTCGGATGTTGATCAGACATGCTTGAGCGGATCCGTCGGTGGCAACTCTTTCGTGGAAACAGGTTCGGCCGAGCTCATGTGTTCGTGAATAATTCGTAGCACGCCCTTCTCATCACGCCGGAAGACTTGCGTGACGCGCCCGCTGGGAACCTCCGACTGATAACGCTTGCCACTCGCGCGCGTCCGAGTGATTGACAAATGGAACGGGTAAGAAGCAATGGCCAGGTCCGCTCCGAGAGGCTGCACGTCAATCGGGCCGAGCTTCGCAGCCACGGACGATGCAGGTCCCAACAGCTCGCGTTCACGCCGCACCAGCATCAGGCGTGCCGGTTCCATCCGCCGCGCGTCGGCCGCAAAAACGGTTGCCGAGGAAAGATACATCTCCGCGAATTGAGATTTCAGTTTCCGGGACAGGAAATCCCAGAACTTTTTCACTTCAGCCCGGACATCGTCAGATGAAATGTTACTCATAATTGAGCACGGCACGGCATAAGCTTTGGAACCATCCAAGTCCTCGCTCACCGCTAGACGCGCGAGACTCTGTTTGCCAGTGCTCGCGGTCCCGTCATTCGCCCGCCTTCTCCATAGCGGGAGGCGCCGCAGCACTCAAATGCTCATGAACGATTCGCAGTGCGCCATCCTCGCCGCGCTGGAAAATCTGTGTTGCTCGTCCGAGGAGCGTGTTGATTTGCACTTTGCTGCCGTTGGCGAGAATTTTTTGTGTGTTGAAGCTGTACGTGTAGGCGGCAATGGCGACGTCCGGGCCCACGATCTGGACATCGATTGAGCCCACTTCTGCTCTGGAAGAGTGAGCGGGCCCGGGGATCTGGCGAGATCTCCGCACTGCCATCAATTTCCCTGACTCGCTACGTTTCGCTTTGCCCGTGAAAACGATGGCGGTAGGCGAGTACATCTCCTCAAGCTTGTCAGTCAGGTTCCCCGACAAGATGGCCCAGAAGCGATGGACTTCCTTGTGAACGTCATCCGATGAAATATTCTTCATATTTTGGCTGAAGGATAGCACAGGCTTGCATTCTCTTGGACGATCTCAACGGATCCAGCATGTTTTGGAGAGCGCGCTAGGCGCTGGGCGCCAGGCCAGATTCACGTGACTCCCGATGAACGCGCTATCGTGTAGAATTTCAAGTTTCCGGTTACGCGACTCAGGAGTTGAGAATTGATTCCTGCTAGGATTGCTTCGATAAGCTATGGATGCATGCGCGAATCGGGAGTTATCGTCGTTGCTAAAATAGCTACCGGGAAAACCTGATGGCTCAAGCAGAAAAGAAAAATAGCTTCATCCGTGGATGGATTTTGTGCATATGCACATTCGGCGTCGTTTGTCTTCTTGTGGCAAGTGTTGCGCCCACCGAGGGCCAAGCCACAGAGCAAAACTTCGTCAAATACCGTCCGTCTTCGACAGTTCGGGTAGTCCCTAAGTTAGTATATGCAAGATATAACGCGCGAAAACTCTTTCTCGACCTGTATTTACCTATGCCCCTTGGGCGAAATCGTCCGGGTGCTATTGTGGTGCGAGGCGGGGGATGGTTGGTGGGAGACCGCAAACGTTTCGCTCACGTAGCGTCAGCCCTGGCCCAACGGGGAGTCGCGGCGGCCTGCATCGAATACCGAACCGCCAATGAGGCAGCGTTCCCCGCAGCGATTCAGGATGTCAAAGCCGCAGTTCGTTGGATGCGTGCTAATGCAGCGCAGTACGGGATAGACCCCTCTGTGGTCGGGACGATAGGTGGTTCATCTGGGGCGTATATGGCATTGCTTGCGGGTCTCACTCAAGGGGTCCCAGAGTTTGAGGGAAATGGCGGTAATGCCGGCACGTCGAGCGAAATTCAAGGCGTGGTTGCAATGGCTGTGCCCGCTGATTTACTTACCCTCACTGCTGGCAATAAATTGACGGTTGGAGAGTTCTTGCACGCCACTCCGGAACAGGATAACGAGAAATGGCAATGGGCGTCACCCCTGAATCACATTAGGTCTGATGGCCCTCCTGTACTCTTATTACATGGAGCTGTTGACGATTCAGTTTCCCCGAGCCAATCGATTGCCTTCGCACAGGGATATCGCGATGTTGGCGCGAGCGCCGAAGTCCACATTTTGGACGACGCTCCTCATGCGTTTTGGAACTACTATCCTTGGTTCAACGATGCTATGGAACGTGCTGCAAACTTTTTCTTAAACCTGCAAAAGGACAGAAGTAGTAGTCTCAATCTGGTAAACGTTATCGGACATGTGGAGTAGTAGGACGGGACTTGTCCGGTTACTTATCAGTTAGCCAAGCTTGCCAAACCGTCGTTAACAATTCCGATGGTTATTTCAGGTTCGCGTACTCTGACTTCGCGGCGATGAGTATTGGAATATCAGGGTCGGCGTCTTTCCAAAGCGTGAGGAAATCCTGATAAGCCGCGCGGGCTTTGGCAGTTTCGCCCTGCATGGCATAGGCTCGGCCGATTTGGAGATGCGCGAGAACACCGATGGGCTCGTTAACCGCAACTCCACGATGCTCGAGGATTTTCTGGAACTCGGCGGCGGCTTCGCTGCCGTGATGCGCGGCTAAATACGCTTCGCCGCGAACGTACACGGGGCACAGAGCCGAGTTGACAACACCTCCCAATTCGTAGGGACCGGCGGCCTGGAGGGCCTCAATGGCTTTCAATGGGTCGTTTCGGGTCAAAGCAAGTTGCGCGTGCAGGGTGGGTAGGTAGTTGAACTGGACGACAGTATCCTCTGGAAAACGCTTATCCATGTCGTCGGTCAGTGACTGCGCGCGTGAAACATCACCAGCGAAGGCCAGCCCGAGCGCCGCTCCATTCTGCACATCCCGACCGTTCGAGAGACCCAGCGCCGCCGTCGCTCGCTGGCGGACTTCGGCTGGATTGCCGAACAGGGCTTCTCTCAGAGCCGCATTGGCTTGGTACTCCGCCGCCACTTCTTTCTCCTCCGCCCGCTGAGCTGAGTCGACCGCACGGCGAGCTAACTCCCGAGCCATCCCGAGTTTCCCAGCACACGCAGCCGTGTCGGCTTCGCTGTTTATCAGCACGTCTTCCACTCCTGGCTTGCCCGTCGTCCACGCTACCTGCCGTGCCATCCCCGCCGCATCATTTTGCAAGAAGGCGAGTTGGTATAGAAGGAAATGTAGATCAGGTGAATCAAGCCCTTTGGACTGCGCCGTTTCGACCGTGGCCCGAGCCTCTTCCAGACGACTCAGACTAATAAACGCGGAGACAAGGATCGAATGACTCAGACCGCCGGTCGGGTTGAGGCGGATGGACTCGCGGGCTTCTGCAAGAGCTCTCTCATATTGCCCGAGCACACCAGAGATGGTGTATAAAGGGGGCAGCGGCTGCCAATCTCGGGGATAGGTATCCACCCAAAGCTGCAAGACTTGGCGTGCCTTCTCCAAGTCTCCGGTTGCATTCTCGTAGTAGTGAGACTCGATGTAGAACTTCTCCCTTTCGCTCACTCGGTCGCGCAATTCGTACGCCTTTCTCGTATTCCCGGCACCCAAAGTAATCTCGCCGAGATTCGAATAGCAGGTTCCGAGCCTGGCATAGGCCATGCCGAAATTTGGGTCGAGACGGACGGCTCGCTGGAAGAGTGGCACGGCAGCGGCCCAGGAGCTTCCTGCAGAGGCCTTCCGCCCCAAGCTATACGCCTGAAGGGCCTCAAGCGAGGACGTCGTCGCTTGCTCAAGAGGCGTGTCGAACTTTTGGACCGTGTTAAGCGATTCGCCGAGCTTGTTGCGGATTTCCGAAGCCGACTTTCCCAGGGCATCGAGCACATGGTTCTTGTCGTTCGCCTGAGCCTCCGTGCTTGCCAGCGATTCCCCGCTTACGCAGTCCACTGCCTTGAGGGTCAGAAGGTATTGAGTGCCAATCTGCGTTATTGACCCATCGAGGACAGCGGAGCTCCCCATCCGCTGGCAGAGTTCCCGAGCGATGTCCGGTGTGAGCTTCGCATCTGGCTTCTGGTCCATCATCTGCAGCGTCTGCCGGATTTGCTGATCTGAAACGAGGGTCAGAAAGGGTGACTGTTCTAGCTGTATCGAAAGCCCCTGCCGCAGCGTCCCATCGAACACCGCGTCCCCGGTCGTGTTCGTGAAATCTCCGAGCACGATGGTGTCTTTGTCAGTCAGCGCGTGCGCTTTGCGCGAGAAAAACAGCCATCCGCTTGCGGCCAGTCCGGCGACAACAATTATTGCGCCAGCAGCCGTGCCCCACCGAAACGGGGTGAATGTTGCGGCGGCCTTTGACTCGATTTGTCCTATCGCTACGGCTGAACGGCTCGTATCCGAATCGCGTTTCATGCGCTGCAAGTCCGCGCAGATATCAGCGGCAGTCTGATAGCGTAGCTTGCGGTCCTTTTCGAGCGCCTTGTTGACAAGTTCTTCAAGCTTTGGGGGCAGGTCGGGATTTAGTCGGACTGGCGCAACTGGTGTGCGATTCAGAATCGCTTCCGCAATCACGCCCGACGTCTCGCCGCGGAAGGGTAAAACCCCGGTCACCATCTCGTAAAGCACGACACCAAAGGAAAACAAATCGGTGCGTGCATCGAGCTCTTCGCCCCGCACTTGCTCTGGCGACATGTACGTGACGGTGCCGATCGCCGTGCCCAGTCGAGTGAGCTGTTCTGACTCGCTGACGGTGGGCATCGCAGAAACGTTCGCAGCACCGCCCGAGGGTACGAGCTTCGCGAGCCCAAAATCGAGGATCTTGGCGTGACCGCGCTCAGTGACAAAAATGTTGGCAGGCTTGATATCGCGGTGGACAATTCCTTTGGCGTGCGCGCCATCCAGTGCGTTCGCAATCTCGATCCCCAACTCAAGCACTTGCTCGTGCGACAGCGGCTTTCCGGAAATGTGGTGCTTCAGCGTTTCGCCGTCGAGAAACTCCATGGAAATGAAAGGCTGGCCGTGGTGTTCGCCGGTTTCGTAGACGGTGCAAATATTGGGATGATTCAGGGCCGAAGCAGCCTGCGCTTCACGCTCGAAGCGGCTCAGAGCTTGTGAGTCTGGCGCGAACCCGTCAGGAAGGAACTTCAAGGCAACGAAGCGGCGGAGCTTGATGTCCTCAGCTTTATACACAACGCCCATCCCTCCACCACCGAGCTTTTCCACAATTCGATAGTGGGAGATGGTCTGGCCGATCAGAGAGTCAGCGCTTAGCATGAGCAGCACATGTTAGGTTGGGGCAAGAGGCAAGTCAACGAAGCCAAATCTAACCCAAGTCCCGATTAACCCTTACCGGAGGAGTGAATTCGAGTTAAAGCACTTTCCCCTTCAAGCTAAGACGACGCTGCGGCTGAACTAGCGTCAATAGGCAGATTTCCTCGGATTTTAAGTTCCACGCTGCCGAACATAGGTCCGTCGAGGTCGAACTCGATTTTGTTCGATGTCCGCAATTCTACGCCGACGGTCGAACTGGGTTTTTCCGGCCACGAAACGTCCGCCACCTCACTTCCATTTAGTTTCACTCGCGCCGTCCAGACAGGCTGGAATAGACCTGACGGAGTACTCAATTCGAGTTTATACGGCGCTTGAAACTCGGTATCGAGTTCAAAATCCATTTCTCGCGGCCAGTCTTTGCCGGTGTGCGGAGTCGCGTAAAAGACGATTGTTCTGACATCCTGGTCGAAGTCCGCGAGTTCGCGCCTTGGCGTAAATCCGCTGCGCGATAGTTCGTCCATCCAGTCTGGGTTTAGCGCAACCGCAGCAACAACGTCCGTAAGGGACGGCTTCTTTCCAATGGCATTGGCGATTCTCTGACTTAGCCATAGGAGCCGGAGAACATCGTCGCTGTAACTAAGGAAGAAACTGAAACCCGATTCGCCGGACTCGGACGCCAATTTTTCAATCATGGCCTTTGGCAAAAGTCCGTCTCGACCAAAGCGATGTATCGGAAAGTTTTCGCTGACGACCGCCCTGAGGTCTCCGCCAAAATGACGACTGATTTCCTCCCGGTCTTGGAGGTAGAGGCCACATAAAACATCGACGATTCCAGCTTGTTCCTTTGCGTTCTCGGCGCACGCTAAGGATGTTCGCCGCAGGGATTCTGCCAGTTCGAGCGACAATACATCGCTGAAAAACGTTATACGGTGCTGAGCGTAACTGCGCTGGAAGTCATTGAGGTGCATTTTCAAGCTCCAGAACTCCTGCGGTGAAAACGCAAGCTAGCACACTTTGATCAAGAAGCTAAGTCTGATAAATGCATTTACCGTACATGTGAAGTTCTAGTACGGCAGATGTCCGGTTACACATTACTCGGAAGTGCTACTTCACGTATCTCCGCTAACACGACCAGGAGTTAGCCAATAAATCAGTAGGTTCTCGCGATCATCCAAGCCAGTGCCTATGGCGGCTTTACCCAAAATGTCTGGGGCGCGATCAAGGTTGAGTCAATGGTAGTCTTATCCCGTGACAAGCCTTGCGGATGAGCAACGGGTTGGTCCGTCTGCCTTCTACGCTCGACGGGCGAATGAATTGATCAGTGATACTGACGATAAGGTTAGCAGCCTATCGTTCTACAACGTCGGCCTCGCCGGTCTCGGATTTATCGCCATCCTGATTCTGTATTACGCCTTTATTGCAAAGGCATTGCCGCTTGTGGCTCTCGTCCCGGTCGCGATACTTGCCGTGTTCGTTCTGCGACAACGCCACGCCTGTCAGCGCCGGTTGATGCAGCTCTGGAACCTTGCTGAGTATTACGAAAAGGGAACGGCCCGCCTCAACCGGAAATGGGAATCGCTCGACACGGGGGAAGTTTTCGTCGATCAGGATCACTGCTACTCGAAGGACTTAGATCTGTTCGGCCAGGGATCGCTTTTTCAATTACTTTGCTCGGCTCGTACGCAGATGGGCGGCGAGACCCTCGCCAACTGGATGAGGGTTCCGGCGAGCGTCAACGAAATCCACGACCGACAAGCCGCGATCTCAGAACTTCGTGAGCGTCGAGAGTTACCCGAGTCGCTTGCGACTGCCGGTCCCACGCAAGCATTTGATTGCCGGCCTGACTTCTTGAAGACGTGGGCCGCTGAGTCCTGTCCCCCGTTCCCGTCGTGGGCTCGGCCACTCGCATTTGTCTTGGCGCTTGCAGCGCTCGCGCTGCCGGTTTTATTTTGGCGCGGTCTTTTGGATTTGCACAATTTGTGGCTTTGCGCTGCTTCAGTGCTCACGATTCAGGCCATTTCCGCTTTGGCGTTTCGCCCTCAAGTGAAACGAGTACTCGAATCGATGGGGCCGCTTTCGGTAGAGTTGCCGATCGTGCGTGAACTCCTCGAAATTGTGGAGCGGGAACGGTTTTCATCAGCGAAACTCCGCGCGCTGGCCGCAACTCTAGCCCATGACGGGCCTGCGGCGTCCAGCAAGGTTCGTCGTTTGCAAAGATTGATGCGTCTGCTGAAGGAACGGGACAACGAAGTTTTCACGTATGTTTCGTTTTGTCTGTTGTGGGGAACACAGTTCGCCATGGCCATCGAGCGCTGGCGACTTCGTCACGGGGCCGAACTGCAGACTTGGGTCGCAGCCCTCGGAGAATTCGAGGCGCTGATTTCGCTTTCTACTTATTCATATGAGCATCCTGGAGATTCGGTTCCGCTACTGCTGGAAAACAGTCATGAATTGGAGGCCGAATCGCTCGGTCATCCTCTCCTTGATGAGGTTACCTGCGTAAGGAACGACGTCCAGTTGGGAGACGCGGTGCGCTTTCTTATCGTCAGCGGATCGAATATGTCTGGCAAGAGCACTTTTCTGCGCGCCATCGGACTGAACGTGGTTTTGGCCAATATGGGAGCGCCCGTTCGATGCGCAAAACTTCGCTTGTCGCTTATGACGATCGGTGCCGCAATCCGTATCCAGGATTCCGTGGTCGATGGCCGGTCTCATTTCTTGGCTGAGATGCAGCGATTGCGCCGCATGATCGAAATTGCGAATGAAAGCCCTCTGTTGTTTTTGGCTGATGAGATTATGAGCGGCACAAACTCGCATGACCGAAGGATTGCGACCGAATGGGTGGTCCGCGCGTTGATGCTGCGGGGGGCGATCGGAGCGATCACGACGCACGATCTCGCGTTGACTGAAATTGCGATGAATGGCTTGCCGGGCCGCAACGTTTATTTCGAGGATTCCGGTGAATCCGGGAACTTGTCTTTCGATTACAAACTCCGCCAGGGTGTGTTGAGCCGATCCAACGCGTTGAATATTGCCCATCTGCTGGGGATCGACACGGCCGCTGTCAAACCCGATTAGAGTGGGACTCTAATTTCACACCGATGGTGCCGAAGCAACGAATCAAGTCAGTGTGGACTTCGTCGAACTAACAGTTTGTTGACTTTGACTTCCACGCCTTCACACACTATCGGACCGATGAAGCCTGATTCGGTGAATCGAAACACTCAGCGGTTCGCTTGTCTTCTCCAAACGAAAGAGTATTGAGGGCTTTGGCGACGTCTTCGAGGTTCTGCGGCGAATCTGCGGAGGCCCAGGCAGTCAGGACGTAACCGCGATACCAGGTCGAAAACAGAGCGAGCGCACCGTGGCGGGTGGCGAAATCACTTCGGGCAAAGTCTCGACCTGCAATGGTGACCGGGTACGCCGCCCGCGTGACTTTGGTGTCTTCGGGTCCTCCCTGAACCAATGTGAGCTCCATCAAGGTGTTGAATCGCACCAAGACTGGATGCTTGAGCGGCGTCTGGAGTAGTTTGATTTCAAGCCATTCGTTGGATGCATCGGCAGAGGCTGGTTTTGCTTTGAAAAGGGTCATCTGCTGCTTGGATTGACCTGGCGGCGGTGCAGCAATTTTTTGGAACTTCCATCCGTCGGGCAGACGATAGGTGAGCGCAAGGCACTCGTTGGCGTAGACAGCATCGGTGACGTTTGCGGCGTCTTGCTTAGGGGGAGTAGCCTCCTGTGCTGCCTCGTAAGCAGCCGCAGATAGAATGATTCCGGTGAGAACTATCGCGTGAATTAAGTGCATGTGCCCTCAATCGCGCAGCGTAAGAGAAGTGATGCCTGCTTTCAAGCTTCTTCGGGCCGTTTGTCTCCGTTAGGTGCGTCAGGTTGACGCGACATTCCAATCGTCAATGTCCGGTAACGCATTTATCGGACATCGGAGTACTAGAAAAGGACTCGTCCGGTAACGCTTATCAAGAGTTGCGCCTGCGATTTAATAACACGCATTCCGCTGCGGGTGTGTGACTCACTCCCGCGAATCCGCTGATCGACAACTCTAAATATTCACCGTTGACGCCCAGATACAAGTCGTCGGTGACTACTCCGCCCTCAACAGGATTACGGGATCGATCCGCACCGCTCGGATGACCGCTGGAACAGCGGCCAGCATCGCAGCGATGAGTATCGCTACCGCTGGCGTGATGAGAGCCGTTGCATCCGTGGCCTTCACTTCATAAAACAGCGCCTCAAACGAGCAGGCCGACACCATTCCCACGACAACGCCCGCCACGGCGCCACAAAGCACCATTGCGAACACGCGCGCGATCACAGCTCGGGCGATACTTGCCGGCTGGGCGCCGACGGCCATGCGAATTCCAATCTCGCGCCGCCTTCGCACCACGGAATAGTTCAATACGCCGTAAAGGCCAACAACCGCCAGCAGAATGGCTACCGCTGCGAAGAACGTTGCGAGCGTCGAAAGCAGGCGCTCGTGAATCGTTTGTGCAGCATTCACTTCGCGCTGCGTGCGGATGCGCATGATGTGAAGGTCGGGCGCAACTCGTGCCAGTTCCAGCCTAAGTGCCTGCGCCACGGCCAGGGGATTCTCACTCTCGGTTTTCACGATGAACGTCGCGAACTTCGATCCCTTCGGCGCCCCGTGCGGTGTACCTCCCGGTGTTTCCGCGTCCGTGAACGGGAAATACGCCGTCGGCACAGCGCACTGCCGAAGCTCAGCGTAGCAAGCGTCTTTCAACAGACCGACCACCGTGAACGAAGGCGGCGTGGCGTCTGACGAAGGGTGCATAAACGTCTTCCCGACCGGGTCCGCACCGTCGAAAAATGCTTTCGCGAAAGATTCGTTCACGAGCGCCGAGCCTGGATTCACATCGTTCCAGTTCACATCGCGTCCCTCTAGAATCGGTATTCGCATGGTTGCGGCCCAGCCAGGAGAAACCTTCAGTGCGTGGGCGAAAAGTTGCGATGGCGGGCCGCCCGGTAACGCAACGGAGTTGACCCAGTTTGTTCCATCCAATAGCGGCCAACCGGCCAGCGCTGCCGATGCAACGCCCGATTGCCGCGCGAGGTCCTGCAAGGCGTTCCGCCACGCCTGTGCCGGACGCGGCTGGCTCGCCGTCGCGGAGATCGCCAAGATCCGGTTGGACGAAAATCCCGTTGGCTTGTGCGCGAGCCTCTGGAACGTCATTACAAACAGCCCTGCAGTAAACACCACAAACACGCAGCACCCGACTTGCAGCGCGATCAATCCGTGCATCGCTCGCCGCCGCGCGTGAGGATCTTCGCCACCCTTTAGCGCGCTCGCCGGATCGATCGAGGCCGCGCGCAACGCGGGCGCGAGCCCAAACAGCGCTGTCATCAGAAATGTTGCCGCGATCAGAAATCCGAGCACGCGCCAGTCGGCTGGAAGTGCAAGGCGCGCGGGATCGTCCGCTGGATTGATCATCGCCACAACGCGCGGCGCCGCCCACGAGGAAAAAGCTGCGCCGAGCACGGCAGCAGCGGCGCCGATCCACGCGCTTTCCGCCAGCACCAGTTGCACCAGCCTGCGTCGGCCGCCGCCGATTGAAACGCGCAGAGCCAACTCTCGCTCGCGCGCCGCGGTTTGGGCGGTCACCAGGTTTGCCACGTTCGCGCACGCAATCAGCAGTACCAGCAGGCTGAGAACGAAAAGAGCGGAGAGTGGTCGCCGGTTGGCGGTCTGAAAATACGAACTCCCCGCAGGTGCCGGCGTCAGCGCGACATCGCGATTCAGGAAAGCCTGCTTCATCTGCTCTTGCAGGCCCGGCATTCGGCCAAGCTGCTCCACGAAAAACGCGTGCGCGGCAGCTTGCAGTTTGTCCCGCAGCGTCGCCATCGCCGTCCCCGACTTCACACGCGAGAAAATATGGAGGAAACTCAAGCTCGGCGCCTTCACGTACGGATTCATCGTGACCGGCAGGAAGACGTCCACCATCTTCCCCGGCTCGGTTCCGGTGAACGGTGGTTCCACGATGCCAATGATCTCGAAGGAGCGGCCGCCGAATTGGAACATACTGCCCACCGCGTGCGGATCCCGCGCAAAGCGTCGTTTCCAATACTGATCGCTAATAACGGCCAAGGCGTGCGCGTCCGGCACATCGTCGTCGCCGGGATTAAGCAAACGTCCAGCCGCGGGGCGTAAACCGAACGTTGGGAACATCGAACCCAACACGTACTGCACGTACACCTTTTCCGTGTCGGCGTTTCCGTTGAACTGTACATCCTGACTGTCCGCGCTTGAATCCGAAATGAGTTCGGCGTCGCCCCTCACCGCGTCGCGGAGCAAAGCAAACGCGGGATACGACCAGTGGTTTCCAATTTCCGGCTTCCCATCGAACCCAACGCCAACCGTGTTTACTTCGTAGATTTCGTGCGGTGAAGCGATGGGCAGCGGACGCCACAGAAGCGCATCCACCAACCGGAATGCTGCCGTGCACGCGCCGATCGCGAGCCCGAGCGACAGAACGGCCGCCGCGCTCGTCGCCTTACTCTTCATCAATCGCCGCCAGCCGTACACCGAATCGGCACGCAGCGAATCCAGCCACGCCACTACCCGCGCATCGTGCGCCTCGTCGCGATGCTTCAAAGAAGGCCCTAGCGCCTTACGCGCCTCAGCCGGATCGCGTCCCTCTTCAATCGCCGCGTCGAGGTGCGCCTGCAGTTCCTCGTCGATCTCGCGGTTCACGTCGCCCGTACGAAACACATTTGCCACGCGCGTCCAGATCGACATCTCACGCCTCCCGCAGCACGCGACTCACAGCCTTCGCCACAGCCTGCCATTTCGGCTCCTCGGTCTCGAGCTGCTTCTTACCCTTCGCGGTCAGCTCGTAGACCCGAGCGCGCCGTCCCGAATCCTTCGTAACCCACTCCGCGCGCACCCAGCTCGCCTCTTCCATCCGGTGCAGCGCCGGATACAGCGAGCCTTCCTCTACGCGCAGCACGTCGCCCGACCTCTCGCGAATCGCGGACATAATCGCGTAACCGTGCAGCCGCCCCTCGCGCCGCAGCGTCTTCAGCACTAGCAAGTCCAGCGAGCCCTGCATCCCATCTGTCTTTCCCATACCCAGCCCTCTCTGTATAAAGACGTCTAAGTATCTGAGTTGATCTAGATCCTGTCAATTAAATTGCGAATTGGTGCTCAAGACGTTGATTCGATCGACGGTTGAATCAATTTAAGCGGGGTCAATTTCGAACCGCATCGAGGGGATATTCAGCCACGCGGTTGGCTGATTTTCCTAAATGTCTCGCCATAAATCACAGGTTATCGTGTATAACGAACTCGATACATGCTGTACCGTTGTCGCAAACGAACATGAAACTCATCGCTCTCCTCGTTATGTATCTGATCAGCCCGCTTGCGGCCCACTGCCAAGTCTCTGCGCAAACACCCGCTCCGGCGCAGATGCCGCAGCCAGGTGATGCCTCACGATATGCTCGCGTCAAACCGATATTTTCGCCATTCGCCCCCTATCCGGAAGAAGCATTAAAGAAGGGGATCGAAGGCACCGTCTTAGTGACCATAGACGTGGATTCGCAAGGCCTCGTAACGAATGTGGTTCCTGCGAGTGGCCCTCCGGAGCTCTTCCAGGCCGCAATCGACAGCGCGAAGCAGTGGAAGTTCAATCCGCCAGAGAATCCGCCAATCCAAGTTCGATACGAAATCAAGTACGGTTACGACCACGAGTGCCCGGGCCCGATTTCTACGCAAGGCGAAATAATTGCCGGTGGACGCCTGGAAACGGCAAACGGCCTGAAATTTTCGTCCGAGGACATCGATTTTGAGTACCTGCTCTGGTATTTCAACACGAAAGTCAGAAAGACGGGCGTTGCAGGAGAAATTATACTTGCGATTACGGCCGATGCTGATGGGCGGGTGAAAAAAGTTCGCGTCGTCAAGTCGCTATCGCCCGAACTCGATAAGGTCACCGTCAAGTCGGCTCGCAAGTGGAAGTTCAAGGTGGTTAAGCGAAATGAGAACTCACGCCCAGGAGAGTTCGAGCTCCCCGTCACTTTTACAGCGTATTGCGGCCAGGACTGGGAAGCGCCTCCGTTCTCGTCGCATTAAAGGCCGCAACCCAGAACACACATCGAGTGGAAGAAACCATCTTTCGGTTCGTCAAAAACCACATGGTTGCGGTAGGGACGACCATCGCTGATCGCCCCCCGCAGTCGGGTAGGACAGTGGCGCGTAGCGGGCTTCGAATGATGCCGACGTTTCCACCGTCCCCCCTATCATTCCGTACGGCGGGTTTTCCCCGGTACGGCTGGAAGGCTGGCATTTCAGACGGTGCCTTCCCGATGCGTCAACGGCTTAAGCCTGCTCCCGGCATTCGCACGCTGCAACATGGTTTGCATCCGTCCTTCGCGCATCTTGTAGTCCGAATCGGTTGTCCCGCTCTGTGTCGGGCCGAGGACTCCTCGACGCGCCGCCTTGGAGTGGGGTTCTACTCCGCCCCAGGGGCCCTCGCTCCGGTCCGGGTTATGCTGTCCCGGTCCATCATCACTTAATCGGCCCCATCCGACCTACTCGCAGGCACACCGCGATTTCGTCGTCTCTGCAACTAATACGCGATGCCTTCGCTGTGCGGGAGCGCCTAGGCGACCCGCGAGTAGTTCCGAGCTTTCGCTTACTATTCCTTCCAGACATGCCGTCCCCTATGTCCCCGGGGAGATTGGAATCGTACTCATCCCGTCTACCTCCGATTCCAACATTGGCCTTCATCGAGTTCTGAGCGGCTCGGCTCTCCCATTTATCCTGCCATCCGCTTCAAGCAGGGCTCGTATTTCGGGGCTTACTGGTTCGCATTCGCTGCGGCCTGTCTGGTTGCTAGCCCCTCTGACGGATCTGACCGGGATTTCTCCCAGCCACAGGAGCTTTTACACCCAGGCTTTCCATGATTCGGTCGCCCTCCTCATTGCTGGATATAACTACGACAGCCTCGGGACCTCCTCTGTCGATGGGACTTTCACCCATTGGAATAGCAGCTAGCTTCGCTGCACCAGAACCGTACGAGCGGCTTTCCCGCATACGGCTCCCACCTTGGATGAGTGACGAAGAGGGTTGCTCCTCGTACACCGCTCCATTCCTGGCACACTCGATTTCCCCGCGCTGTGTCGGGCGAGTGTGGAATGAAACGATGTTCTCCTTGGCCCGCGCCCTTTTCTCCCCAGGCTCCGCCGAAGCTTGCTCTTCTTTGTTCGTCTGGTTCATCGATACTATGGCGCGGTCCGACTCCTCCAGAGCGTGCGTGTCTGCCTTGTGGCTTTGCACCTTCGCAGACCG
>JABCZK010000019.1 GCA_013289695.1 Acidobacteriota bacterium
AAATTCGCCTTTCCACATTGCGCTACTCTCGAGCAAATATTTGCGGTTTACTACGCCATGCGAGACTTGAAACTCGCATAACGTAGTGCCAGCTTCCTTCAGTTGTCAAAGAACTTCAATCCTGTCATCAACTTCCGACTGGATTGTCTCCCCTCCCGGGGGAGCGCGCGAGCGGTTTGGAGCCGCAGCCGCGAAAACTGTTTTTTGCAATAAAAAACCCGGCGTCGAGCGCCGGGCGGATCCGCCGATCCTGCGGGCCAAACTTCCTGGCCTCTAGGGCGGACGTGCTCGATGCTCGATTTCTTTCTACCCGGTGTTTGTATCCAAACTCACCTCTTGGTTAGAAGGCGGAAACCGGTTCGTCAGCGATGCCCACGCCTTCGCAGGCGTGTACTCGCATCAGGGGAGTATAGCAAGTCTAGGAATTTCGTCAAGTGTTTATGAATTATTTTTACAGCGTTCTTCTGTGGATTTCGACTGCTTCTGTGGATATTAACGCGCGCAAGGAATGCGGCCTGGATTTGATCGCTCTCAGCCTTTGTTGTGTTTGAAGAATTCCACTTGGCGCAGGCGCTTTTCGGCCTCCTCGCGCGTCTTGTACGGACCGCCCAGATTCTTGCCTTCCTTCTCGGAAAGCACTTTGTAACCGCCTTTCACTTTTTTGATCATGCGCTACCCTCCTGCGCTAGTTTTCCCCTACGACTCAGCAGAGTCAATACTCTGCTTGCTGTAGACCTGCTCGCCAGCGGCGGCTTTCTGCGATATGTTCTCACCCTGCCGGGAGGCGCACAGTGACGCCACACACGCAATCGGGCGATGGCCGAATCGCATTAATCACGGGCGGTACGGATGGCTTAGGCCGCGCTACCTCCGTGATGCTGGCCGAGCGCGGGTATCGCGTCGTCGCCGGCGGGCGCAGCGCGGAGCGCATTGCTGCGCTGCAGCAACTGGCGCGGGAGCGCAAGCTGCCGCTCACGGCGACGGAACTGGATGTTTGCGACGAGGCCTCCGTGGACCGCGCTGTGACGGAAATCGAGAAGAGCGCCGGAACGGTGGACGTGCTGGTGAATAACGCCGGCATTGCCATCGCCGCCGTGATGGAAGAAATCACGCTCGCCGATTTACACAAACAATTCGAAACGAATTTTTTCGGCCTGGTGCGCATGTCGCAGCGGGTACTGCCGGCGATGCGGCGAAAGCTCAGCGGCCGCATCATTAATATGAGTTCCATTGCGGGCAAGCTGGCCTCGCCGCTTTTCGGACCCTACAGCTCGAGCAAGCACGCGGTGGAAGCAGTCAGCGACGCGATGCGCCTGGAAGTCTATCCGTTCGGGATTCAAGTCGTGCTGATCGAGCCGGGTTACATCCCCACCAGCATGAATCGCAACGCGGGCGAATTATCCTCCGCCTACGCGAAGGGAGCGGAACAGAGCCCCTACAAATCGCTGTATCAGGGGTTTCTCAAGTCGTGGAGCAAAACCACGAAGGCATCGCGCTACACGCCGGAAGATTGTGCGCGGGTGATTCTGCGCGCCATCGAAGACGATCTCCCGCGAGCACGCTACGCGGTAACGCGCGAAGCGAAAATCGGCATCCTCGTCCGCCGCCTGCTCACCGATCGCGCCATGGACCGCCAAATGCGCAAGACGATGGGCATCGCCGACTTTCACCGCACGCCGCAAACAGACACGCGAAAGTAATTGCCAGGCAATTGCGAGCGACGTCAAGCCGCCGATTCGCTGCAGATTCCCGCGACGATTAGTCCCAGAATGATGAGTTGAATGCCGCCCGCGACCATCCACTTGATCGCCAGCTGGTACGGCACAATGTACACGACGTATTCACCCAGCGCGGTGGGGATCACCGTAAGGAAGGCGATGAGGATACCGTAGCGGATGCCCTGGACGATCCACGGCTTTTTCTCGGCTCCGCGCGTATAAATGTACGCAAAGAGCGCCGAAAAAAAGAACTGGCCAACGGCCATGGCCCAGAAACGGTGCATGATTCCCGCGTTGGAGCGATGGCTTGCGGGAATCGCCGCGTAGTCGCTCATCAGCCACACTTCGTGCACCAGATAGTTCGTGAGCATCAGCACGATATAAGTCGCCACAATCGCCAGTAGCAGTTTCTTCATGGCCGTGATCGCCTCCTGCCGCCAGATTTGTGCGCTCCGGGGAAAAAACGTGAGAAGGAAATGCTCCGAGCGCGTGTTGACGCACTCCGGTAGGAGCAGCCTAGCACCGCCGTGGTGGGGACGATAGCGATATTTGCGCCGCGCTAGCGCAGACCGGAGTTTTAGCGGAAGGTCGCTCGCTGCTCGATTTCTCAGCGGTTTGAAGGTCGTGTTTGCGCGGCGGCAATTACGGATTCGTGACTTGAATCGAGACGCTGGCCGCGCGCAGCGGAACATACTGCGCTTCCCAAGCCGCATGCGCGGGACTTTCGGCGTAAGCGTCGGCGGCGGCGCGATCGCGAAATTCGATGGCGTAGGCGGCGTTGAAATCGCGCGGCTGCATGCGTTCACCTTTGATCCAAATGTTCTTGATGCCGGGAATTTTGGCAGCCATGTCCTTGATGCCGTCAATCGCTTGTTGCTTTTCGGCGTCGCTGGCCGCGGGGCTCCATTTCAGCTCGACGACATGCAGAATTGTCTTCGGCTGGCCGAAGCGGTTCTGTCCCGCCACGTAGCCACTCGCAAACAAGGCCGCCGCCGCGAGCGCGCCACAAAAAATCTTTCCCGCATTCGTAACTCGGATTCGCATTGATTCTCCTTCGACAAAATTGCAGATAACGAGTTTAAGCGAGGTTGCGCCAGACTCGCAACGGATGTCGAGCGATACGTTGCGTGCATGGAACTTCGCCGCGCGACGCAGCACGAATTGCATTGACCCGCCGCTTCCCGCTTGGATACGATGCGCAACAATGTTCTCAGATGCGCGGCCCCAGCGCGGCTGCGCGGAGGCGTCATGTACTGTTCAAAGTGCGGGGCTAATGTTGCGGACGGTACTGCTTTCTGCAGCGCATGCGGCCAGCCGATGGTGGGATTCTCGGTCGGGCAAGCCGCGGCCACTCCGCCAGCCGCTGCGCCGGCTGGGACAGTTTACGCGCCGCCCGCGCAAGCGGCCTGGCAAGCTCCGGCAGCGCGCTCGGCCGTGGCTTACGCGGGTTTTTGGCTGCGCTTGGTGGCCGCTATCATCGACGGGCTAATCCTCTATTTTGTCGGGATGATCCTGTTTCTTCCCTTTGCGGCTTCGATGGGTATGGGCATGCGCGGAATGATGACGGGCCGCCCGCCGAACCTGGAAGGACTGTTGCCGTTGATCCACGCAATGATCCGGATCACGCTGCTGCGCACGGTTCTCCACTGGCTCTATTACTCGCTGCTGGAAAGCTCCGCCTGGCAGGCGACGCTGGGCAAGAAGGCGCTGGGACTGGAAGTTACCGATCTTGACGGGAACCGCATCAGTTTCGGCCGCGCTACCGGCCGGTTCTTCGCGAAAATTATTTCCAGTATCATCCTCTTCATCGGTTACATCATGGCGGGGTTCACGGAGAAGAAACAAGCGCTGCACGATATTCTGGCTGGCACGCTGGTCATCCGCAAATTGTAGGAACATCTGGCGGTGCAACTGCGTAGTTGTATTTAAGGGAGCGCAATGTTCTGTTCAAAGTGCGGGGCAAACGTCACGGATGGTGCGGCATTTTGCAGTGCGTGTGGACAGCCCACCAGCACCGTGACGCCGATTGGGACCGCGCCCGTACCTGCGGCTCCTGGACTTCCCGCGCCCTATGCTCCGCCTGCGCTCGCGCCAGTCCTGCCGTCGCCTTACGCCGGATTTTGGCTGCGGGTTGTGGCGCACTTGATTGACGATCTGCTGTTAGGCATTGGCTTCGGGATCTTGGTCCTGATTGCCGTCGCGACGATCGGCGTCGGGTCTCTTCGCACCATGATCGAAGGCATGAACGGCGAAGACCCCCAGATACCCGCGGCAATGATCTCGGCGATCATCTTCGTGGGCCTGGCGTGGATGCTGCTCGCTTGGATTTACAATGCCGGGATGGAAAGTTCCCGGCATCAAGGAACACTCGGGAAAATGGCGCTGGGATTGATCGTCACGGATCTGCAAGGGCGGCCAATCGGATTCGGCCGTGCCAGCGGAAGGTATTTTGCAAAGATCATCACCGGGCTGATTCCCCTGGGGATTGGTTACGCGCTGGCGGGATTTACCGAAAAGAAGCAAGCGCTGCACGACATGATTGCGAGCTGCCTCGTCTTGAGGAGAACGTAGAATCCGCCTATCAACGGCGGCCGTGGAAGGGCGGGGCTTTCGCCCCTGAAGCCGTCGCCTACACTCCCCACCCGTACCGCTCGGAATGAACCAGCGCGTCGTGCAGTTCCGCGCGAATGTGCTCTGTGAATTCAGAGCTGCGCAGAACGCGCCCGCCGGTCTCGGCGATATCAATGGTGCGAAAACCGTGATCCAGAACGCGGTCCACGGCTGCTTCAATCCACTGCGCTTCAATCTCCAAGCCGAATGATTCGCGCAGCAGCAGCACCGCGGAAAAGATTGCGCCGAGTGGACACGCAATATCTTTGCCTGCAAGCGATGGCGCGGAACCGTGAATCGGCTCGTACAACGCGGGCTGGCCGTCGTCGCCGCAACTGAGCGAAGGAATCAGCCCGATGGAGCCGGCGAGCGCCGCAGCCTCATCGCTGAGAATGTCGCCGAAAAGATTTCCCGTAAGGATCACGTCGAACTGCGCCGGGCGCAGCAGCAACTGCATCGCGGCATTATCAACGTAAAGGTGCTCGAGCGTAACTTCGGGATAATCGCGAGCGATGCGCGTCACGGTGTTACGCCACAGCGCTGAAGTCGCCAGCACGTTCGCCTTATCCACGCTGGCCACGCGGCGATTGCGCCCGGCGGCTCGCTCGAAGGCGTAACGCGTCACGCGTTCGATCTCCGCGGCGGTATATTCGGCCACGTCCCGCGCGCGTGCTCCGCTGCCTTCTCCAGCGAGTGAATGCTCGCCAAAATAAATGTCTCCAGCCAATTCGCGAACAATCTCGAAATCGCAATCGTCAATGCGCTCGCGGCGCAGCGGAGAAATGCCGCTCAGCGCCGGACGCAGCCGAATGGGCCGCAAATTAATGTATAGACCGAGCGCCTTGCGCAGGCCCAGCAAGCCAGCTTCCGGGCGCTTATCGAGCGCCAGACCATCCCATTGCGGTCCCCCGATCGCGCCAAGCAAAATCGCGTCGGCAGAGCGGCAGCCTGCCAGCGTCTCGGCAGGCAGCGGCGAGCCAAAACGCTCGATGGCGGCTCCGCCAAAAGCAAATTCGCGGAATTCAAATTTGTGGTCGAAAGATTTCGCGCAGTCTCCGAGGATTTGTACCGCGGCATGCGTGACTTCGGGTCCGATTCCGTCGCCCGGCAATACGGCGATGGTCTTCCTCACTCCAGACATGACTGTCGTCTCCCGTGGCGATGAAAATTGTTCACTTCAGCGCGTCACTCCTGCAGCTGCCGTTTGTTGCGCAGGCGCATGGGTGCGCGCGCGGCGCACCCTGTGAATGATCGAAAGCAGGTCGCGATCGGTGACTTGCTTCGCGGCGTCGGCGCGCGCCGTCGCCAGGCCGTAGCACTCGGCGAGTTCCGTGTCGCTCGTCGTGTAGCCCAGCTCTTCCAAGCGCGCGCGCAAAGCGTTGCGTCCGGAATGCTTGCCCAGCACCAGGCGTCGCGCCGGAACGCCCACTTTTTCCGGCAAAATAATTTCGTACGTAAGCGGGTTTTTTAGAATGCCGTCCTGGTGAATGCCCGCCTCGTGCGCGAAGGCGTTCGCGCCCACCACCGCCTTATTCGGTGGCACGTTGACGCTGGTGATGGCGGAGAGCATCCGGCTGGTGGCGTAAATCTTCTCGAGCGAAATATTGGTGTGCACCGCGAAGTGGCTCTTGCGCACCTGCAGCGCCACCGCAATCTCTTCGAGCGAAGCGTTTCCGGCGCGTTCGCCGATGCCGTTGATCGTGCATTCCACTTGGCGCGCGCCCGCGGCAATGGCCGCCAGAGAATTGGCGACGGCGAGGCCCAGGTCGTCGTGGCAATGCGCGCTGAAAATGATTTTAGGATAGGCGGCGAGTTGCTTGCGCGCGGCGCGGAACATATCTCCATATTCATTCGGGGTGGTGTAGCCAACCGTGTCCGGAAGATTAATGACGTTGGCGCCCGCCGCGGCCGCCGCTTCGATCGCCTCGAATAGGAAATCCAAATCGGTGCGGCTCGCGTCTTCTGCGGAAAATTCCACATCGTCGCAATGCGTACAGCCGTAGGCAACCGCTTGGGAGATCTGCGCGAGCGCCTCGCTGCGCGAAATGCGCAGCTTGTGTTTCAGGTGCAGGTCCGAGGTGGCCAGAAAAATGTGCAAGCGCGGTTTGGCGGCCGGTTCGATGGCGCGCAGCGCCGCGTCCACATCTTCCTGCCGGGCGCGCGCGAGCGCCGCCACACCACAATCCTTGATTTCCGCCGCCACGGCGCGCACCGCTGCCAGGTCGCCGGGAGACGAAATAGGAAAGCCCGCTTCGATCACGTCCACGCCCAACTGCTCCAGCTGGCGCGCCAGCTGCAGCTTCTCTTCCGTGTTCATGGAGAAGCCGGGCGACTGCTCTCCGTCGCGCAGCGTAGTGTCAAAAATGTGAACGTGTTCCATGCAGACTCCTTTGGACCCTACCAGTGTTTCGTGTGCAACGCGAGGAGTCCAATTTATAATTCTTGCATGTGAGATAAATCTCTCTTATACAAGATGCTGCGCCCGGAGGTGCATTTCATGGACCTGGCGGCATTGCAGATGTTTCAGACGGTGGCAAACGAGCGCAGCTACTCGCGCGCGGCAGTAAAACTGTTTCGTACTCAGCCGGCGATCAGCATCGCCATGCGCAAACTGGAGGACTGGGTGGGCCAGCCGCTCTTCGTGCGCGGTTCGGGCGCCCGCACCCTCACGGACGCGGGCACGCTGCTGCTGGAATACGCCGAGCGGATGTTGAACATGCGCGAGGAGATTCGCAAGGGTTTGCAGGAACTGCGCGGGTTGGAGCGCGGCCAGCTGTCCCTGGGCGTGAACGAAAGTTCGATCCATGCCCTGCTGCCGGCCCTCGAGCGCTACCGGCGCTTGCATCCCGGGATCCACATTCGCGTGCACCGCGTGTTCTCGCGCGAAGTCCCGCGCGAATTGCTGAATCATCAGCTGGACATCGGCGTAATTTCGTATTTGCCGGAAGAACGCGAACTCACCACCGCGGAATTCTATCGCGACGCGCTGGTGCTGGTGGTCTGGCCCGGCCATCGCCTGGCAAAACGCAAGGACGTGGACATCACCGAGCTGGGCGAGGAGACTTTTGTCGCGCACATCGTGGAGTCACCCTATCGCCACCGCGTGGTCCAATTGTTCGCGAAGCATAAAGTGCCGCTGCGGATGGAAGTGGAGCTGCCCACCATCGAAAGCATCAAGCGGTTCGTAGAGATGAAAAAAGGCGTGGCCATCGTGCCGCGCATGTGCGTCGAAGGCGAACTCGCGCGCGGCGACTTGCGCGAATTGCGAATCAAGCAGATGCGCGTGGAGCGGAAGCTATATTTAGTGTACCGGCAAGACCGCCCGCTGACCGCCGCAGCGCGCGCGCTGGTGGACATTATTCTTCCGCGGAAAAAGGCGCATGCGAAAGTGAAGACCGGCCCGCTCCAACATTAGCCCTTTGCCGCCAACTCATCCAGCGCCGCGCCGATGCGCGCCAGGCCTTCGCGCACGTCCTCGGTCTTCCCGCCGATGCCGACGCGAAAGTGTTCCGGCATTTCGAAGAACCTGCCGGGCACCACGCTGGTCTCGTATTTGTCGCGCAGCAGTTGGCAGAAAGCGTCAGCGTGGCCGCTGGTGAACTGCGGAAACGCAATCGTTCCCGCTTCGGGCCAGATCGCCAGCAAGTCTCTGCGGCTCTTGAAAAATTCCTTCAGCAACGCACGGTTCGTTTCCAGCAACTGCTTCCCACGCGCGGCAATCTCCGGCAAATGTTCGAGAGCGAGCACGCTCAGCAGTTCGACGGGATGCGGCGCCATCACGCCGAACAAGTCGTTCAACCGCCACATGCGCTCCGCCAGCGGCTTCGCGGCAAAAATCCAGCCGCAACGCAATCCGCTTAAGCCATAGGCTTTCGTCAAACTGCTGGCGGTTACGAAATTCGGGCCGAGCAGGAAGGCCGTCTGCCACGGCGAATCAAAACACGCTTCCAGGTACACCTCGTCCACCAGCACGTGCGCGCCCATGCTACGCGCAATTTCCCCCACCATGCGCAGCTTGGCGTCAGTCGTGCGCACGCCGCTGGGATTGTGCAGGTTGGTGATGACGATCAGCCGCGTGCGCGCGGAAATATTGCGTTCTACTTCGCGCGGATCCAGCTGAAAGCCCGATTCGAATTTGCGCGCGAAACGCCGGATCTTGGCGCCCAGATATTCCGCGGTGGAAACAATCGCCCCGTAAGAAGGCTCTTCGATTAAAACTTCATCGCCCGGCTCTACCAGCGCGGCCATGGCCAGATGGTTGGCCATCGAGGTGCCTTGCGCCTGAACAATGCATTCCACCGCCACGCCGGATTTTGCCGAGAGCTTTTGCAGCAGCGGTTGGTATCCGTAGCCGTCGGTACCGGAAATCTCCAGGTCTGCGATGCTCGCGTGTAAATCCGCCAGCGGAAAATGCACCACGTCGCTGCTCGCCAGATTGTAACGGGCTTGGGAGCGCAGCTTCGCCCATTCAATATAGCTAGAACGAATTTCTCGTCGTTGTGGACTCATGGGCCGGACTCATTGGATTCTTATTTAGAACCGAGCAAGCGCCGTGCGCGGCCGCGGAACAGGAAATAGACGGGGACCCCAGCGAAGAGGATACACAGAGCGACGCCCGCATTGCGAGGATATTTGTAGATGGTGTTGAGGACAACTAACCACGCGACGGCAACAAAAACGCCGGTGGTCCAGGGATGTCCGGGGACTCGGTATCCAAGATCCTGTGCCGCTGCTCCCGCGCGCCTTGCGTCGCGCGCGCGAAAGACGAAGAGGCAGCTCGCGGACAAGCCGAAAAATAGCCAATCCATCACCACCACGTAACTGAGGATCTGCTCGTACGTGCCCAGCAGCACGGTAGCGCTGATCAATGTCCCCAACAGAGCGATCGCGGCAACCGGCGCGCGACTGCGCGAGCCCAGCCGCGCGAAGACGCCCGGCAGTACGCCGTCCTCCGCCATTGCGAAGGCCACGCGCGGATAGCTCAGCATCGCCTGGCTCAGAAAACCGAGCGTGGAAATCGCGATGGCCACGGCGATCAATGAGCCTCCCAGCGCGCCGAGCGCTCGGCTCATTACCGCCGATGCCGGAGTGGCACTGGCAGCCAGACCCGCGGGAGAAAGCGCCTGCACGTAAATGAAATTCGCGCAAACATAAAGAACGATAACGCCCATCACGCCGAGCAGCAGCGCTTTCGGTAAGTTTTTGCGCGGCTCACGAATTTCCCCTGCGACGTAGTTGGAAGTCTGAAAGCCTCCGTAGGCGAAAAGCACCGGAATCATGGTCGCGCCGAAAACAGTCAGCAGATCGAACGACGGCGGACGATCAAGCAGCGGAAACCATGCGGTGTGCGCGGCGTTTGCCGGCGTCCAGAAAATCAGTCGCGCGCCGCAGGCGACGATCATGGCGATCGCCACCATGCGCAGCAGCATGAAGACGCTTTGCACGCCGCCTCCGGCGCGCACGCCCAGGCAATTCACCACCGTGAACACCAGCACCACCGCGACCGCGATCAATTTTTCGGGAATCGCGCTGCGCGAAAATACGTGGAAATATTTCGCGAAAGTCACGGCCACCGCGGCGCTGCCTCCCGCGTGAATCACCAGCAGACAGATCCAACCGTACAAGAAACCGAGCAGCGGATGGTACGCCTCGCGGATGTAGGCATACTGGCCGCCAACTTTTGGCAGGCGGTCCGCCAGCTCCGCGTAAATAAATGCTCCGGCCAGAGCAATCGCTCCGCCAGCAAGCCACGCGCCAAGAATCAACGCGGGTGTGTGGACCAGCCCGGCGACGACGTACGGATTGATGAATATGCCGGAGCCTACGATGCCGCCCATCACCAGCATCGTGGCGTCAAATAACCCCAGGCGCGCAGCGAGCGTCGGGCGCGGCTCCGACTGCGAAGAGAGCCTTTGTGCTCCGCGCGATGGAGTGTTGGGTGGCAAGCATTGACGCGCCCGCGACGAACGCTGAATCTCCAGAAGGCAAGCGCGGCGCGAATCTATCATCCTTAGCTACGTGAACCAAGGGTGGTGCTACCCGTGGTGTACTAATCTGACCTGCGAATTTTCTTCGCGTATGGATGTGACCTGTGGGTAACGGTGCAATGCTGAAATTCCTTGCGGGCCAGTTTGGTTCGGCGCATATCTTTCTTGGGGTGCGTGTGGGTTTGGCGAGATTTTTCTCCTGGATAGGGGGGAGGCACGGCCGCCGATTTGTTCGAAAGGCGGGAAAGAAAATGACCGAGTTACTGCTCGATCAGCGCCGGGCGCAGCGTTTGCCGATTTACCTGCCGGTGCAGGTGTACGGCAAGCTGGACGGTGTGCCGTTTTCTGAAAGCACCGAGACCATCAATGTGAGCGCCTGCGGCGGATTGGTGCCGCTTTCCGCCGGCGTCGTGCGCGCGCAAAAATTGATTCTGACGAACCTGCAAACGGATCAGGACCTGACTTGCCAGGTGGCGCGCCTGATTCGCAGCGAAAGGGGCCAGGTGTTGGCAGGTTTGGAATTTCTGCAATCCGCCCCGGGGTTTTGGCGCTCGTCGCCGGCAGCAAACGGCTGAGTCCCGCCGATCCCCGCAGAATAGCTCCGAAGCTGCCGCTAATTGTCCATGGATCGATCCCGGCGATTTGTTCTCCAACGATGGATGGTTTCGGATGTAGACTTGCGCGCGTGCGAATAATCCATTTTTTCGAAGACGGCTGCGCTGGGAACGAGGTGTTTTGATGAGGTACCGCTCCAGACGTGGGTTTGCGGCGACGAACGCTGACAGCCGCGAGTTGCTCGCCTCTGCTATTGCTCACAATGTGCGTAATCGCCCTTGCGCGCCTATGGCTCGCCTGCTGATTTTTGCCGCATTATTTTTGGCAATTCTTGCGCCACCGGCGACGGCACAAACATCGCCAAAAACTCAAACACCCGCGCCGTCGTCTTCTAGCCCTGCACAGGACTACCTGGTCTATGTGGTCTGCGAGTCAGCCGACAAAGTCGTGCTCCTGCGCTTCGGGCCGCACGGCTTGCGCGAAGAGCATGAAACGCACGTCGGCCTGTTGCCCGTCGATATCAATGGTCCACACGGAATCGCCGTATCCCCAGACAAACAATTTGTGTACGTGTCCGTAGGGCATGGCCGCCCTGACGGCTCCGCGTGGAAACTAAAGGCCGGCACGGAAGAAGTGGTGAAGTACACGCCGCTGGGTTTGTTCCCAGCAACTGCGGACATTTCCAAGGATGGCGAATTTCTCTACGTCGCTAACGCGAATTTTCACGGCGATATGGTGCCCTCCTCGATTTCCGTGGTGGCCACCGGTGCGATGCTCGAAGTGAAGCGCATCACCACTTGCACCATGCCGCACGGTTCGCGCCTCAGCCCCGATGGCAGCAGGCATTATTCCGCCTGCATGATGGACGACATGCTCGCGGAAATTGACACGCAAAAATTCGCGGTTTCGCGTTACTTCATGCTCTCCGTTGGAACAGAAATGGGCATGGCGGGCGCGCCGCAGTCGCAGATGAAAATGAGCGACCTCACCTGCGTGCCCACCTGGGCGCAGCCTTCAAACGACGGTTCGGAAATTTACGTCGCTTGCAACAAATCGAACGACATCGTCGTGGTGGACACCGCCTCCTGGAAAATGGTTAAGCGCTTTCCCGCCGCCAATGGCGTTTACAACCTGGCGATGACCAAAGATGGCCGCCTCGTCGCCACCAACAAGCGCGACCAGTCCGTTTCCATCTTCGATCCCAAGTCGGGTAAAGAGCTGGCACGCCTGCCGACCAAGCGGAAGGTAGTCCACGGCGCGGTGGTCACGCCAGATAATCGCTACGCGTTCATTTCGGTGGAAGGCATAGGTTCCGATCCCGGCACGGTGGAGGTGATTGACCTTGACACCCTCAAGACCGTCGCAACTCTCGATGTCCCCACCCAAGCCGCCGGGATAGACTTCTGGAAGATGGAGCCGAGCAACCCGTAAAAGGCCGCTCTCAATTCCGCCGCTCGACCCCGCACTGACCTATTCGCCGTCACCCCGAGCGCAGCGCAGGATCTCTCTTCGTCGTCCGCAGCGACTCAATCGCCAATCACCCTCCGCTCGATTCTCTTGTAGAATCCCGGTTCCACATCTTGGTTTGGGGGTCCGCATGACTTTTCTGTCCAAGATCGTCGCTTCGGTGTGCGTCGCCGCCTATTGTCTGGCTGTGGCCGCGCCATCGCTGTCACCCACCGACCGCACCGCGCAATTTCTGGAATCGGCGCGCAACAATCCGGCGGCGCTGATGGATTTTCTGGCGCGCATGCCCAAGGGTGGCGATTTGCACCACCACCTTACCGGCGCGGTCTATGCGGAAAGCTACATTGACTATGCCGTGGCAGACGGGCTGTGCCTCGATCGCGTGGTTGCGACTCTCGCGCCGCCGCCCTGCGATCCCGCGCAAGGCAAAGTGCCCGCCGCGCAGGCGCTCACGGATTTTCCCCTGCGCAACCACGTGATTGACGCCTGGTCGATCCGCAATTTTGTGCCGGCCCCGGACGACCGCGACGTGCGCCATCATTTTTTCGCCACGTTTGGAAAATTCGACCCGGTCACCAACAAGCACTGGGGCGAAATGCTTGCCGAAGTGGTGCACCGCGCGGGCGCGCAACATGAAATATACCTGGAAACGATGCTGACGCCCGATCAGGGCGAAGCCACGAAACTAGGACGCACGCTCGGCTGGAACGAAGATTTCGCTGCGATGCGCTCGCGCTTGCTCGCCGGAGGCATGGCGCAGGTGGTCGCCGACGGCCGCAAGAATCTCGACGCCGGCGAGAACGTCATGAGGGAAATTTTGGGATGCGCGAAGGCGGAACCCGACATCGGCTGCAGCGTGACGCTGCGTTTTCAGAATCAGGTGCTCCGCGCGTACCCCAAGGAAGAAGTTTTCGCCCAGATGCTCGCCGGATTTGAGCTAGCCAGCGCGGATCCGCGCGTGGTGGCCGTGAACCTGGTGCAATCGCAGGATGAATACCGCGCTCTGCTCGATTTCCATCTGCACATGCGCATGCTCGATTATCTGCATGGGATGTATCCCGGCGTTCACATATCGCTGCACGCGGGCGAGCTGACTCCCGGCGAGGTAAAGCCAGAAGAGCTGCTCGCTTCGCACATTCGCGAATCCATTGAAGTGGGCCACGCCGAACGCATCGGCCACGGGCTGGACGTCTTGTATGAAGCCGACGTGCCGGGGCTGCTGGCGGAAATGGCGCAGCGCCACATCCTCGTGGAAGATTGCCTGTACAGCCACGAAGTGGTGCGCGGCATGACGGGTTCGGAAAATGTGCTGCCGGTTTACCTGCGCGCGGGCGTGCCAGTGGCGCTGGCGACGGACGACGAAGGCATCGTGCGCTCCGAGCTGACCTGGTATTTCAAGCGCGCGGTCGAGGGATATCGCGCCGATTACCCCACTTTGAAACGCATGGTGCGCGACAGCCTGGACCATGCGTTCGTACCGGGTGCCAGTCTTTGGGTCGCGCCTGAGAATTTCACGATGGTCCCGGCTTGCTCGAACCAGCGTCTGGAAACGGAGCCGCAATCCGCAGCCTGCCGAAATTTTTTGGCGGGCAGCGAACGTGCGCGGCTCGAATGGAAGGAGGAAACCCGATTCAGCCGGTTCGAAGCACAGTTCTAGTTCGAAAAGCGTTTGTCGCAGCGGAGGAGTTTGATTGGGTGGTTGGCCGCAAGGCCTGTGGAATTTCTATCGGATTTTGAGCCGAAAACCGATGCTCGCGGCTCTTGGGTTTGCAGCTAACCATCTTATATATATAGAGTTACGGTCACGTTGTCGCAAATCTTGCCGCGCTCCGTATAATTCACAGGTCCTGCCTATAATTCACAGGATCGAACTACTTTCGCGCGCCCCGGCACTGTATAATGTACCTTCCTACCCGGTCCAAGAATAACTTCGAATTGAGGTGTCCAGTGAACCAGGCAATCGTAACGCAGCAATACTCTGGAGTCTATTGTCGCGCCTGTGGTGAACCAATTTCACTGCCCAGCCGAGCGGAAAAAGCGTTGGCAGCGCATCAGGCTGATGCCTCTGAACCGGCGGCGGAGATCCAGCCGGTCGTGTTCAATTTGCGCTGCAAGGCCTGCGAGAAGGAAAATTTCTACGGCGCGAAGGACGTCGCCAATATCCACGGCACTCCCCGGGCAGCCAGGCCACGGCCGCGGGCGGCAAGCTCGCTCCTGCGTCCGGACATCAAGCTGGCGCGCACCGCAAACGCCTAGAGCTTTTGGCAGCGAATGGTTCCGTCGCGAGCATCGTTCCGACGGGACCTGAGTTCGTCGGCCAGCAATATCTACTATTTATTTAGTTTTCGCGGGCTCGACAAAGAGTTAAGAAGCCTTGGTCGATGCTCTGTCGCCGGAGCGACCGCGTAATCCCGTCTCGCAGTAACCTCAAAAACGGTAGTTGAATTCCGTAAAGCCCAACGCACCGTTGGAATTCGCGGGATAGATTGCTTTGATCACCTGCCCGCCTTGCGCCCAACCGAAATACAGTCCCACGGTAATTCCATGCCGCCAGCTGTAGTCTCCGCTGATGTCGTACAGGTTGGCGAGCTTTGAAGCTCCACTGGATGGCCGGCCGCTGAAGCCGAAAGTCCATGGCTGAAACGCGCCGCCGCCCGTGTACCAAAGGTCCGAAGAGCTCGCGAGCCAGAGTCCGTGAATGTCGCTGCGCACTGTGAAATTCTTCGTCGGGCGCAGCATCACTTCGCCGAAAAGATCGCGGTTGTTCATGGAATTGAAAAACGGAAACCGTGCATACACGCGCGGCGTGGGCAGCACTGCGAAGAAAGTTCCGTGCGTTCGGTCGGCCGCGTTCCCATCGCCGCTCGAGTAGTAGTAGCCCGCGCGGAACCAGGGACGCAAGCGCTCGACGGCTGTGGGTTGAAAGCCGGCTTCAATCGCGCCCGCTCCCGAGCGCTGTGTGAGCGCTCCCCATTGTCCACTCTGCAAAACCCCCCATCCCAGCAGATCAAAGGTACCCGCGTCCGTCGCGGTCGCCATGATGTAGTGCCCGCCGTAGGTCCCGATGGCGATGCTGCCGTGATCCGCCGCGCGCACCGCTGCGGGCCGATTGTCGGTCTTCAGCACGTTGCGATCGTCGTAGTAAAACAGTCCGAAGGCCCGCCATTCCGCATGGCTCGATCCGAAGTCCGCCTGCTTGGTCAGTGCCGCGTAAGTGATCGGCGTGTCCACCCAGCCCCAGCCGTCAACCTGGAAAACGCCGCGTGTGGGAATCGCGCTGACGGCCGTGAAATTCCACGAACCGTTGGAGTAAGCATAGCGCAAGCCGTCGAAGCTGCGCATCACATCGGAATAACCAAACGTGCCGAGCAGGCGCTGGCCGATGCGGTCGTTCTTGAGTGCGGCAAGCGTCGGGTCATTGGGTTTCACCTCGCTGCCGTCGCTGAATTCGAAGCGGCCCGCCTGCAAACTGGAATGATCCCATTTGAAGCGCACCAAGGCTTGCTTGGGAAATAGGAACGCCGTGTACTGGTCGCCGTGATTCGCGGCGAAGTAGTTCCCTCCAAGCCCGAGTTGCCCCTGCGGCGCCGCCACCACCGCTCCGTTCGGAATGCCCAACAGCACCGGCACGGCCATCTCAATGTTCCAGTCGTAATTCTGTTTTTTCTGCGAGAGAGAGAAGCGCATGAGCGTGCCGGAATACCCGTAGAGGTTTTGGCCCGCGGCCGGCGTAAACCAATCCCAAGCCTCATAGCGCTCACGAATGCTTCCCGAGAACGTCACCCCGTCGATTTCCAGCGGCGCGGGTTGGTCGGACTGCGCCAGCACGGGTGAGGCCAGAAAAAACAGCACGATGCAAAGCCAGAACGTCTTCAACGGAGCCTCCAAGAAATTGAATTAGGCGGCGAAGCAACGAAACTGCCGGCGGGTGCTAAACTTGAGCTGCCGCCGAACTGCTGGATACACAACTGCGCCGCCGTCGCGAAATCTCCACGGCACAACGAACGAAAAACATGCGCATAAGCGCGCTACGGTTCAAAAGTGGCGAGATTGTAGTACGCAGGTAAAAACGGGCAATACTCTAAACATACTACTGTGTGGGGACAAGCTGCGGCATGGCCAGAAACCTAACGACGGGGGCGCGCCGAACGCGGTGCGGAGCCAGTGCTGCTCAAAATCCGGCGAACTCCACGAAATCCGAACAGATTGGGAACCCGGTGACGGACTTCTCACCGGGTCCCAATCCAGCCGGGATGCAAATGCGAGCGCAAGCCCCGAGCGGCTACTTATTGCGCGCGGATTCCTTCGATTCGTTATGCGGTGAATTTTTCTGCAATACGTCAACCAGGTGGCGGCCGGACGGAGGAACTCCGACGTGGCCCTCAATCACGATTTCTCTGGCGGTGAGCCTGCGCCCATAGACGTCCGCTGTAGCGTCATCATCCGGACGAAGCGTGGATCCTTCCAGGGAAACTCCGGCAAAAAGACCACGCGTGCGCGAATAGCTGAGAATTTCGGCGCGCATGAATGCATCGGTGTCCGCGGAAGCGTCGCGGCCTACCGGGCCCGCGGCGATCGAGGCATCTCCGCCCAGCTTCACTTTGCTGCTGAGAATCGACTGTGCGCCCCGGTCATTCATAATTAGCAGAACGAGATCAGTAGCTTGTCCGCCGATTTGGAATCCAATGCTACCGCCTTCGAGCGCAAACATCGCTGGCGAGCCCCACGGTCCGTGAAATTCCTTGCCGGTGCGGCAAACCATCGCGCCGCGGCCATAACTGGCGCCGACGACGAATGCCGCTTTGAGAACGGACGGAAAGACGATGACGCATTCTGCTCTTTCCATTACATCCTGAGGAATATTGTCCGGCAGGTTCATAATCTCCTGCATCACCACCCCGGAATTTTCCAGGCGCTCTTGTTCCTTGTTCTTGGCAAAAAGCGTCGTGCTTGCGAGCAGTCCCAAACAGACGACCAGAATTGATTTGCGTATCATTGCTGACCTCCATGATCAGAGTTGCGGCTCCCGGAAGTTGCGCTCTCCGAGACCTTTGTGAGGGCGCAGGAAACCACGCCGTGAGCCGGGGGAGCCCGTCGAATGAAATCCGTCCTCCAGCTATCCCCAACCGGGAAATTCCGTTACGAGTTTTTCTTAGCGCCGGCGAAAAGCAGAAATGCTCCGCCCAGAATCGCGAGGCCTCCGACGATGGGAGGCAGTGGTATGTGCTTCTGGGTGTCCGCGGTGGCATGGATCGGCCCCACATCGAGCACCGTTTCGCGATGTGTGTAATTGATGCCTTGATAGGCAAGCGCCAGCGCGCCCAAGACGACCAACAAAATGCCGGCTAGAGAGGTTGGTTTCATAATGTCGGCTCCACGATCAGGAAACTACGCTTCGGCCCTGCAGGACCCGAATCAGCAGGACCACGATGGCCAGGACCAATAAGATATGGATGAACCCGCCGAGCGTGTAAGAGGTGACGATTCCCAACAGCCACAAAATCACCAAGATCACGAATATTGTCCAAAGCATGTTGACCCCTTAACCCTCTTACTTTGTGCAGGTTCAAGGCCAAGTCGGCTGGAGTGCAGTGCGCGAACCGGGCTGCCGTACCACCCTGAGTCTCACGCGATACGAAAGTCTAGTCTGAATCGCCACGACTATCTGTTCACTTGTGCACACCAGGAGATGTTGCTCGCGCGGTCACTTTGCGGCGCTCGCCGCGAGAACAGGCGCGGGAGTGGCCACCTTCAAATGATCGAGATCGGCCAAGACGCTTTGCCAGCGCGCAGCGTCCCTTTTTGTCTCGATCGGAGCGGAAAGATCCCCATAGAAGTTCAGAATGTTGTCGCGCAGCTCCGCTGAGGTGCGATCGAACTTCTTGTCCGTCAGTTGCGCCAGCAACTTTGCATAGGTTTCATCCGTGAGCGTGTACTCCGCTGCCCGGGTCTGGTTGCCGCTATCGAGGTCCATATTCGTCAACTGTAGCGAGCCTGCGCGCACTTCTTCCAAGTGGGCGCGATACTGGTCCACAGTCGTATCGATGCTCTTGAAATACTTGTTCTCGGTGTCCGCGGTCGGATTATTGAACGCCATCGCCTTGAACGGACCGATTTTCGGCGTATATCGCAAGAGAATGGCGAGCACCCGGGTCGTGAATCCCGGCTTCGCGTAATCCTTTCCCCACTCCTTCTCATAGTCGGAGCGCGATAGGCGGTAGAGGAACTTCTTTTTCGCAAAATCAGGCTGCTCGCGCATCATGTCCTTCTGATGGGTTCGCAGCGCAACCTGCGTCAACTCCGGAATCATCCGGCTGACCGCAAAGCGATAGGAACCAACGGCGAGATCCTCGCGCGGCAACACGTCCTTCAACTCCAATCCGTAAACCACGGGAAACGTCCGCTCCAGCAGAGGCTTGGATACCTGGAACCCGATGAAATCGTGATATTGCTTCGACGCGTAACGATTCTTCGCGACCTGTACCATGTCAAATCCGAACTCCGTCTTCAGATGCGCGGTATGGTTTTCGGCGTACTTCACTGAATTTCCGTACTTCGCGCGAAGTTTCGGATACTCGATCGCTACTGCCTCGTTGACTGCGGGATGCCCCGCAGCATCAGCCGTGTAATGTGCCAGCGCACCCAGAGCGAACGCGTACTCGTTGGAGTCCTGACTTTGCGCCAGCAGCTCCCGCACGAAGTCACCGCTGCGAACGTAGTGCACCAAGTTGCTGAATTCCACGCTGCCAAACGGGTAATAGCCGAGGTCCTGGATCACGGCGCCGCCGTAGGCATAGGCGTGCGCTTCCGTGAGCTGGCCTTCGGTAAGGGTTGGAAATCGCTGGAGGAGAAGTGGGCGGAGCTCATCGGTCCACACCAAGTCCACGATTTCCTCGTGGGTCAGCACGGAGTATGCGAAGGAATGGCCGTGGCACAGGAGCACGGCGAGAACAATCGCCACGATGCGGATTGACCAGCGGCTCCGGTTAGCGAACGTAGCAGTTTGCGGGACTCGCGTTCTAATCTGATTTCCTGAGCTCATGGACGAGTTTCTTGGCCTCTTTCATTCTTTCTTTGTAAAACGAGGGGCTGGTCAGAGCTTTGTTCGCGCTGGCGCGCAGGTGCTCCCTGACGCCCTTCTTCGACAAAAATAGAGATAAGGCTGTATACGTTTTGATTTCTTTCTCGAGAAACCTGACGGCTTGTTGTTTCGCGTCATGCATCGCCCACCTCCAAGCTGACAGACTCGCGCTGGCTGAGAAATGGAATATCGCTACGTGCATCACACTTCTTCCAGCTATGCCGCAGGCGCATCCGGCGGCGAAGAGTCTAAATACGTCCGAGAATCACGAGAATCACAACCACCAGCAGCACCAGGCCCAAACCGCCCGTCGGGAAATAGCCCCACTCGCGACTGTGACCCCAGCGCGGGAAGGCGCCGACGAGCGCCAGGATCAAAAAGATAATCAAGATTGTTCCAAGCATTTTTTTCTCCTCTTATCCGATGGAAGCAGGTCCGAAACTTTCTGATTCTGCCGGCGCTGCTGGGGCGATTCGATCCGTACGGCTCGCAATCGCCCCCTGAAGCAAGCGGGGACGGACGGTTAGAGTACGACGCTGATGGAAACGCGCGTATCGGGATAATACGGGTTGTACAGGTAATACCCGCCGTCAATGTAATCAACGTACACGTCGTCGGTGTAGTACCAGCCCACCGGCCACGGCTGCACAAATCCGAACCAAAACCCGCCGTACTGAAAGCGCGAATATCCTCCGACCATCTCGGGTTGGCTGATGACGAAAACGTGCTCGCGGCCGAAATTGGCGCGGAAGCGATCGTCAGGTATGCGAGCGCTGCCTCGGGCGCTTAGGCGCAGTGCCGGCACCGCGCGTTGCCTCTGCTCTTCGGCCGGAGTCCGCTGCGCATGTTGCTGGTTATTCGATTTGGCCTGCTCTGGCTGGCCCTTCGCCTCTTGCTGTTTTTCAGGCTTGGCCGCATCCTGTTTCGCCGACTTGGTGTCCTCTTGTTTCGCGGGTTTGGCTTCTTGCTGTTTTTCAGGCTTAGCTGCTTCCTGTTTCACCGGCTTGGTCTCTTCTTGTTTCGCGGGTTTGGCCTCCGGTTTGTTTTCAGGCTTGGCTGCTTCCTGTTTCGCCGGTTTGGCTTCTGGCTTGTTTTCAGGCTTGGCTTCCTGTTCGTGCTGCTCTTGACGTGCATAAGCACTCGCAGTACTGCCGAGTAGCAAAAGCAACGCCGCTGTGCTGAGAACTCCGAATCGTTTCATGAGTCGTGCCTCCATTCGTATGAATCCGCGCGCCGTCGCTCTTCGCGTCTGGCGCGATAATTCCTTCGCCGCGTTGCGCCAGATTGGCGCGCGGCGGCTGTTTGAATTACGGTCAATTCCGGACTGTTTACGTCCCGACGTGCATCCGCGACAGGGAGTGAAAAAGTCCAAAAATGTTCAGCAACCACAAGACAGTGGCGATCACCACCACGGCGTTCAGAAGTGACTTGATCGATCCCGCCATCGGTATGAAGTTGTTCACCAGCCACAGCAGAACTCCCACCACAATCAGAACCATCAATATCTGAAGTAACGGCATAAGCTTTTTTACCCCTTTCTCTTTACAGGCAGACACTTCGGCCTGTCCCAAGTTGTCGCGCGAAATTTCTGGCTTGATCCAAAGACCTGTTACCGGCGGCTGCACTGAGAGGAAACCTGCGATCTCCGGTGTCTTTCAGGCGAAGTCTCTTGGACTTGGTTCCGGCCTGCTACGTTGACTTCACCTAGGGCAACATCTTAGATGGGTCCAATGGGCATATCTGTTCACTACAGCACATTACCGGGATTTTGATTGTGCCGGTTCGCACCGATGGTAAAATGTCGGATTCGCGAAAGGAGTTTCAGAAGTGGCAACTAAAGCGCAAAGTCACCCGACGACCACCAGGAGCAAGCCCGGCGGGAAGAAAACCTTCAGCGCCCAGGATTTTCTGCAGTCCTCCGGAGTCGCGAGAAAGGTCGCCGAGTTTGCGAAGAAAGAAACGATCTTCTCGCAAGGTGATCTCTCGAAAGATGTGTTGTACATCCAAAAAGGTGGCGTGCGGCTCTCGGTCGTAAATGAAGCCGGCAGGGAAGCGGTGGTGGCTGTCTTGGGACCGGGCGATTTTTTTGGCGAAGGATGCCTGGCCGGCCAGCCGATCCGCATCGGGTCGGCGACGGCGATCGCCCCGACCAGTCTACTGGTCATCGAAAAGAAGGAAATGATCCGCGTCCTGCACCACGAACACGAATTTTCCGACCGCTTCATCACGTACATGCTTTCGCGCAACATCCGCATCGAAGAAGATCTGGTTGATCAGCTTTTTAATTCCAGCGAGAAGCGCCTGGCGCGCACGCTGTTGCTGCTGGCCCGTTACGGCACCGAAGATAAACCGCAGCGAGTTCTGCCAAAGATCTCACAGGAGACGCTGGCGGAAATGGTAGGCACCACGCGCTCACGCGTGAATTTTTTCATGAACAAATTCCGCAAGCTCGGTTTCATCAAGTACAACGGCGGCTTGCAGATCAACACCTCCCTGTTGAGCGTCGTGCTGCACGAATAACTTCAGCGAATTACCTCTGGCATCTCCGCCAGCTCCCTTCGCCCGGCGGCGCGCGATTCCAAAGCAGCGTCGTCGCTCCTACGGGATCAGCACGATTTTGCCGTACGCGCCCCCGGCCATGATCGCGCTATGCGCGCGTGCCGCTTCGGCGAGAGGAATTTCCTGGCCGATCACAGGACGAAGCGTTTTGTTCTCCAATCCCGCAACCAGCGCGGCATGAACGCTGATCAGCTCCTGGGGTGTGGCGTTCGCCATGCTCATGCCCAGGATCGCGCCATCTCGTCCCATGATGTCGCGCGGAGTAATCTCCGCGTTGCCGCGGCTGCCAACGACGGAAACGCGGCCGTGAGGCGCGAGAATCGCGAGATCGCGGCCCAGATTCACGTTAGCGAGCATCTCGACGATCAAGTCGTAACCGCGGCCGCCCGTTGCCGCCAGAGCTTCCTCAAAATGATTGGCAGCAGAATGATCGAGCACCTGGTGCGCTCCCTCGGCCAACACGAGTTTTCGTCCACGCTCGGAACCAACGGTCCCGATCACGCGCAGCCCTGCGGCGCGCGCCAGTTGCACTGCGGCGATTCCGACGCCACCGCTCGCGCCATGCACCAGCAAAGTTTCGCCAGCCAAAGCATGCGCGCGATGAAATAACGCGCGAAAAGCCGTGACGTACGGAACGTGCATCGCAGCGCCTTGGGCGAAGGAGACATGCGCAGGCAGCGGAAACACGAACTGCTCCTCGCACAGCGCCAGCTCCGCATACGTACCGGACAAGCTGCCGGCCAAATACACGCGCTCTCCCGGTTTGCAGCGCTTCGCATCCGGGCCGGCCGATTCCACCGTGCCGGCGCCGTCGCTGCCTGGCGTGTAGGGGAGCGTTGGCTTGCGGGGATAGGTGCCTGAGCGCATGTACACTTCCACGGGGTTGACGCCGGCGGCGCGAATGCGCACCACCACCTGCGCGCCAGAGGCTTTTGGATCGGGCACTTCTTCCAGCCGCATTACTTCTGGGCCGCCGAAATCTTTCACGCGAATTGCTTTCATGGCTTCTCCTGTTCTCGTGTGCCCCGCGAAATCACGCGAGAAATTAATCGACTTAGAGTTTCAATAGCGAGGGCGCGGGCTTGCCGGCCAGCACAGCGTCAATATTGTCTAGCGCGAGCATGCCCATCGCTGTGTTGGTCTCCAGAGTGGCGCTTCCGATATGCGGCAGCAAAAAGGTATTCTGCAGCCGGATATACCCAGGATTAATGTTCGGCTCACCCTCGAACACATCCAAACCCGCGGCGGCCACGCGGCCGGTCTTCAGCGCCGCGATCAGAGCTTCATCTTCCACCAGTCCCCCGCGCGCCGAATTGATCACAATCGCTCCCGCCGGCAGCAGCGCAATGTTCTGCGCATTCAGAAAATGATGCGTCTCCGGCGTGTGCGGCGCATGCAGGCTCAGGAACTGGCTGACGCGCAGCAAACCCTGCGCACTTCGGTGAAAGACAGCGTCTCCCGCAAGCTCCTGAGTCAGCGGATTGCGATTGTAATAGTGGATCTTCATGCCAAGCGCGCGCGCCCGTCGCGCCACGGCCTGGCCGATGCGCCCCATCCCGAAAATGCCCAGCACTTTGCCGGCACAATCCCATCCCAGCAGCCGGGCACCAGAACTCATCTTCGCCCAAGCCCCGGTCCGCACCAATTGTTCTGCCTCGTAAGCCCGCCGCGCAGCCCCCAGCAGCAACAGCATCGCCAAGTCCGCCGTCGCATCGGTCAGCACGCCCGGAGTATTGGCAATCGGCATGTTCCTTGCAGCTGCCGCGCGCAGATCAATGTGATCGTAGCCCACCGAAAAAGTCGCGATCACTTTCACCGACGCCGCAACGCGGCGAAAGAATTCCGCATCCAGCTTCACCACCGGGCTGATAAAAAGCGCATCCGCTCCTTCCGCCGCGCGCAGCACGTCCTCATATCGAGTCGGCGCGTCACTGGATACGCGCCGCACCGTGAAATCCCGCGCGATGCGCCCTTCCACATCCTCGGTGAATTGCCCCAACACCACCAGAATTGCTTTGCTCAAATTCCGCCGCCCTTCCCGCGCCGGCGATTTTGCCGCGCCAAGAGATTTTACCCGATTCGCGAAAAGATGCCTGCAAAGGTAGCGGTAAGGCACGCCCGAAATTAACGAACGTATTGCCAGCCGGGGATTACAGGCGTACACTCTCGCCGATGAAACCCGGGGAAGCAGACAGCCCCTAACCATTGCTCGGTGTGTCCCTCCCCCGCTGCCTGCATCCCAACCTAGGAGAAGGACTATGCGAAAATCATTGTTTTTGGCGCTGTTCTTGGTGTGTCTACAGCCTGCCGCGTGGGGCCAGGCAACACTGATACCTGCGGGAACCCTGCTCCATTGCACGATAGACGATCCCACTATTTCTCCGAAAACCGCGCAAGTTGGCGACCCGGTGCTCTGCCACCTCAGCCAGTTCACCGAGTTCGGTCACGCCGCATTCCCGCGCGGCTCCTACCTGGAAGGACGCCTGGAAGCAGCCAAGCAGCCGGGCCACTTTATTGGCAAGGGATATCTCGATATCGTTTTCGATCACATCGGCATGCCGAATACAGACGCCGACCTGAACGCCAGAATCGTGGCAGCGCAGGGTCAGCACGTGGATAAACAGGGCGACATCATGGGGCACGGCCACGCCAAGCGCGACATGATCGAATGGGCGATTCCCCCGCTGTGGCCCTGGAAGGTGCTCACCCTGCCAGCCCGCGGACCACAACCCAAGCTGAAGAGCGAGCAAATGATCACTCTAAAAGTAATGCAAGACGTCGAGCTGCCTCGCCTAACGGCATATGTATCCCCGACGCCGTCGCGCTACTACGGAGACCCGAATGCACGTGCGAATGTAGCGCCGCGCGCGCAATCTTACGCCCAGCCATCCAGCGGCCCGGTCGCGACACAATCTTCGCCGGGTGTGTACTACGTGCCGTCACCGTCCAGCACTCCCGCCGCCCCGCCCGCTTCGCTGGGCCCGGCGCAACCGGAACTGCCCAGCCGCGCCCTTACGCTGGTAGCGTTGAAGTCGGAGGCGATCTACCCAGCCAGGGATTACTGGGTCGCCGGCCGCCTGCTTTTCTACGTGCTGCCAGACGGCAGCGAGGCGTCCACCGACCTCAAGAGTATTGATTGGCAGCGCACCACGGACCTGAACGCTGAACGCGGAGTCCGCATCACATTGCGGACCACGCCCACCCAGTTCTAGAGGCGAAAATTCCCGGCCCCAAGCGCGACGCCCAGCCAGCCACGGGCGCCACCCCACCAGTTTGCCCGGCTGGCCTTACGCAATGCGGAAAACTGAACGTAGGCCAAGGTTTCGACTTTGTAGCGGCCAGCTTTAGCTGGGCGCCTTTGACTCTTGCAGTCCTCGCACAGCGTCCAACCCCGCACCCTTCAAGTCGAAGCCCAGCCCACCCGCCCCCGCTCGTTTTCATCTCAAGAACCAAAATTCCAGTTAAAATTCCGCGAATTCTCAAGGAAGGCCGCGACGCAATGAAATTTCTAGTACGAAAAGCAGCCCCAGAAGATGTCCCGCGCCTGCGCGAACTAATTGAAGCCTCCGTCCGCGGCCTGCAAGCGGCCGATTACACCCCGGCGCAAATCGCGGGCGCGCTCGAATCGGTCTATGGAGTAGATACCCAACTAATCGCCGATGGGACCTATTTTGCCGTGGAGCGTGTAGCAGTGCGTGAAGAAGACGAGCCCGCAGCGCCTCCTCCACTCGTCACTAATCACTCATCACGAATCACTGTTCCCGTCGCCTGCGGCGGATGGAGCAAGCGCAAAACTCTCTATGGCGGCGATCAATATGCCCGCCGCGAGGACTCCCTGCTCGATCCCGCCCGCGATGCCGCGAAGATTCGCGCCTTCTTCGTCCATCCCCAATGGGCGCGGCGCGGCATTGGCACCTTAATCCTCGAAGCTTGCGAGAACGCCGCCCGCGCAGCCGGCTTCACCCGCCTGGAAATGGGCGCAACGTTGAGCGGCGTCGCGTTCTATTGCGCGAAGGGCTACGCCGCGCTGGAAAATTTGCAAGTGCCCCTGAGTAACGGAGAAATACTCCCCATCGTGAGAATGGCGAAGGAAATCAAACGCAAGTTCTGAGAGCGAGGGGCTAAGTCGCGCCTAGTGCGGCGCGCGATCATACCACTCGGATAGTTGACGTAGAAGTTGATTAGTGTTTGAGTATGCCGTTGGTTCTGCAGTTCCGGGTGCCGACCCTGATTCGCGGCGAGCGTGGGGCGCCGGCCCCGTGAAAAAGCGGGCGTGACCTTTGAGCGAAAGGCTAAGCGCATGAATCGAAGAACAATGCTACTCGTCGCGATCTTCCTCGCCTACCTTGTAGCAGCTGTGTGCACGTCCGCACAGGAAAAGCTGAATCGGGTCGAGCAAGAGCAGGCGCGCGCGATTCTTCATCAGGTTGAAGAGACGATTGAGAAAAATTACTTCGACCCGACATTCCGCGGTATCGACCTGCATGCGCGATTCCAAGAGGCCAATAAGAAGCTTAACGATGTTCCAAATCTCGTCGCCGGACTTGGCGTGGTCGTGTCGGCGGTCGAGGGTTTGAGTGATTCCCACACGATCTTCGTGCCTCCTGCCCGCAACGTAGTTGTCTACAGTGGTTGGCAAATGGAAATGGTAGGTGAGAACTGCATCATTACGGCGGTCGAGCCGAACTCGGACGCATGGGAAAAGGGGCTTCGGCCCGGCGATCAGGTCCTGAAGATCCAAGGCTACGAACCGAGGCGGTCCACGTTTCGAATCATCGATCAGCGAATCAATCAGCTGCTGCCGCTAGCGGAATATCGACTGGTAGTCGCCAGCCCCGGCCAGGCCTCCCGCGAAATCATCACCAAAAGCCAGTTGGTCACTTTGCCGCAAACATCGAACTACTTCCTGGGGGGAGACGGCCAACATCAAATCCGGCGCCTCATTGAGGGTTATCAGCTTTTGACCAGGCCGCGAACGAACGAATTAAATGACAAGCTGATGATTTGGAAGATGCCACGCTTCATCCTCCCGAAGTCAGAAATCGACCGTCTCTTCGGAACCGCTCGCAAGCACGAAGTCTTGATACTCGACCTGCGCGACAACTCCGGCGGCGCAGAGGATGCCTTGCGCTCGATGATAAGCAATGTTTTCGATCACGACATCGTTGTCGGAGACATGATCGAACGCAGCGGAAGCGGTCCTCTGCGAATCTCCTCCAGGGGCGATCGAGCATTCGGCGGAAAGCTCATCGTGCTGGTGAACAGCGCCTCAGGTTCCGCGGCGGAGATTTTCGCACGCGCCGTACAACTCGAAAAACGAGGCACGGTTATCGGGGACACGACCGAAGGAGCCGTTCGCCGCGCAAAAATCTTTCCCCTGATGTTACAGGGGGCTACGTTCATCGCGTACTCCGTGGAGGTTTCGATTGCCAGGCTGAAAATGCCGGACGGCGGGGAGTTGGAAGGAACGGGCGTGACACCTGACGTCAAGGTCATTCCATCACCGTCCGACCTCGCTGAAGGGCGTGATCCTGTTCTCGCGATTGCCGCACAGCTAGCTGGCGCTCCACTGTCGGGCGAACAAGCCGGCAAGCTGTTTCCCGTCGTGTGGGCGACTCACTGACGGCGGATGGCGCACCCTTCGGGTGGAGGCTGTGAAAAAACCAATTTGCCTCGTTTTACGCGCATTTTTTGTACCAGGAAAACGTCTAGCCGAGTTCCCCATCCTTCGCGCCTTTGTTTCATGCGAAGGGTGGGGGTTTAGATGCACGTTGCGACAACCGTTCCGTCGAACTCCTACCTCGCGTGCTGGCCCGACGCTGCAGACGTTCTCCGCCTGGGCGGCGCTTCGATCCCGCGCTGCCGGATCGCAGGATGCATCGCGCTGCAGCCCGATTCACAAAACCTGTACCAAACCTGTCCGTCGCAGCTGCTACAGGTTTAGCGCGATTTCGGACAGGTAGTACTGGTTCTAGACCAATTCTGTTCCATCGCACAGCTGTTTCCGCTGCGGCTTCGCGCTCCATTCGATCGCAAACTAAAATATGAAACTGTATACAAAATCGCCTCGCGCCAGCTGTCCCCGCAACGCGGGACTGCCGCGATTTCCATTTCCTCGCTCCACGCGGTCCGGCAAAACCTAATCGGTGGTGAGCGAAATATTAAAAACGGCTGCAAATGACTGAATACAAACAACAGCGACCCATTCTAAGCGGTGGTGTTCTTGGCGTTTTCCGGGTTACGCGGCGAAACAGCGCGAAACAAAAAATACACGGGCAGACCGCTGGCGATCAGCACCAGCCCCGGCAGAGTCGTCGCAGCACGATAGCGAAGCAGGACGACGAGAATTACGCTGGCGCCGACGATGTACAGCGCCGGCACCACGGGATAACCAAACGTCTTGTACGGCCGCTCCGCCAACGGCTTGGTTCGACGCAACCGAAAAATTCCAATGATCGTCAAAATGTAAAAAATCAGAACGGCGGAGACCACATAGTCCAGCAGATTGCTATAAAGGTTGCCATATTTTCCGCTGAGGGGATCGTAGGTACGCGGCAGAACCAGAAACGCGGCCCACACGCCTTGCACCAGCAACGCGATGCCGGGAACTCCGGCGCGATTCAGAATTCCGGTGCGCTGGAAGAACAGCCCATCGCGCGCCATGGCGTAATAGGCGCGAGAACCCGTGAGCAACATGCCGTTGATGCAGCCGAAAGTGGAAACCATGATGGCCAGAGCCATGAGCGTAACGCCCAGTCCGGGAAAGACGGCTTGCAAAGTGGCCGTCGCGACGCGATCGGATTCGGCGTGCTGGATCGCGTTGAGCGGAAGCGTGAAAAGATAAGCGAGATTCACCAGCAGGTACAATCCAATCACCATGCCGGTGCCGAGCGCGAGCGAAAGCGGAATGTTGCGCCGCGGATTTTTCACTTCGCCGGCCGTGAACGTGATGTTGTTCCAGGCATCCGCGGCAAAAAGCGAGCCGACCTGCGAAACGCACAGCGCGACGAAAAGTCCGAAGCCAGTGGCGGCGCTGATTCCAGAGGCGATCGGCACGTATCCGCTGCGCGACCACATCGCGCTGAAGTTCGCATGAATCGCCGCGGTGTTGCGTCCAAACAGAATGCCCGCAACGATCAGCCCGGCCAGCGACGCGATCTTGCAGGTGGTGAAAACGTTTTGGATTGCCTTGCCGTAGTTCAGCCCGCGCGTGTTGCTCCATGTGAGCAGCAGAATCACCAGCACCGCAACCAGTTGCGCGGTCGAAAGTGAAATCGCGTAGCCAGAGGAGATGTGCAATGGCTCGATCAGGTAGTGAGATTCGCTCACGGTCGGCCACAACACGCCGAGAAACCGCGCGAAGCCAATCGCCACAGCCGCAACGGTTCCGGTTTGAATGATGAGGAACAGCGTCCAGCCGTACAGGAATCCCAGAGTCGGCGAAAACGATTCCCGCAGATACACATACTGGCCGCCCGCGTGCGGCATCATGGATGCCAGTTCGCCGTAGGAGAGCGCCGCGGTGATGGTGAGGACGCCGGCGATAACCCACGAGAGCAACAGCCAGCCGGAACTGCCGAGCTGCCTGGACATTTCGGCGGAGACGATGAAAATGGCCGAGCCGATCATGGACCCGGCCACGATCATAGTGCTGTCAAACAAGCCGAGGCCGCGACTGAAACCGCGCGCGCTCACTTCCTGAAGATCGGCCGGAGCTTTGGCATCAGACGTAAGATTTCTCCCGTGGCGAAAACGGATGATACCACCGCGGTAGTGTAGTGAACGCAGAAGTCGATTGGTCTGTTGCTTTGCGGTTACGTTTGCGGATGCTTGGCGCGCGGGGTGTTAGAGGGCGGTCGAGACCGCGGTGCCGGCGGCGGCAAACACGGAGGCCATTTCGGCTCGCGCGAGCGGGAGGAAGCGTTCGACGACGCGGGCATCGAACTGCGTGCCGCTCGCCTGCAACAGGCGACGTTCGGCTTCCTCGAACGGCAGGCCCTGGCGGTAGGGCCGCGAGGAAACCATCGCATCGAAGGCGTCAATCACGGAGACGATGCGCGAGCCAATCGGAATTTCCTCGCCTTGCAACCCGCCGGGATAGCCTTTGCCGTCGTAACTTTCGTGGTGGTGAAGAATGATTAAGCTGGCGCGCTCCATTCCCGGAACCTGGCGCAGCACAGCCCAGCCGTACTCGGGATGCTTCTTCATCAGCTCGTATTCTTCAGCAGTCAGTTTTGCTGGTTTGTTCAAGATGGCATCGGAGATGCCGATTTTTCCGATGTCGTGCAGCAGCGCCGCAACTTCGATGTCGCCCAAATAGCTTTGCTCCAGGCCAAGCTCGCCTGCAACGTGCAGCGCCCATTCCGCCAGGCGCGTGCTGTGTACTCCTGTATTCAAATCCTTCAAGTCCAGCAGTTGATTGAACGCGCAGATCAAAGAGCTGCGCAACGCGCCAATCTGTTCTTCCATTTGCTTTACGTGAACACCGGCAGAAACCCACGGCATGGCGGTTTTCGGAGCGGCGCCTCCGGAAAATATGGCGCGCTCGGCGGCTTCACCGATTCGTGGAACCGGATTGAAGCCGCCGCTCGCTAGTTGCATGTCGTTCGCTGGCGTTGCCATTTGCATTATTTCATTCTACTGGAGCAAGCCCTGGATGGGATTGTAGGCCGATAAAGATCCGTAGACATCCAGCCGTCCGTTGCCCATGTTCAGGCCGATCCATTTCGCGTGAGCAATGGCCCACGACGCTTGATTCTGGCTGGTTGTGGATTGCATGTTCACGAGCAAGGACGCGGTTCCGGCGACCATCGGCGAGCTGAATGACGTGCCCCATCCCGCGGCATACGTCGCGAAAGGATACGTGGTGATGACGCCTTCGCCGGGCGCGGCGACCCACACGATCTGATTGCCGTAATTCGAGAACGTGGAACGCTGGTCTTGATTGTTTGTCGAGGCCACGCCCATCACATTCTGCAATCCGGCCGGATAAACCATCTCCTGCTTGCCGTCGTTGCCGGAGGAAGCCGCAAGAATCACATTGTTGCTGTTGGCATAGTTGATCGCGGTGCCTAATTCGGTCGAACTCGTCGTCAAGTCGAAGCTCATGTTGATGACATTCGCGTGGTTCTGCACGGCGTAGTAAATCGCCGCGAGGATGTTCGAGAGCGATCCGTTTCCGTTCGCGCTGAAGGATTTCAGCGGCAGTAGTTTCGCGGTCGGCGCGACCAGGTGAATCACGCCCATCACCATGGTGCCGTGTCCGAACGCCGCGTACTGAGATCCATCCAGCATCGCGGCCGTGTGCTGATCGAGCATCGCCGCGGTGTGTTGGTTTACGTAGGCCGCAGCGCAAGTCTCACAGGGCGGCGGAGCGGACATAGATATATCGTTCAGTTCCGATCCGCCCGGCTGGTTCCGCGTAAAGTCATAACCGGCAAGCAGCACACCCTGCAGTGCTGGATGGTTGGGATCCACGCCCGTGTCTATGTCCGCAACTATTCCTGCGCCGCTCACATTGAAAACGCTGTGTGCTTGAGCAACGCGAATAATTTGGGCCGCGGGCTGATTCACATATCCGTGTGTAACCGAAGTCCCGTAGTAGTTGACCGGAATGGTGTCCCACAAACCCTGCGGGGCGGTGGACGCAGTGGTCTGGTTATTTTCGTTCGGTGGAATCATGAGACTCTGGTCGGGTTCGGCATCGAGAATTCCGGTTACCAGTTTCAGCACGTCCGCGAGCAGTTGCGCCAGCAAACCCTGCGCCGGCCGCACCAGAAATAGCTGCCCAACGTTTCCGTCCAGATTGCCCACGACGGTGCAGCCGTTGGATGAGCAAGCGTTCTGCAGTCCCGCTCGGCCCAGAGTTGTCCGGACGATCACTCCCTGTTGCTGATTCTGACCGGTCAGCACCTGGCTGACGGTATTGAGCAGGCCGCCCAAGAGTCCTTGCGCCCTAGCTGGCTGGCCCCAGCATCCCAGCGTTAGAAGTATAGAAAGTCCGATTAGACGCCTCATGATTCGCCGTGCTCCTTTTAAGTGTCGCCCAGTAGCCGATGTGCCGTGAAGCTGTCGCTCTTGTATCTTGGTACGGGCGACCAACCTCGAACAATGGTACAAGCGGCTACTTTCCGCACTCACCGCGTCAATCTTTAGTTCTAGTACCCTTTTTCTTGATTCCGGATGTCTTTCTAATGCTTTTATTTTCAGCAATGTGCGTGGAAATCTCTGCCGGGTTGATCACTGGTTCGACCAGCTGGAGACTTACCTCTCTCCCCGCGGGCAGCCTTACCACTAGCCGAAAACTCTCTTTCAGTTCGCACTCAATCTGGAACTCGCCGAAGTCGCTTGTGACCGATTCGGCCAGTATCTTTCGTCCCTTCAATAAGGTAATCGGCACCGCCGCCAAGCGCTCGTCAGGGTCGGCTGCGTTGAGCACCTGGCCGATCAGAACCACTTTTTCGGAGTCGTTCTGTGGCTCGATTCGGACATCAATCCGGTAGTCACCTGCACCGTAAAGCAACTGCTGTGAGGCGCTTGCGGCCGATCGCACTCCGGCCAATAAAGGACCGCGAAGGCTATCGAACAGCAGCGACGCTACCTCCGACTTCGCGTGCCGCAACTGGCCAGCCGACCGGTTAGCGAATGTGGCATTCACCGTCCGCACGGCGCCTGCCGACGGCGAATAGGCCGACTCGCGCCGCGCAACTTGCTGCAAACGCTGCCACATGCCCAACTCTTTCGAGCATGTTGTGCAACCGGTCTGTAGATGGCTTTGCATCTCGATCTTTTCGTCCTCGCCAATCACGTTCCGTGCAAAATCAACCCACTTTTCCAACGAATAGTGTCGCATCCCATTCCCCCTAAATTGATATCCCTACCTTGCCCAAAGAACTGCCCCGCCACCCAATAGCGCCTTCAACTCATAAGGGTGGGCACCTGCTGAAAAAATATAGGGGCATCGAAAAAAAATAGCGTGACGTCAGACGGGGGAAACCTTGCCAATCAGCGTGAAGGGGGCCCAGTGATAGGGATGGGGGTAGCGTGCGCGCAATGCAATCATCGCGCTCCGCAGAGCGGCGGCGTTGCCAGCCCCGTCCTGGAGGCGCCGGTAGAAAATAGCCATAAAATCCGCGGTGCTCTGGTCGTGAACGTCCCACAGAGTCAAGAGCAGCGAGTGTGCTCCGGCATAAAGAAGTCCGCGTATCAGGCCGAGCAGTTCGTCTCCGGGAGTAACTACGTTCCATCCCGTCGCGCATCCGCTCAACGTCACCAGTTCAGCATTCAACTTGAGCTGGTAGAGGTCGTAGAGATTCAGGTACGCGTCGCCCAATCGAATCCCGGAAAACATTGGATTGTCCTGCCGGAATTTGCCATGCGTCGCGATATGAATCAGCCTGCTTTGCAACCCTTTCTCGCGCAACTCCTGCTCGTTGGCTTGCGCGCCCAACAACAATTCCGAATCAGGCACGATCTCCGCAACCGCGCGAACTTCCTCCAGGATCAGCGGCGCGCGCGCATCGGGAATCCCCAGAACAAGAGACCGACCGCTGGTGTGCGCCGGCTTTTCCTGGCAGTGCGCAAAAATACTGGCGCTCGGCGCATAAGAAATTGTGAAGGAATCGATCAGGTATCCCGTATCGTCCATCAAAGCGTGGAACGGAAGATAGTGCAGTACGCCGTGCGGCACGATGATCAGGTGTCGCGCGGAAATGTGCGCGCGAACCGGCGCGAACACTTCTTCGTGAAGCTGGCGCAAGTGTGCTTGCACGACGCCCAACATTGATTTTTCAAACGTCCGCGCATAGTCCGCGCCCAGCTTGAATTTCGATATTTGGAAATGCAGCACGCGCAGCAGGTTGATCACCCGCGACAGCGGCGTCAGCGGTACGATTTTCAATCCTTCGTGCGTCACCACGGCGGCAATGAACTGATCCTTCAGGCTGAAATACTCGACCAGCGCAGCATCCGGCGGCATGCTGGCGCGAATCGTGGCCAGCGATCTGATTGCCGGTCCGTGGCTTGCGCTTTCCGATTGCGGCATTTCCCGCAGCACGTGCAGCAGCTCGTTTTCGTGCGCCAGAGCCTCTTTCTGGAGCTTTTCGATGCGCTCGGGCGACGGCTCTTCCGCGCGCAACTGCTCAATTTCGATGCGCCGGTAATACCAGTTGAGCTCCTCGCGCTTTTCGCGGATGCGGCGCACCAGGTCGCTCTGTCCCGCGTCAGCCGGCCTGATTGCCGGACCGGAGCGCATCAGAAGTTCCGCCAGGCTGCGCGACTTGGCCATTTCGATATAACCGAACGACTCCTCCGCCCCATCCGGCCTTTCCGCGCGAATCAGGCAAAGCTCGACCAGGCTCTCGTAAACCTCCAGCCGATTTTTCATGAACGCGATTTTTAGTTCTTCGCCGTGCAAGCTGCTGCGCAGCGTTTCCAAGGATTCTCGCGCCTTCTGGCAGGAATCGTAAGCGCCGGAAAGGTCGCCGGAAGCCTGCTGAATCTGCCCCAGCAGGAAATGCGCCTGATAGTGGAGCACGGGAGCTTCCAAACGCGCGAGGCGTTCGATCGCGCGAGACGACTCCGCATGTGCGGCCTCCAGCTCGCCGGTTCGCAGAGAGAGCCGAGCGAGCAGCAAGTGGCAAAGGACGGCCTTGCTGGGCAGGAAGGAGCCATCAAAAAATGTAGCCGCGCCCGCACAGAGCCGTCGCGCTTCAAACAAGCGGCCTTCGTTGTAAAGAACCACGGCTTGGTACAAATCCATCAGCCACGGCCACACCAGATTTTTCTCGTTGACAAATTTCGCCCGCGCCTGCGCAAACAATTCCAGCGAACCCAGCGCCTTTCCCATCTGGCTGGAAGCCATCGCTTCATAAGCCTGGCACTTCGCTTCCTCGTAACCCATGCCCAGCTTCTGGAAACGCAGATAGCCTTCGTGCGCCGATTCCTTCGCTTCACTGCTCAGATTCAATTCCAGATAGATTTCCGAGAGATCCAGATAGCAGAGCGCCAGCACGTGCGCGTCCCCATTTTTCTCGCACTCCTCGCGCGTGGCACGCAGCATCTCGATTGCCCGGCTGTATTCGCCGCGCAGATAATAAAGGTAGGCAATGTTGTAATCGCTTTGCGTCACCAGCAGCGTCATGCCGTGGCTAAGGCACATTTCCCGGGCGCGCTGGTAAGTCGCGAGCGCGCGCGGAAAATCATTCAGTGTAATCAGGCACACCGCCATGTTGTAGAGCGCCACCGCCAGCCCTTCGGAATCGCGAAAAGGCAGCAGCATCTCATAGGCGCGTTCGTAGCACGCCAGTCCTTCCTCGAAACGGTCCTGCCGGTGGTAAATATTCCCAAGATTGATCTCCACGTGCGCCCAGCGTTTGTCGTCGCCCAATTGCCGGAAGATATTCTTGGCGTCTTCCGCGGCTGTGAATGCCTGGTCGTATTTTCCCAGCAGGATAAAAGGCTGAATGGACGGAATCAGTGTGCGCGCTTCTTCCTCCGCGTTGCCAATGTCGCGAAAGATGTGCAAAGCGTCGGCATGAAAATCCAGCGCCTGCTGATTCTCTCCCAGCATGTAAAGAGCGTTGGCTTTCGAGCGCAAACTGCGCCCCAGCGCCGCTCGATTGCGCAAGCGTCGCGCGATCGCCACGCTCGCTTCCGCCAAATAAAGCGCCGCGCGAGCGTTTTCGCGCAATTTGCCGCGCACCACTTCATTTAGTTGCTGCACCACGCGGTCGTTCAGCAGCCGCGGATGGGCCGCAATGAATTTGTTGCGGCTGGATTCTGTCGCGAGATTCGCCAGCTCGCGCAGCAGCTTCTCGGAAAGAGGGTGTTTCTTGGTTTCCGGCTTCACGCGAATCCTGTTTCCAGCAGGCGTTTGCGCAGTCGCTCCAGGCACCGCTGCCGGATGAATCCGATTGAGCCCACCGCAATCCCCAGCGTCGCGGCAATTTCCTGATACGGTCGCACCGGCTCGTCATAGAAAAGCATGCGCACCAGTTGGCGGCAGCGCGGCGGCAACTCAGCCATGGCCTGCCGCAAACTTTGCTCGTCTTGCGCCTCCCGCAAAATGTCCTCAGCGCGGGACGGAGTGCTCTTCTGGAATTCCTTGGCGGCCGGATCCAGAACTTCCGTGCGTTGTTGCTGTTGTTTCCGATGAAAGCATTTATGCGCAGTGACCTGCATGATCCATTTCGGCAGTGCCTTCACTTTGCGCAATTTAGGTAGTTCCGACAAGAGATCCAGGCAGACCGCCTGAAAAATGTCCGTCGAATCGTCCGCGGAGAATCCGTACTTCACGGGGATCGAAAAAATGAGGTTCTTATACTTGAAGATCAGTGCGCACCAGGCCTCTTCACTGCCTCCGATGCATTCACGGACCAGGCGCGCGTCTGGCCAGGCCGCGCGCACGTCATCGTGCGCCGGAGTTTTTCGGGCAGCGTTGCGGCTCAGGCTCGCCATTTATTGCACGTAAAGCTGTTCGATATTCCACAGCGCGTAAGGAACCAAAATGGCCGGGCGAAAGTTTCCCACACGATTGGCGGCACCCACTAATATATTGGGGCTCACCAGGCAAATTATCGGCAGGTCCTCGGCGACGATTTCCTGCACGCGGTCGTATAAATTCTTGCGCTTGGCATAGTCCAGAGTGACGAGCTGCTGTTGCATCAAGCGATCCATCTCGGATTCCCACGCGGTGGCCGGCTTTTCCTGGCGCGGATGCCACAGGTGAGTTTCGCCGCTGGATAGCCACACGTTCATTTCCGACGTTGGATCGGCATCGCCGCTGACCAATCCCATTACTGCCGCTTCATAGTTGTACGTATTGGTCAGCCGGTCCACCAAGGCGTGAAATTCCAACGGTACGACCTGCACCGTCATTCCCAATTGGCTCAAATCGTCTTGAACAATTGTCGCGATTTTTGTCCGCTGCGCATTCGAGGAACTGGTGAGGATCGAAAATTCCACGGAGTTGCCGTGCGGATCCACCAGGGCGCCATCGCTCTTCCAGGAGAAGCCCGCGGATTCGAGCAGCTGGCGCGCCTGTTCCAGCGAGCGCGCCGGATGCGCAATTTTCTCGTCCAGCCATAACTTGTTTCCCGGCGTCACCTGATCCCAGAGCGGAGTCGCGCGTCCGTTATAAACCAGGCGGACGATTCCCGCGCGGTCAATCGCCGCCGAAACAGCCTGCCGGAAGCGCAAGTCCTGAAACCAAACCTGCTTCTTGGCAATTTCGGGAGGCCCTTGCGCAGCCAGATCGTTCATATTGAAAAACAAAAAATTGTATTCCAGCCCCGCGCCCAGATCGTCCAGATGATAGCCCTTCGTCGCTTGCTGCTTCTGCAGCACCGCGAAATTGTCCGCGCTGAACCGGCTGAGCACGTCCGTATCTCCGGACTGGAAGCGGATGACCTGCGCGTCTTCGCTGGGCACGAACAGAAAAACAATCTCGTTCAAATATGGCAGTTGGTTTCCGGCGCGGTCAGCCTTCCAATAATATGGATTGCGCTCCAGCACCACGCGTTGCCCCGCAATGTATTCCTTCAAACGAAATGGGCCGAGCCCGGCGAATTGGCTGGGCGGCATGGAAAGACTCCACGCCCGAGAAAACGTGCCATCGCGGTAGCCGCTCTCCAGCAAATGGCGCGGCAAAATGGCGATGCTATCGAACAACCGTTCGGCCGCGGCATAGGGCTGCGCCAATTCAAAGCGGACGGCGAAGTCATTCACCTTCACGACGGTGATCGGCTTTCCGCCCACGATCAGCAGATCTCGCTGTGAAGAATCAACTTTTTCGTCGAGGTAAATCTGAAAACTGAAAATCACGTCGTCTGCGTTGAACGGTTCGCCATCGGAAAACCGCAATCCGCGGCGAAGTTGCAGCGTGTATTGCCGCCCGTCGCGCGAGACGCTCCACGATTTTGCCAGCGCAGGTTCAGTCTTCAGTGACTCGCGATTGATGTGAATCAAATCAGCGGTGAGGCAACGAATCACGTCGCGTGAAGGTTCATCCAACGCCAGAGCGGGATTCAGAGTTTTCGGTTCCGAACGCAAAGCAATCACGAGCCTGCCGCCCGCGTGGCCCGGAGTACCGTCGGCGATCATCCGGTCGTCGCTAGCGTGCGAAGGGAGGGCACGCGCGCCCGCGTAGGCGCACGAAATCGCCACGATCAACACGACGCACGCCTTAGCCAGCCGAATTCTCCTCACGCATCAACTCTTAGCAGAGATTTCCCGATTTTTACAGCGGCACGGACTTGTGAAGTTCCTGCAGGGCATCGGCGGCTGCGTAAAACACCACGAACAGTGGAATCAACAGCAGAGCGGGCAGGAACATCCACCAGTATGAAGAAAGAACCGAATACTGCTGCAGCGAAGATAACAGCGCGCCCCAGCTGGGCATCGGCTCGCCAACGCCCAGCCCTAGAAAAGTGAGAGTCACTTCCGCGAGAACATACTGAGGGATGAGGAGCGTGATTTGCGTGAGCAGCACCGCGTAAGTCTGCGGAAGCACATGCCGCCGCAGCAGGTACGCGTCGGAAGCTCCGAAACCGCGCGCTGCGAGCACAAAATTGCGTTCCTTCGCGCTAAGCACCACGCCACGAATCAGGCGCGCAGGACGCGCCCAGCCGATCAGGCCCATCACCGAAATGAGCAGCAGGAAAACCTGCCATTGCGAAATGTGCAGGGGCAGCGCTGCTCGCACCGCGAACAAGAGATAGAGCCAGGGCAACGCGAGAAACAGTTCTCCGCCGCGCATCAGAAGTTCATCAATCCATCCGCCGTAGTACCCGGCGATTCCGCCCGCAAGGATTCCGATAGCGACCGAAAGAATTGCCGCGATCAGCCCGGCGAGCAGAGAAATCTGGCTGCCATAGAGAAACCGCGACAATTGATCGCGGCCGTATCCATCTGAACCCATCAGGAATATGCGCGCGGGCCTTGCAACGCCGAACAAATGCGCGCGCGACGTGAAGACGCAGGCGATTTTGTAAGGTGCGCCGAGTACGAACCAGCGGAGCGGATAGGGCTGATCCGAACCCTGTGCAGAACTCTCAGCGCTTTGGCCTGAATCGCCCGGACCGTAAACGAAGGGACGAATGTGAAAAGTTCCACCGGCATCCACAAAATGAATAGCGGTTGGCGGCGCGAACGGTGTGTCGCGATCCTGGGTCGCGAAATCATACGGAGCGAAAAAGCCGGCGAAGAGTACGACACAACAGAACGCCGCTAATGCGACGACCGGCCACGCGAGTTTGCGCCGTTGCGTCAGCACGTCAGTCCATCCGAATCCGCGGATCCGTAGCGAAAAGCAATGCGTCCGCGACGAGGTTCCCAGCCACCAGAAAAACAGACGAGAGCATAACCGCGCCGACAACCACGTAAACATCTTTCGCCAGTATGGCATCCACCAGCAAAGGCCCAACCCCTGGCCAGCTCAACACCATTTCCACAAGCAAAGAGGCACTTAGCATCGCAGCAATCGAATATCCGAAAAGTGTAATCAGGGGATTGGCGGCAACCGGTAGCGCATAGCATAGGAGCACACGGCGTTCCGGAATCCCGTGCGCGCGCGCGGCACGCACGAAGGGAGCTTCCAACACTTCGATCATCGCCGAGCGCACATGCCGGACCAGCGGCGGCAGAGTCGCGAGCACCAGCCCGAGTGCAGGCAAAAAAAGATGAATGGCGAGATTCTTTACTTTCCCGGCAACGCCCAGGTCTTCGAATCCGGCGGACATCATTCCGCCCGTTGGAAACCATCCCGTGCGCACAGCCACCAGCAGCAGCGCGAGAAACAAGACCAGATCCGGCACAGTAAGCAACGAAGAAGTCAAAATTCCGCCGGCACGGTCGCTCCATTTTCCGCGCCGCGCCGCGCTCCATATTCCGAAGGGAATCGCGAGCAACCATGCCAGCAGCAGCGAGGTTCCGGTCAAGAGCAGAGTATTGCGCGCGCGCACGGCCAAAAGCGGCGCAACCGGCGTGCCGTATGCAAAAGAAGTTCCAAAATCCCCGCGCCAAACAGAACGCAGCCAATGTTCGTAGCGAATCGGCAAGGGTTTATCGAGGCCGTATTGCGAGCGCAGTGCGGCAACGGTATGCGCGGAAATCTGTGGGTTCAGACGGATCGGCGTAAAAAAGTCCCCTGGCGCCAGTTGCAGAATCGCAAACGAAAAAATCGAAACTGCGAAGAGCAGGAGCGTCGAGTGCACGATTCTTCGCGCAAGGTATCTCATGGCGGCGCTTACGCGGACCGCTCGAGCAGGATCGATTGCACGGAGCGCACACTGGCGAGAAGTTCCCTGGTGTAAGAATGCTCGGGCGATGCAAACAGATTCCGAGTGCTCTTCCACTCCACAATCCTGCCCAAGCGCATGACCGCAACTTCGTCGGCAAACTCGGAAACCAAACGCAGATCGTGCGAAATGTGCAGGAAGCTCAGCGAGTGCGCCGCCTGCAGCTCCGCCAGCAATTTCAGAATCAAAGTCTGGTTCGCTGCGTCGAGATTCGCAAGCGCCTCGTCCAGAATCAGCAGATGCGGGCCGAGTGCGAGGGCTCTGGCGATCGCGACGCGCTGGCGTTGGCCGCCGCTGAACTCCAATGGCCGTTTGCGCTCCCATGCGGGGTCCAGTCCGACTTGCTCCATCAGTTGTAACGCTCGCGCACGCCGCTGCGATTTCGTCCCCTCGCCCTGAATCAGCAGCGGCTCGGCGATAATCTCGCAGGCAGTCAACCGGGGGTTCAGCGCGGATGACGGGTCTTGAAAAATGAGTTGAACTTCGCGCCGCATCGAAAAAAGTTCCTTCCCGCTGAGTGCCGCCAAATTCGTTCCTGCGAGTTCGACGGTTCCATTCGTCGCTGGTTCCAATAAGGCGATGCACCGCGCCAAACTGGACTTCCCGGCGCCAGACTCTCCCACCACCGCCAGCGTCTTACCTGGAAAAATCGTCAGGGAAACATCCTGAAATGCATCGACCGCAATCTTCGTGTGTGAAAACGGCCGCCGTTGCAAGTATTGTTTGCCCAGGCCGGAGACGCGCAGCAACGGCTCGAGCTGGCTGCCATTCGATCGCGGCCCGGGATTCATGCTCTGCTCCTGTCGTTCTGGCATCGCGGCGCAATAAACAGCTACGTGACCATCTCGAAATCCATGTCTGCGGCAACGCTCGCCGGCGCCGCGGTTCGCAGCATCGCCCGCGTACAGGCATGGGAAGGATTCCGATAGAGTTGCTCGAACGGTCCCCGTTCCACGATCCGGCCGTTGGCCATCACCATCAAACGGTCCGCGAGGCTCGCCTGAACTTCCGGCGCGTGGCTGATCAGCAAAATCGAAATTTGTAATTCCCGCTGCAATTCCCGCAATAACGCCAGAATTTCGCACTGGCTGCGCGCATCGAGCGAAGCCGCCGGCTCGTCTGCAATTAGCAGCGCCGGTTTGCAGGCAAGCGCCTGCGCCAGGACCACGCGTTGCCGCTGCCCTCCGCTCAATTGGTGCGGATACGCCGAAGAGATCCGTCGGACGTCAGAAAAGCCAACGCGCGCAAGCGCCAATTCCGCATCCGCGCGGCAGCGCTCCCATTTACAGTCGTTGTGCGCGTGAATCACTTCCGCGACCTGATCTCTTATTTTCATTACCGGGCTCAGTGCGAGCTCGGGTTCCTGGAACACCAGCGAAATTCCCGCTCCGCGGATTGCGCGCAGCGAACTTCGTTCCTTCGAGAGCAATTCTTCGCCGCGAAACTGGATTGAACCCGAGACATCGGCCTGCTCCTCCGAAAGCAAGCCGAGCAAAGCGAGTGCCATGCTCGTCTTGCCGCACCCTGATTCGCCCATTAGGCCCAAAACTTCACCCTCGCCGATTTCGAAGCTCACTTGCTGCACGGCGTGGTGCCGGCTCGGGCCAGCCCCGCGGTAGGAGACATCCAAGTTTTTTACTCGAAGCAAAACTTCCATCAAGACCTTCCCGGGTGTTTTCCAAGCGCAACATTTGCCAGCCAGCGCGAACTGCAACGAGCGCATCGCAAGCGTATTTGGGCGAAACCGGGCCCAAGTCGCTCGCGAGGAGACCTGTCGTAGGCTTCAGTTATTAAGGTAGGGATGCACTGCGCAGGTGTCGATGGGCCGTTGGCTCTGGTAGCCCTGTAAGTTACTGGTACTAAGGTACTAAGGCGATGCTAGGTCGTGAAAAATAGCGGCTCGTCCCGCCAAAAACCAAGGCGCGGCTCCATGCTTGCTCGTACCAGAAACCGGCGTGCGTCCAGTCAGGTATGCCGCCATTTTCACATCGCGCACAGCGACGCCGGCCGCGCTCCCTGCCGCTGGCCGCTCGGCTCTCCGGGGAGGCGAACACACCATAAATAAGGATAGAATCCAGCTCTTGCTTCCGTTCGAGCGTTTTGGAGGTTTATCAATGGCCGCGAATTTCCGGCATATATTTGTCGTGCTCGTCCTAATTCTGCAGGTATCGCTGCCGTTCGATACTTCCGCGCAGCAGCAGCCGGCGGCCCCGCCCCTACCGCTGCAGCTCACGCTGCAACAAGCCGTGCGACTCGCGCTTAAGCAAAATCCCCAGCGCGTGATCGCTCAACTTCTCGTTTCCGAAAGCGACCGCAATAGTCAGATTGCCCGCTCCGCGCTGCTTCCCCACGCGGACATCGAGGGGCAGGCCTTCATCAACCAATACAACGTTCAAAGCATCGAGCGTGCGCCGCAGCGCGCAGGGCTCGGTCCCTATCAGCTCATCCAAGTCGGCCCTGCGTTTTCGCAGACCATCCTGAACTTCCAGAAAATTCGCGCGTACCAAATCGGCCGCGAAGGCACGCACCAAGCGCGCGCCGACGAACAGACCACGCGCGAAATTGTGGTAAACGCCGTCGTGGACCAATACCTGCTCATTCTTAGCGCTCTTGCTACCCGCGACGCCGCGAACGCACGCGTGGCACTTGCCCAGCGGCTCTACGACCAGGCTGGGGAATTGCAGAAAACAGGAATCGGTTTGAGCATAGACACGGTGCGAGCCAACGTCGAACTGCAGAACGAGCGTCAAAATCTGATTGATGCCGAAACGCTGACCCATACCACCAAGTACAGCTTGGCCGCGCTGCTCGATCTGCCTCGCGACCTGGATCTTGAAGTCAGCGACCGCCTCGATTTCTACGACCTTCCGACGCTCGACAAACAAACGCTGCTCGATCAAGCATTAACCGCGCGCCCGGAGATTCGCTCCTTGAATTCGCAGCAACGCATCGCCAAACTCACGACGGATGCGGCGGGCGAGCAGCGCCTTCCGCAATTGGATTTCGCCGGATTCTGGTTCTATCAGGGTTCCCGCTTCAATAATGGCATTCCGGCCTACAACTATACCGTCGCTCTTGAATTTCCACTTTTCACCGGTGGCCGCATTCGCGCGGAAGAAGCGCGAGCCAAGCTCGAAGCGCAGCACGTCGCGGAGAATCGCCGCCAGCTGGAAGCGCAAATCGTGAATGAAGTAAAATCCGCTCTCGATGAACTCAGGGCCGCGCGAAATTCCGTGGACGTCGCCAATCTTGGTCTGCAGCTGGCGCAGGAAGAAGTGGCTCAGGCGCAGCGCCGTTTTGCGGCCGGTGTCACCACTAACGTCGAAGTCATCACCGCGCAGGATGAGCTGGCTCGCGCCAACGATAATCAAATCGGCGCGCTTTATCAATTCAATCTGTCTCGCGCGTCGCTGGCACGCGCCACGGGCCAGGTCGAAGCAATGTACACGAAGTGAAAGGTGAACTAGATTATGAGCTCCACGCCTGCTACGCCAACGCCGCAACCCAGCGCCCCCGCTCCTGCTGCGGCGCCGCAGATTCCGCCGGAATCTTTTTCGTTGCGGCACTGGCTGCAACATCTGCATCCCGTCGTGAAGGGCGCGTTCGTCGCCGTCCTCATCTTGCTCGCAGTCGCGTGGTACATCTTCACCGGCCGCGTCAGCACCGACGACGCCCAGGTGGATTGCCACATCACCGCCGTCGCTCCGCAGGTTCCCGGCTACGTTGTGGACCTGCTCATCAACGACAATACTCCGGTCAAGGTAGGCGACCTGTTGGTGCAAGTCGATCCCCGCGAATATGAAGCCGAAGTGGCACAGGCCAAAGCCAATCTGGAATTCGCCGAAGCCCAGGCAAATTCCGCGAAAATCCAAATCGGCCTGACGCGCGAAACCACCACCCACAGCACCAGCGGCGCCGTCCATCAGAAAGAATCCGATGCCGCCGATTACGCCAGCTCCCAGGCGCAACTCGAACAATCCGCCACCGCGAATCTCCAGGTCGCCGAGGCTAACGTCGCTGCCAAGCGCGCCACCAACGATCGCGCGCAAAGTGATCTGGCCCGTTACACACCTTTGCTCGGCACCGACGATGTCTCCAAATTTCAATTCGATGCCGTGGATGCCGCCGCGCGCGTGTCCAAAAGCGATCTTGCCGCCGCCGAACAGCAGCTCTCCGCCGCGCAACAAGCGGTCGTGATTGCCCGCGCGAATGCGCGTTCAGCCGAAGCGCGCGTATCGCGCTCGCAAGCTCAATTTATGGAGACCAAAGCTCGCGAGCAGCAAGTCCCCATCGCCGAAGCCACCTACAAATCCGCGCTCGCCGCCGTCGAACGCGCCAAAGCTGCGCTGCAACAAGCCGAGCTGAATCTCGCCTACACTCACATCACCGCCCCCATCACCGGACAAGTCACCCAGAAGTCCGTGGACCTGGGCCAGTACGTTTCCCCGGGGCAATTACTTTTCACCATCGTCCCTCTCGATCAGGTGTACGTCACCGCGAATTTCAAGGAAACGCAACTCGAACACGTCGCGCCCGGTCAGAAAGTTCGCATCCACGTGGACACTTACCGCGAAGAGTTCGCAGGCGTGGTAGATTCCCTCGCGGGTGCGGCCGGTTCGCGCCAAGCCTTGCTGCCCCCGCAAAACGCCACCGGAAATTTCATTAAAGTGGTGCAGCGTATTCCGGTGAAAATCCTGGTCAAGCCAAACAAGAATCCGAATCTCGTGCTGCGGCCTGGCATGAATGTGGAAGCGACTATTTACACTCGCTCACGGTGAAGAAGCGCAATGGCCTTTCTAGCTGGTACTCGCCCAGAATCCTGGGAACTCGAAGAGGAACGGTTCCTCGGTAGCCTCGTGTCGCGCCTGTCCTACGGGCGCCGCATGGCCATGCTCCTGACCGTTGGCATGGTTGCCGCCATCGAAATTTCCAACCGCCTCTCGATCAACGTGTTCCTCCCGGACATGCAGGGCAACGTAGGCGCCAGCTCGGATGAAATCAGCTGGGTGATCATTCTGTACAACGTCGGCTACCTCTGCTCCATTGCACTGTCGTCTTGGATGACGCGCGTCATTGGCACCAGGCGGCACTTGCTGCTAAGCATCGCAATCTATGCCACCGGTGCGATGGGCTGCGTGCTGAGCAGCGGCAATCTGGGGCAACTTCTGACTTCACGCTTGATTATGGGATTCGGCGGCGGCGCCTTTCTGGTGCGCGTCGTGATTCTCTCCGGGGTGCTGTTTCCCGGGAGAGCGAGGCCGGCGGCGGTCACCCGGCTTTACCTCGTTCTTGCTGCTTTCGAAGTCCCATATCCGACCGTCATGGGGTGGGTCACCGACACCTTTCACTGGAATTACGCCTTCCTGGTTGATTTTCCCTTTCTGGCGATCGGCGCTTTTCTTATCTGGAAAATTGTTCCACCAGGTCGCATTTTTCAGCGCAGGAAAGAGGGTCACGTCGATGTGTGGGGCGCGCTGCTGCTGATTGCCTCGCTGGGCTGTCTGGAAACTGCCATCAGCCGCGGCGAGCAGGATCTGTGGCTGCAGTCGAACTGGATTGCTGCCGCACTGGTTGCGGCTGCCATTTTCTTTATCGCGTTTCTCTGGTGGGACTACCGGCCCGAGAACCCCTCGCCGGTCTTGCACTTGCGCATGGTCGTGCGGAACGCGTCTCTGCGCTCCTACTTCCTGGTGATACTGATCGTGGGAGCGTTCTTCGGCGCCGGGCTTTATGTCGTGCCGCAATACCTTCGCTTCGTCCAGGACTACAGCGCCTTGCAGGCGGGCGGTTTTATTTCGATGTACACGCTCGGCCTTGGGTTAGGGCTGCAGTTCGCCTTGCACTTGCTGGTTCCCCGCTTGGGCGGCGTGCGCACGCTGGGCGGCGGATTGCTGATCTTGGTCTCGGCCTACCTCGCGATCTGCTATATCTGGACCCCCACCACCCCCACCATCGTCTTGGCGCCTGTAATTTTCCTGCAAGGCTTTTGCATCGGGCCCGTTATCCTCGCTGCCGGAAACGTTGTCTCCGCCAATGCGCCGGTGGCCGACGTCAATGACATTTCGACCACGTACTTCTTCGTGCGCCAGCTCGGAAACACATTTGGCGTGACCGCGGCGACCGTGATGTTCGATCGCCGCATGACGCTGCATTCCTCGCGGCTCTTGGACATCTCCAATCGTCTGGACGCCACCACTCGGTCCACTCTGGCCCAATACGCGGATCTGATTCACCGCAGCGGCGGCGCCAGCAGCGACCCGGCGCTGGGCGCGTTGCAGCTTTTTCAAAATAATGTGATCACCCAGAGCAGATTGTTCTCCTACATAGACATCTACTTCGGCCTGGCGACGCTGGGCGTGGTCGCCTTGATCTCGATAGCCATTACGCAAATCAGGTCTAAGACTGGCCCGCACCATTTTCTCCCTTGGTAGCCCGCGCGCATTCCGGCCGTTGACTTTCGTAGCGTCGGCGTCCCGCCGGCCGCATTTCTCTTCCGTCCAACCATCCGCTCGTCCCGCACCTTCCGTGCTCACATTGCAGTTTCTTGAAACTCATTCATCCGGTGTAATGTTGCGCATCGTCGCCCATGCCCGAGCGAATCCAGCCGCAACCCGCAGCCAAAGTCGTCGTCGAATCCGGACTGGTCAAAAGCCTCGGCCTGCTCGACGCCAGCATGATCGTCGCCGGCTCGATGATCGGCTCGGGAATTTTCATCGTTTCGGCCGGCATCGCCCGCCAAGTTGGCAGCCCTGCCTTGCTGCTGATTGTCTGGCTGGTCAGCGGTCTGATGACCACCATGGCGGCGCTTTGTTACGGCGAGCTTGCCGCGGCGATGCCCATCGCCGGCGGCGAATACATTTTCTTGCGCGAATCCCTCGGCCCGATGTGGGGCTTCTTGTACGGATGGACTACTCTGCTGGTCATTCAGACGGCCACCATAGCGGCGGTGGCCATCGCGTTCGCAAATTTCACCGGCGTGCTGTTCTCAGTGGTGTCACCCTCCGCGTGGATTTGGAAGCTGGGGACATTCGGCCCCTACAAAATGTGGTTCGGTGCGTTGGGTCCGTACAGTGTCGGGCTGAACACACTGAACTTGCTGGCTATCTCCTCGATCGTCTTTCTCACTTGGATGAACACACGCGGCCTGCGTGTAGGCGCCGTCGTGCAGAATATTTTCACATCCGCAAAAGTTGCCGCGCTGGCCGGATTAACTCTCCTCGGCTTCGTATTCGCGACGCAAACAGCGCGCCATTCGAACTTCAGCAATTTTTGGCGGGACGCGAATTTCTCCAGATTGCATCAATATCAAGCCGGCCAAAATACGGTGGGGATCAGCGTCCTGACGCTGATAGGCCTCGCTATGGTCGGCGCGCTTTTTTCCTCCAGCGCTTGGACCAACCTCACCTACATCGCCTCCGAAGTGCGGAATCCAAAGCGCAACCTGCCTCTCGCTCTGGCCCTGGGCACCGGGATCGTGACGGTTCTCTACGTTCTGGCCAATCTCGCGTATTTAAATGTTCTGCCGCTGGCTGGAACTCCCGATGGAGCATCCGTCCTGGCCCGTGGACTGGAGTTCGCAACCGGCGATCGCCTGGGCACGGCCGTCGCCGAAGTGATCGTGGGCTCGAGCGGTGCAGTCCTGGTGGCCATTGCAGTGATGATTTCCACATTTGGCTGCAACAACGGACTGATTCTGGCCGGGGCGCGCGTTTATTACGCGATGGCCAAAGACGGCCTGTTCTTCAGAAGTGTGGGCGAAGTAAACGGACACAACACTCCTTCGGTTGCTCTCTGGGTTCAATGCATCTGGGCCTGTGTCTTATGTCTTTCCGGTACCTACGGACAATTGCTCGACTTTCTGGTTTTCGCAGTCGTCATGTTTTATATACTGACGATCCTCGGTCTTTTTCTTTTGCGTTTTCAGCGGCCCAATATGGAACGGCCCTACCAAGTCTTTGGTTACCCGGTGCTTCCGGCGCTGTATCTCTCGCTCGCTTTGTTCATCGAAATGCAATTGTTGCGCTACAAGCCGCAATACACTTGGCCGGGACTAATTCTGATTTTATCGGGGGTGCCGGTTTACTGGTTGTGGCGAAAGTCGCAGAGCGCGAGATTGCGCAGAAACCCAGAGACGCAAAGCTAGCTGCGCAAATCCTCGCGCGATCTTCGCGCGAGCGCGCTGAGTTCGACGCCGGCTTCCCGTAACGTTTTCGCCACCGCTGCCGCGATCGCAGGGGCGCCCGGAGTGTCGCCGTGGATGCAAATGGTCTGCGCGTTCGTGGCTAGTTCGGTCCCGCCGCAGGCAACCACCGTCCCGCGTTCGGCGATGCGCAATGCCTGCTGCCCTGCTTCCGCGGGATCGCGTATCAGCGCATCCTCAAATTTGCGCGAACGCAAGCTGCCATCGGCCTCGTACCGCCGGTCCGCAAACGCTTCCGCGGCCACACCGAAGCCTGCCTCTCGAAACACGTCCAACATCAGCGATCCAGCGAGCCCGACAAGCGCGACGTCCCGGCTCCAACGCGCGACCCCGTCAGCGATCGCTACGGCCACCAAACGATCCCGCGCAGCCTGGTTGTAAAGTGCGCCGTGCGCTTTCACGTGCGTTACGCGGGCACCGCACCGGGTAGCGATGTCGGCGAGCGCTCGCACTTGCTCGAACACGGACTCGGCGATTATTTCCGGCGGCAGCTGCAATTCCAGGCGGCCAAAATTCGCGCGATCTGGGTATCCGGGATGCGCGCCCAGGTCCAGGTTCCAGCGCAGCGCCTGCTCGATCGTGGCCCTCATGGTTTGCGAATCGCCGGCATGTCCGCCGCAGGCGATGTTCACCGACGTCAGCGATGCCATCAACGACTCCTGAGAACCGTCGCTAATCGCTTCCGGCAGTTCGCCCATGTCGCAATTCAGATCCATGCGCTTCATTCCAGAATCAACTCCCGCGATGCCAAAAGTGTTTCCTGTTTGGTCAGCAAAGATCGGGCTGCGTCGAACGTCACCAGTTCGAATCGTATCTCATCGCGAGGGCGGAGTTGTCCGAGGCGATGAAGGTCCGCGGAAATCACATTCGCGATCTTCGGATATCCGCCGGTGGTTTGTTGGTCCACAAACAAGATGATGGGCGAGCCTCCGGCGGGCACCTGGATAGCACCGAGCGAGACGCCTTCGGTAATCAACTCGCGCGCGCCACGCTGTGTGACCGCAGCGCCTTCCAGTCGCAGGCCCATGCGATTCGACTGCTCGCCGACGCGATAAGTACGCGCATAAAATGAGCGCAGTGATGACTCGGAAAACCAACCAGCCTGTGGGCCGAGAGTCACTCGCAAGACCTCGCGACGCGACAAATGCTCCGCCGCTTGCGGAGCGATCGCTCTCTTGCGGAATGGCTCGGTCGTGGACCCGATGCGCAACACGTCTCCCTTCTGCAGAGCCCTGCCCTCCAAACCGCCGAGCCCGCTCAAGATGTGCGTGGAGGCGCTCCCCAGAAACGGCTGCACCGCGATTCCGCCGTGCACGCAAAGGTAGCAACGTGCTCCCGAACTCGTGGGACCGAGGCGAAGCGCTTGGCCCGGCCGCACCTCGACCGAGGTGCCTATCTCGAGGCGGAGGTCATCCAACATCGCGCCGAAGTCCGAGCCTGTCAGCGCTAGGATCGCGCCTTCGGGAAAAACAAATGTTCCACCGAGCAGCATCATCTCCAGCCCAGCCGCGTTCTCGTCATTGGCAACCAGCTGATTTCCAAGTCGCAGCGAGATCGGATCGGCAGCCCCAGACGGCGAAACACCAATGGGACCAAAGCCGTTTCGTCCCAGATCCTGCACCGTGGTCTGAAGACCCGGGGCCTGAGTTTCAATCGTGCTCACGCGTTCTCCATCGTGGCGAATCGCGCTGCAGAAATCGGCGTAAAACGCACACGATCGCCGATGGATAGAAAACTCATGGCCTCGCGGTCCGGGCGGAACATCGCGATGGGCGTGCGTCCAATCAATCGCCAGCCGCCGGGCGCGGCAAAGGGATACACACCGGTCTGATTGCCGGCGATTCCCACGCTGCCCGGCGGCGTGCTTCGGCGCGGGCTATCGAGTCGCGGTGTCGCCAGCGCTTCCGGCAATTCGCCGAGATACGCGAAGCCGGGAAGGAATCCGAGAAAGTAAACGACGTAAGTAACCGAGGCGTGCAATTCGATTACTCGGTCAGGCGTCATCCCATGCAGGCTAGCTACTTCGTTCAAGTCTGGAGCAAACTCCGGTCCGTAACACACGGGGATTTGCAGCTCTCGCCCTTCTGGAATCTGCATCGCGTCCAGCCGGTCGAGATAACTGCCCAGAATTTCTTGCAACGTCCCGTGGTTCAACCGCAACGCGTTGAAGCTGATAAGAATCGAGCAATACGCGGGGTTGAGATTGCGCACGCCGGCGATTGGTTCCTGCTCCAACAAGCGGAGCAATTGCCTCACTCGCTGATGAGCGCCGATCGTAATTTGTTGCCCGAAGTAAAGCAAAAGCGATTGGTCGCTCGCGGGTTGGAATTGCGCGTCGTTGATCGTCAATGTCCGCATTTCGCGGGAATTATATAGTAAGCGCGATTGTTTGAGGGCGGATGCAGCAGCACTTTGGCGGCAAGGCAGCCCGCTCAGAGGCCAGACCGTCGCGCTTTGCGGAGAATTATCGGATGGCGCGCGCCACTCGGCCTGCCTAACCCATGCCGGTTGCGTAACCCCAAAAACGATCGCGAGACGCGCACGTCCATCGTTCCCCAGGGCTAGTTGAGGTTCAGTTTCCGCAGCGCGTCCTGGACGACTTCCTCTGGCGTGTCGCTCGCGCGCAGGGATAACGCATCGCGCGGCTCTTCGAGGTCCGAATATTGTTCAGCCAAGATCGCTCCGCCGGCAAAATGTCCGCTGCGGTTCTCGAGGCATGTTTCGATTTCACTATACGTTCCCTGCAGGTGACAGATCCGCAGAACCACACCCGAGGCGAGCGTTTCACGGTAACTTTGCTTCCGGGCGGAGCAGGCCAGCACCGCATCCTGATTTTTCGCGGCACACTTCAGCAGTGCCGCGTGGAGCGCAGCCAGCCACGGTTCGCGGTCTTGGTCGGGGAGCGAAACCCCGTGCTTCATCTTTTCAATGTTCTGGGGAGGGTGAAAATCGTCGGCATCCAGAAACAGCCAGGCTAATTTCCGGGCGAGAAGCTTTCCCGCGGTCGTCTTCCCCGACCCGGTCACACCCATTACCAGCATAATCATCGGCCAAGATTATCCCCGATCTCAGGCCTTGTTTGCGGATCGTCACTAACTCACAGCGAAAATATTCTGTCGGCTACGCCATGCCCGCCAGGACGCCTCGCATATACGCGAAGCTGCTGATGACGCCCGGCATGGGATCGTCGGGATGGACCTCGTACTCCAGATCGACGAAGCCCGGGTACCGCATCGCGATAAGTGCTGCAAACATTGCGCGCAGCGGCATGATGCCGTCTCCTACCGCTACCTGGCTTTCCTTGCTTTGGAAGCTCGTGAGATCCTTCATGTGCAAGTTAAATAGCCTCGGGCCTGCTTCGTGGATCGCCTGAACCACGTCAGTCCCCGCACGAGCCGCATGCCCGACGTCAATGCAGCACCCGATGCGCGGATCCATACCCTTAACCGCCTTTAATACGTCGAGCGGCGAATGCCATATCCGATCTTCCGGCCCGTGATTGTGAATCGCGATGCGGATGTCGAACTCCTTGACGAACTTTTCGATCCGCGGCAGGGTTTCCGGTGCGGGGTCGCCTGCGACAATCACCGCAATACCTGCACGCTTGCAGTATTCGAACTTAGAGCGGATGTCCGCGTCTTCATCTTTCGCGAAATAGATGGCTCCCGCAGCGTGCAGCCTGATACCCGCCGCGGCGTAGTCCGCCAGCGCAGTCGCCTCCGCTTGCGGATCCATCGGGAGATGATCTTTGACATCCTTCACATTCAGCGCGAACACGTTGAGCTGCTTCATGAAACCGAGCAGCTGCGCACGATTGAAGTTACGGAACGTGTAGCTAGCCAGGCCCAAACGAACCGGCGATGCTTCGACAGTTGTCGGGTGTTGCTGAGCCAGTAGGAAGACGTCGCTCGAAGCAGTGAACGCTGCCGCAGCGAGGGCTCCGGTGCGAATGAAATCGCGACGGGGGAAGCTATTTTTCATATAGGGCTCCTCACTCGCTCTCTGCTGAGAATGCTTTCATAACTGGCTGCTACTCTGCGCTTCTTCCGACCTGATATTCGCTCGGACGCTACCGGCGCACGCTAGACACGCGGCGCCCAGCCATTCTCATATTCGCGGCCCCACATCTTCATCGCCTCCGGGTCGCCCTGGATCCGGCCGTCTTTCGTGTCGAGGCGCAGCTCGCGGCTCACTTCCCACGCGATGTTGGAAAGCTGCAGCATCGTGACGGAGATATTGCCGACCGAGACGGGAGCGTTGAGTTTTTCGCCATTGCGGATTCCCGCGATGAAGTTGGCGAAGTGGGCGTCCGTCATGGAGTCGCGGCCGACGAGGTCTGAAGATGAGGTTGTGCTGCCAGCCCTGAACTCGCTCGTCTTCTTGCCTTCGAGGTCGTAAACCTCGTAGCCGGAGCGATCGACGAGCACCGTGCCAGTCGTCCCCATGATTGCGGAACCACGATCACGGCCGTAATACTTCATTCCCTGGCAACTCTTGCCCTCCCAGGAGATCATCTTGTCTTGGTAGGCGAAGCTTGTCACCAGCGTGTCGTAGAATTGCCAGTCGTCTTTGAATTGGTATCTGCCGCCTATCGAGCTGATCCGGTCCGGATAGTCAACGCCCAGCGCCCAGCGGCAGACATCAACCTCGTGCGTGCCGTTATTGAGTGTTTCGCCGGTACCGTAAATTTTGAACCAGTGCCAGTTATACGGGTGCACATTGTCACGATACGGACGGCGTGGCGCCGGACCCTGCCACAAGTCCCAATCAAGCTGCGGCGGGATGGGCGCGTCTTTTCCCGTGCCAATAGACTTCCTCACGTTGCTGTACCAGGCCTTCGCGAAGTACGGCCTGCCGATGATGCCTGCGTGGATCTTTTCGACGATCTCAATGGTGTGTGGCGAAGACCGCTGCTGTGTGCCCATCTGCACGAGTTTTTGATACTTCTGCTGCGCCCGCACCAGCATTTCTCCCTCAGCCGCATTGTGGCTGCACGGCTTTTCCACATAGACGTGCTTGCCCGCTTGCAGTCCGGCGATGGCCATGGGTGCATGCCAATGGTCTGGGGCGGCAACGCTGATGGCGTCCACATCCTTCTGCTCGAGGATCCTGCGAAAGTCTTTGTCTGTTGCAGGGACCTCACCCATTTCCTGCTGCGCCCTGTCTGCGAATTTTCTAAGAATCTTGTCGTCCACATCGCAGACATGCGAGATGCGGGCAGCGTTCCGGTTCGCCTTGAGCGCCGAGAGATGCGCGTAGGCGCGCCCGTTAAGGCCGATAACGGCAAAATTGAGACGATCATTGGAACCAAGGATTCGGCTATAGCTCCTTGCCGTAGCTCCCACGGCCAGCGTCGCCGCGCTCACCGCAAGTGCATCCAGAAACTCGCGTCGTGTGGCCATAATTTTCCTTTTATCGGGCGGCGCTTGACGCTCCGCCGCCAGCTGACAGGTTAATTTGTGATCAGCAGGAGATTCCAGCCTTCGTCAGCGTTTTCCGGAGTCCGTCCATGCTGATACGGGTGGATGCTTCGGGCGTGCCTGCGCCGCGCCAGTGAGTTTCGAGGCTTATCGCGTTGTGGAAGCCGTCGCGCTGCAAAGCCTGAAATTGCCCGACCCAATCCACGATGCCGCCGCCTACCGGAGCCCAGTCGTATTTGTGGTCCGGCTTACGCACCACGTCTTTGCAGTGGCAGTGCCCAATCCGATTTTTGGGCAGCAACTGGTAGCCGGTCGGATAGGGCGTACTTCCGAGTGCTGCGGCATTGCCGGGGTCCCAGTTCAACATGAAGTTTTTGTGCGGAATCGCCTTCAGGACGGCAGCCGCCTCTTCGCCCGTTGCCGTGTTGCAGGACATCTCGTTTTCGAGCAGCAGGATGATATCGTCTTTGGCGCAGCGCCCCGCAGCTTGCTGCAGTTTGGCATTGATCGCTTCCCGATACGGCCTTTGATCATCCAGTCGCCAGAAGTCGAAACAGCGAATCCTGTCCGTAGCGAAAAATTTCGCGAGCGAAATACACCGGTCCAGCAGCTTATCCTGTGCGCTTGCATCGAAGTCCGCATGGAACTGGTCGCGGTTTTCGCTCTGAGACGACCGGGGAGCCCCAGGCCAGTCAGTTTTGAACAAAGGGCTCGCGATATCCGTCACTTGCAGTTTGTATTCGCCGAGGAGCTTTCGCGCATCTTCCAGCTCCTTCGCGTTGAGTTCAGTCATATTCTTGTTCCACGCCGAGCGCAGCTCGATCCACTGCAGACCGAAATCTCGAGACACGATCTGACATGCTTTCTGGAAGTCCTGCGTGATCTCGTCATTGATCACCGCCAGCCTGAACGGGCACGCGCCTGTGCCCGTTTTCGCCGCCAGCGGTGCCGTCGGTGAGAATGCTTCGGCTTTCTTCGCAAGTGGAGGCATCACCGCCTCAAGTGCCGCCAGTCCTAAGCCTGCGAGCACGCTGCGTCGTGGGTACTCCATGGGTTCGTCTTCGGCACCTTTGAGAGTGATTGAAGCTATCTGACACGCAACGGTTTCGAGTTCACCGATTGTCCGATTGGCTTTCCGGCCGAGATTGTACCGAAACCGTTCGCATGGTGTCTCCCCTTTTTGCTCCTCCCTCTGCCGCGGTATTTCTGCTCGCTGGCCGGGGCGCACATCGGAGGGCGCAACGTCAGGAATCTAGAGTTCTCCGGCGCATGATGAACGTTGCGGTAGAAAAAAACTCCAAGCGGCGAATCCATGCTTGGGTGTTGAGTTCCCGGATGGAGTAAGGATGATTCTGGTGAGTGTCTTACAATCAGGGAAAAAGTTGGTGGACTTGACCGGGATCGAATCGGTGACCCCCTGCCTGCAAAGACGAGAAAGAGAATCTATCTAGTTGGTTCGCTCGGCTTTATTCTGTGTCGTAGTATTCGGTTCTGTACCTAATTCGGCGGCAAATGGAGCGAAGCTGGACCCAAATTGTCGAACGTGGTTGTTGAGATGGAAGTGCAGAGCACATTGCGACAGCCGTTCGACGGCGTCTGAGCTCGTTACGATCCCGCAAACCGTTAGTGCCGAAAATTCCAGCTGGTCCCGCAGGATGGTCTTACACGATAACCGTTCGCGCGAGAGAAGTTGCAGCATTGCGCCCAGGCTGGAAGGCCGCACTGTCTTTGGGGAATTGCGGGCAAATAAAAAGAATGCGATTCCCCAGATCACCAGCAGCACCGCCACACCTCGAAAAATGTTTTGCCAGCCCACTGCGACGGCTAGAACGGGCCCCAGGAATACGGCCGCCGATTGACCGATGTTGCCGAGACCGTAAATGCCGAGCGCGCCTCCCTGTCTTTCCGGTGGAAACCAACGGGAGACAAATCCCGTTCCGACGGCAAACGAGCTTCCAGCCATGCCTAAGAAAAGCGCGACGTACAGCAGCATCCGATAGTTGGGGACCGTGGGCACGATATAGGACGGCGCGGCCACGGCAATCATCAGCAGCGCAAAAACCGCCCTGCCGCCAAAGCGGTCTGCGAGCATTCCGGTTGCAATCCTCAGCAGTGCCCCGAGAAGAACAGGAACTGCTATCAGGAAGGCTGTCTGGGTCGCGCTCAAGTGAAACTCTTCCCGGAAACGCGGAGCGAATGCGCTGATCAGGCCCCATGCGGCAAAGCAAGCCGTGAAGGAGAATGTCCCCAGGGCTAGCTGCAAGTTTGGCTGATAGGTATCTTCGCTACCTTGTCCGCGGAGAGGATTTCGCTCTGAAGTAGTCGCCACCTTTGGCTCGTACATCATCTGTTCCCCAATGAATCTCCTCATCGATTTTCTGCAGGCGTGGAATGTGCTTGGAGCAATGGATGTACGCTTCCACGACGGTTACTACCACCCACAGCTCCGCTCCGCGACCAGTCGCGGGAGGTTTATCCTCTCGGACAGGTTCGGAAGCAGCCGCATCTCGCAGGAACTCATCATTCGCAACGATACGGGCGCGTCCATTCACATGGAGCCCGATCTTGGCTTCGGTGAAATCCACGAAAAGAAGCCCCACGTGCGGATTCTCGGAAATATTGCCAAGACTCGACATCAATCCGTTACCTCGATACTCAGGATAGGCAAGAGTTTTCTCGTCAAGCACGCGAACGAATCCAGGCAATCCCGCGCGAAACGAAGTGTCCGCTTCTCCGTGCTTGTCGGCAGTCCCAACAAACATCATTTCCTGCTTGCTGACGAAAGCCTGCATCAAGGAGTTGAGATAGCCGAGTACCTGATTCCGATAGAAGGCATTGGCACGCGGCCTGGTATTCCACTTTTCTTGAAGCTCATGCTCTCCATCGGACCCAGGGAGGCTAATTGGTTTGAGGATGGGACCTTCGTTCACAACGGCTCCTTGAGTACTACTCTTCTCTATGAATCCAACTTCGCCCTACACAAGTAGGACGCTCAAGTGGCGGCGGGAGAATGTAAACAGCTTGTCAAACGCTTTTCGAAAATCAGTCCGGAACGTGCGCATGCCTCTAAAGCAACGACGCGATGCCCTACCCTTTGTAAAGCAGCGGACCCACCATCCCGGAGGCAAGAATCAAGAACGGTTATGGGATTTTCTTGAAACTGAGCAGTGCGAAAGTCGTCAGGGCAATGGAGACCGTTTGTAGATCAATGAACGAACGCCTGCCACGAATCAACACAACTCTCGCGATCGCTCCGACCGCTGCCGCCGTCACGTCCTGAACGAACGTCTTCGCTTGCAAGCTTTTTTGCGAAGCGGCGATAGTGCAGGGCGCGCGCAATCACCATCAGACATGGCGGTAGAAAAACAGCGATCGCTGCCATGGCAACTCCGGCCGCTCCTGCAACCAAGTACCCAATGAAACCAGTCGTGATCGCCACCGTCCCGGGACAGGAGAAGTCAATGGCAGCCGAATTACTCCTGGCTGGTCGGCGATCGCGAAGTAATTCAGTCGCGCAGCGGGCGATCGGTACCTGGAAGTCGGCTAGTGGCGAGAGATAATGCTCCCTACCACGACGTCGCAAGGAAGTCGCAACTAGCGTCGCGAAGGCGACGCCGCACAACCCGAACTTGGCCGTAGTGTGCGCTGCGGAGCAGATCGTTTGTGCATCGCTAGGCAAAGCGGACAACTGTCGGACGGAATATTCAAGTGGATCCGTAGAAAATCCGACGATACGCAAGACGATTGTGGATATTCTGGAAGGCCTTCCAAGGCTCCAACCACAGAGGGGTTCAAAAACTAAGCTGCATAAGAAATTTTCTGCCAAGGTAAAACGAAGCACCAAGAACGATGCTTGCACCTAGGTCGTAGCGCCTCAGCTACAATTACATGGAGTTCATTCAGGATCGGTCGCTCGGTTAGGCCGGAATGCTCGGCTCGGCCATCCTTCGTCCGAGGGAGACGCTCATGCCATTGTTCACCGTGACGATGAACGCGGGCAGAGCCGCGAACGAAAAAAATGCGATCTCTCGTGCCATACATAAAGCAAGCGTCAAGGCAGGGTATCCGGACGACGACATGTTCCAACGTTTCTTATGTCTTGAACAGGCTGACCTGAAAGTCGATCTCCACTATCCTGGTTTGCCGAAACCGCGAACGGAGAAGCTGCTGATGATCGAAGTCCTGGTGTCGTCCGGGACTGACGCCGACAGGAAGAGGCGTCTGCTGGCGGCCTTAGTCGAAGCGCTCAATGGTGCCGGCACCGATCCGAACGACATCATGGTGTTCTTCGGAGAGATCGATCGCGCCAGTAGCTCGTTCGGCGGCGGTCGGCTTGCGCCACCAGTCGCAAGCGTCTAATCAAGCGACAGTCGCGGCTGCGGCGTTACGCACGGCGGTTGCAGGGACCCGCAGGCGCAAAGACAATCAACGAACTCGTCACACGACAACAGGAGCCATTTGTGACCGATCCCAAGTACGCGGCCTTCACAGCGCTCGATCCGTTTTTCAAAATATCACAGCAGGGTTTGGCCGGTCTGGTCGACGGCGAACACTATTTTGATACCATCGCCGACGATGCGGTGTTCGAGTTTCGATATATTTTTCCAGGCTGGCCCCAAACATTGAAGGGTCGTCAGGCGCTCATGGCGCTCTACGCAGGTTACGGCAACAGTATCGTCCTGCACCGCGCGGACGCGCTCGTCATTCACCGATCGCAGGACCCGCGTGTTGTGATCATCGAATACGAGGTACACGGCAAGGTAGTCGCGACCGGCGCCTCCTACGACAACCGGTTCATCTCTGTGATTACCATCGAAGACCGCAAGATCGTGCATTGGCGGGACTACATGGACTCGCTGACGGCGATGACTGCGCTTAGCCAGGCATCAACGGGTGCATCGTTACCGCAAGGTTCGCTCCGCCGGGCAACGTAATTATCTGCAAGGCGCAGACGCACTCGCACGCACATGAGCCTACGATACCTGACGTGACGCCCCTGAGTAAGTATGCAGCGGATGCAGTACGCTGAGTTGCCGGAGCGAAAGCCGGACTCTGAAATCAGCTCGGCCAGAACGCCTGTCGCGTCTAGCCAACCATGCCGTCAGAGTCCGACTAAGGCCGCATTAAAAGATTCGTACGGCTCGCAACCGAACTACTGCCCAAACGTGATTACGCCAAACAGACCATTGGCATAGTTATTCGGCCCCGCAGTAAAGAAGAGCTGGTTGACCGTTCCGTTGTTACTGGGGGGACCACCGACCTGCCCGTGCCCGAACTGAAGGGCCCAAACACTGTCTATCTCGATTGGATTCCCACTAGCGTCACGAAGCGGTCCGAGGAACTGACCTGTCTGCGGATTGAATGCATTAATGCGGCCTCGGGAGATGTTGTTGCTGATTAGAATCGCATTGCTCATTGGACCGAAGTCCGGGGGAGCCTGCGCGAGGCCCCACGGTGAATGAAGAGGCCCGTGGGCCGCAAAGTGTTTGACTAAGATGCCCTCCGTATCAAACACGTCCACGAATCCACCTTGGGCTTTATTGAGGGCCGTAAAGGTCACCCAAATCTGACCACCGATCGCCTGAATCCCGTACGGTGTGAAGTCTCGCGGGATGCCTGGGTCGTCAAAGGATTGTACCAGCGTGAATGTACTGTCGAACACGTCCACCCTGCGATTCGGACCGTCATCGGCAGCGTATAAGAAAGCCTTCCCCGAGCTGTTGACTGCGATGGCCAAGCCCGTATAGACAGCGCCAACGCCCGACCTGTCAGCCGCGACGGTCGCATGACTAAGTCCCGTGGTCGGATCTACACCGTCAACCGTGGGATTCCATGCACTAATCGTGCCGTCCAGGGTGGCAAAAATAAAAATCGCCGCGCCGGACTTGTCATTTTCCGGATTCGTAAAGGTGAAGTCTTTTGGGTTCGTGCTAATGTTGCCGACGACGCCGGTCGGAGTCCCGAGGGTTCCCGCAGGGCTCGAAGGTGCAGGCGGAATTGTCACGAACAGATGAGTCTGTTGGCCAGCTCCGTTGTAGAGGGTTGAGAATCCCGTGCCATTATCACTGACCCAGAACGGACTAGTAGGGAGTGCAACAAGACCCCATCCGTTAACCAGGTGTCCGTCTTGAGCGGGCGCCACTCCCGCCTGATTGGAGACCAAATCAGTACGCGTGTATTGAGCGAAAACGGGCGTTACGAACAGGGACAGACATATGAAGGTGGGAACCGCAAATGCAGCGCGCGAGAGAGTACGAAGGAGCTTTAAGCGCGCACTTCGGGAATAATTCATTGATTCCTCCTGTTTCAAGAATTGGCAGCCTTTCGTTAACTGCGGTTATTCGAGGTTGCTCTGAGAACGAGTCGGGCCCTTGTTCCTGATTCGGCCCAGATCGCTGGGATTGCTGAACGCCGCAATCTTGGATGAGGGTATGTAGCGACCGGTTGCGAACTGACAAAAATTTTACATTCGCTGGGTCAATCACGGGATGTCACCGCCAGCGGTCACGGATCCGCTGCCCGCAGCGGCAGCGACGCACCTGCTGCATCGCCTACGGACCAGGTTGACTTCTAGCGCGGAAGCCGTGGCTGAACATGAAGCCCAACGAGGCTTTAAGCATCGCTTCGTACGCTTGCTGAAGGCAGGCTTCTTCGTCGCAGGCGAGGATTTTATGGGCAGGAGCGGGCTTCTTCTCGGCGCTTGCAACGAAGCGCTCTATTTGCGCCCAGTCAACCGTGTGTGGCTTGAGTTTTTTCAGGCGGTACCGACAAGTGGGACCCGCTTCGTGTGCCAGACGTTTTCAAGAAAGGCGTCCTTGCGGCCGCGCCGCGACTCCAGTTCCTTCCTCGTAAGAACCGTATAGTTGATTTCGCGTCCGAGTTGCCGTTCGAGTTTCTGCACTATTTCCGCCAGAGCGTCGCTTTTCGGCTTGCCGATCACGAGAATATCAACGTCGCTAGCCGCGTCCTGTTGGTTTCGCGCGAACGAGCCATACAAATAGGCCTCTTCTATTCCGTCGATCTTCTTGAGCGATTCTGCGAGCAGGGGAACCGCAGCGATGGTCTTTCCGATGACATCCGAATTTTTTAGTCATTCCGTTTCGCAGGGAATTGATTCGCTGCGCCGCCCAAATTCCACATTTCAAGTTAGATGCCGGCTCGTAAAGAGTCCGCGTGCTCTCCTCATTGCCGGAGCAGTGGTAATCTGTTTTCGACGAGCCATGGAAACTGCCGGGCTCCAAAGCTTAAATCTGCTAGGAGGCGAGCTTGTCTGTATCCATCTTCCACATCGGGCTATCGCTGGATCATCCATTAATCCCGGTAGCGGAGCGCGCAAAAATCAAGAAGAGGTTGCGTGACCTGCAGGAACGGATGAAACGCGCTGGCTATAAGTACGAAATCATCCAGGCATCACCCGAGAGCGGTCTCGATGGTTTCAAACATAAATTGAAGACACAACCTTGCGATGGCGTGCTAATCGGAGGTGGAGTTGTCGGCAACGAGGCGATGTCATACTTCATGGAACAAATCATCGACGCAACTCACGAAGTGGCGCCCACAGCGAAAATTATGTTCTATAACCACTCAGTCGATGTGCGCGCAATTATTGAGCGGTGGTTCGGATCCAGGTCTGACTAAAGGCTTGCTGTCTCGCAAGCGGTGCTTTGCGCGACCACGCTGCAGCCCGTTTAGCCCGACGTCTCGTTCGGGTCGCTCTTGTGACACGCAATTTCGGATGTTGCGTTTGTTTGTGGGCCTGATTTGAATCAACGATCTCCGATGGCTCGGCGGTGCCCCTGCTCACTAGGCAGGCGTGTTCGGTAACTCTGCGCTGTGAAGGGCGTCAGCTTTTGAGTGGCTGTGGCTCGGAGGGCTCCACTCGCGAAACAAATGCGTGTCGCGGCAGAGGGCTGCACAAAGATTGTGCAGAATCTTTGTCCTATCGGAACATGGCGTAGCGTTCAGTCTCTTGGCAACATGGTTCCCTCGACAGCCTTGTCCGCTAGTGTGTTGGCATTGTGTATACGATGCTGTAGGGTTATTGTGCGGACGGGAGAAACGAATGCGGACCACTGACCGAGGCGAACGCGGCACGCGGGGAGTTACGATTAACCTTCGCGCAGATCATACGAAGCGGGCAATGATTGATCGAGCTGCGGAGAGAGTGGGCAAGAACCGGTCTGAATTCATGTTGGAGGCGGCGTGCCGCCAAGCGACCGAGGTGTTGCTCGACCAAAGATTGTTCCTGCTCGATGAAAAGGCGTACAAGCGATTCACCGACGCTCTCGACGCGCCGCCATCGGAAAACAAGCGCCTGAAGCGCTTGATGATGTCTAAGGCACCCTGGGAGTCGTGAGCGGTGCCATGGCAGAAATAAGCCCGCCGGAGCACTCAATATCTGCCCACGATATAGCAACCTTCGACTGTGGCGTTCCTGATCTAAACCATTGGCTCAAAAAAAGAGCTTTGGCGAACGAGGAATCGGGAGCGTCCCGGACCTATGTGGTGTGTTCGGCGGACAAGGTTGTCGGCTACTACGCGCTGGCGAGCGGGGGTGTCGCGCTGACAAAAGCACCGAGTCGAATTCGCCGCAATATGCCAGACCCATTGCCGGTGATGATTGTAGGGCGCCTGGCGGTAGAGCGTGGATGGCAGGGTCGCAACATCGGTAGGAGCCTCCTGCGAGACGCAATCTTGCGAACGCTACAGGCTGCTCAAATCGGAGGCATCCGTGCAATTCTAGTTCATGCAATTTCCGAAGATGCCAAGCGGTTTTATGAGCGGCATGGCTTCGCTTCCTCGCCCGTTGATCCGATGACGCTTATGCTTTCCGTTGGGGACGCGAAGAAGGCTGTGTTTGACAGATGAAGGTTGTGCGCTATGACGCTTATCTAGAGCTCGTTTCAAAACCCTGCGTAAGGTGATCATGAAGCAGGCGATATGAAATAAAGCTTCGTAAATGGTGATCGAGCGATCGTAGCGAACCACCAACTGGCGAAAATTGCCGAGCCATGCCAAGGTGCGTTCGACTTTCCAGCGACGGCGGTAGCGGCGCAGCGCTCGGCCGTCTTGCGTGCGAGGTTTGCTGCGATTCCAGACGCCCTGCCGCATCCATCTCACCGAGGTAGGCCACCCCGCGCTGCCGTGGGCCTCGCGACGAACGATAACTCTCGACCAGCGCCCAGTAGCCATGGCGTTTGCCATCCTTGTTGCGATAGCAGCGACGCAACTACATACCTCGATCCTACGCATGGCTACTCCATTTTCAAGAGGGTTGGTCTTCACTACAAAGACTTTTTCGCAGGACACGCAATACTTCCTGAGGACTCGCACTGAGGATAGGAAGGTTAAGAAATCTCTAGATTCGAATTACTCCGAAAATGTGCTCAAAAATATTCAAATCACCTCCGGCTGCGGAAGATGGGTTAGGATCTTTACTCGTACCGCAGGCAATCAATGGGGTCGAGGTTGGCCGCCATGCTAGCCGGATAATAGCCAAAGAAAACGCCCACCGCGGCGGAGATTGCGAAACCGATCGCCACCCACAGATACGAAAGCGTCGCGGGAATCGAAGGCACCAGAGTGCGCACCAATGTGGAAACTCCGGCGCCGATCAAGATCCCGATTGTGCCGCCGACCAGGGTGAGCACCACGGCTTCCAGCAGGAACTGCAAACGTATATCCGCGCGGCGGGCGCCGATCGCCTTGCGCACGCCGATTTCCTGCGTGCGCTCCGTCACGGAAATGAGCATGATGTTCATGACGCCGATGCCGCCGACCAGCAAACCGATGGAGCTGATCACCGTTGTCAGGATTACCAGTGCGCCAGTGAGCTGATTCCACAGATTGCTCAGAAAGTCCGGCGAGCTCAGTTCGAAATCATTTTCCTTCTCGGCGGGCACGTGGCGTAAGCGGCGCATCGCCTGAATCACTTCGCCTTGCGCCACTTCGATATTTGCATTCTTGGGAACCGCGAATGCCATCACCAATTCTCTAGACCCTGGGTATTCCTTCCTGAAATTGCTCAGCGGGATGATGGCGAAGATGTCCACTCCCGGACCGAGAAACAATCCCTGGTCGTGCTCGAAAACGCCGATCACTTCGTACAAGCCGCCGTTGATTCGCACCGTCTTGCCCAGCGCGTCCCTATCGGGGAAGAGTGATTCGCTGATGGCGGCGCCCAGCACCACCACGGGGCGCGCGTGCTCTTCGTCGTAGGTGCTGATGAAGCGACCGCGCTCGACGGCAAACAGCGGAATCGCCTCCGTGTACTCCGGCTCGGCGCCGCGCACGATCACTTTCTCGACGCTGTGATCGCCGCTGGTGATCAGATTGCTATCTCCGAAGAAAAAGCCGCGCGTGCCGATGGTGGTGACGATCTGCACATCAGGAGCGGCCTGGCGGATGTAATCGGCATAGCTGTACTCAATATATCGACGCGTGCGGATGCGTTCCGGCATGCGCGACGGATCCATTGCCGGCGGAAATCTTGTCAGAAAGTAGGTGCGCGAGCCCAGTGATTCCACTTTGTCCTGCACGAACTTGTTCAGGCCTTGAATGATGGCCGCCATGGAGATCACCGAGGACACACCGATGACGATGCCGAGCACGGTGAGCGCTGAGCGCACTTTCGAGGAGCGCAACGTGTCCATTGCGGCGAAAAAATTCTCCCGGGCCTGCGCCAGCGTCATGAGCGCCATCAGTCGGACCTCAAAGCCACCACCGGATCTAGCTGGGATGCGCGCACTGCCGGATAGATTCCGAAAAATAGTCCGACCGCGGAACTAAGGAACACACCCATTACCGCCACCCAGCCGCGAACGGAAGCAGGGAACGGCGCATAGGTCCGCAGTGCCAGCGCGACCAGAAATCCCAGAGTCACGCCGGCAAGGCCTCCCACAATGCATTGCATCACGCTCTCCACTATGAACTGCCGCAGGATGTCGTGCTTGGTTGCGCCCACGGCGCGCCGAACGCCAATCTCTCGCCGCCGCAGAGTTACGCTCACCAGCATCACGTTCATGATCACGATGCCGCCAATGACCACTGAAATCGCGCTCACCATGATGAACACCGCAAAGAACGCCGAGCTGATGCTGCGCCAGAGGGCCATGTAACTTTCTTTGGTGCCGATGAAAAAATCATCCTCCCTATCGCCCAGCAGATGTCGCCTGGAGCGCAGAATCAAATGGGCCTGGTCCTGCGCCATCTCAAAGTTCTGCGCGCTCGTTTTGACATTGATCGTGATGCTGGAGTGCGTGCCCTGAACACGAAGGAAAACCGGCAGCGGAATGATGACGAAGTTGTCCTGGTCCTGCCCGAGGACGCTGCCGATTTTTTCCATCACCCCGATCACCAGGAATTCATCGTTGCCGATGCGCACGGATCTTCCGATGGGATCCACGCCGAGAAATAATTCCCGCACCAGCGTGTCTCCGATCAAACAAATATTGACCTTATGCTCGGCTTCAGATGCCGTGAAGTAGCGGCCAAATTCCACCGCACGCGAATCAATTTCCGCCATGTTTGGGGAATTGCCATAAAGATTTACGTCCTGCAGCTCTTTGTCGCCAGATCGTGCGCGCACGCCGGCGCTGGCACTGCCGCCGACTTGTTCACAGGCAGTGCATTCCGCGGCAATCGCGGCCATGTCCTCCACTTCGATTTTTCTGTATTTTAGCGCTTTGATGATTATGGTGAAGTCCGTCACCGCGAAGGGCGTGCGCGCGATTTGGAACACGTTCGTGCCCAGGTTGGCGATCTTCTGTTCTACAAAGAGGTTTGCGCCCTGCACGATGGTCATGACGGTGATGAGTGTGGCCACTCCCATCGTCAGGCCCAGGGCGGTAAGCGAAGCGCGCAGCTTATGCTCGCGCAGAGCGCTGAGGCACTGGGCAAGATTGTCGCTGAGAGCGAGCATGGTGGTGGCGGAGATTTCTCGAGTTACCTTATCAAATCCTGGCTAAGGTGTAGTGACTACTTGTCCGAAGAAGCTGGAACCATCCAAGAGAATACGATGAAAGAGTGAACCCCTCGTTGAGACAAAGCTGTGCATCACACCCTTGTTCGACGTGTCGTTTCACCTCGGATGACCATCCATCATCGAGCTATGAACTAAATCACGGCCGCCGAAGCCGACACTTCCCAGGAGAACAACTGGCACCCGGAAACCTTGACTTCGGGTTTGCCCGTGATACGCCCAGAATCGTTGTCAAAGGATAGAACTCCTACCGACGTCCACCACTCCGGTAACGCAATCAAATGTGGTAAGAAGAGCGGGAACTCGCACAACCAGGTACGGCGTGACCTGCGGAATTCGGTGGGACCGGGTGCCAATAGGCCCCGGTCGGTAGAATCTGGCGCCGTGAGCGGAAATCCTATTGGAGCCCCTTCACCAAATAGAGCTCGGAAAGCAGGCGAGTATAGCTGTAAACGTAGGCGCGACCATCAGAGCTGAAATAAATGTGAGAGATGTCATGAAGTCCCGCTACGTCCGGGGGAGTCATTTCTCTGAAAAACTGCCTCCGTCCCGTCAGAATGTTCAAGCGGTAGACCTTGACCGGTGATTGTTTCCACCGATACACGTACAACCAGCGCGGATCGGAAGTCCATGCGAAACCTTCGCCCGTCTGCAAGCCAGGTATCGGGCGTGGCTGTCCACGTTCGATGGGATACAACCAGCCTCCACCACCAGTAAGACCGTTGCCCGCGATCAATTTGCCGTCTGGAGAGATCTTGCAGAACTTAACTCCTTCCGGAGTGAGAGTACGTGGTTTACCGCCGTCTATATCCTGAGCGAAACACTGAACGGCATGCCCAGGCCGGTTTGCGGAGAAAACGATTTGCTTACCATCAGGCATCCAGCTAGCTCCGTACCAGTATTGCTGAATGTCGCTTTGGTCAATTTGCTTGGCCGTGCCTGCTCCGGTTGGCAACAACAGAAGATGGGCATTGGAAACAATCGTGCTTGCCCATTTTCCATCGGGAGATAGACTGCCCGCCATTCCTGGGCCCAGTGGAATCGGGGGCGATCCGCGCATGTCCCGCACGGCGACGGTATAGGTTGGTCCAGACTCAACTCCCTGCTCGTCGAACAGGACGGTGTTGCCGTCCCCGGAAATATCAGTGGGGACAGACCAGTCCCGCCACGAGATCTCCTTTTCTTTGTTACCCGGCGCTAGAGCCATCATTCCGACGCGTTGTTCATCGCGGGTTACAAGAATTCTGCCGTCGGAGGCCATGTCCTGCAGCGTGACTCCTCCGGGCGCGCGGAGAATCAGACGTTGGTGACCCGATAGATCCACCGCATAGATGTGACGTTCGATTCCGGCTTGGGCAGCCGAGAACCAGATCTCGGTTCCATCGGCCGACCATGCCAACCCTTCGACACTTACCCATGGTGCAGAGACGACCCTCTTGTGTCCCTCAAGATCGACAATCGAGACGACGCCCTTGTCGTCAGGATAGATCGGGTGGTCCAGGAATGCGACTTGATTCCCTTTAGGCGAAATCCGCGGATGGCCGATCCACCCAGCGGTTTCATATAGAACATGGCCGAGTGGAAATTCAAGACGCTGTTTGCCGTTTACGTTGCGCACGGCCGCTAACGTCGCCCCGTCTGTAGACCAGTCAGCCCAGTCGATACTTTCAGCGAGCCGACGAGGAGATCCGCCCGTCAGTGGGACTTGGCCAAGAGTTCCCCGGCCTGCGAACAAGAAACGATTATCGACCGGCTGCAGCACCGCCATTTCACCTGCAGAGGAGACCGCAAGCAGCTGCGTTGCGGATAATCCGAGGCTTCGCTCTCCGGGGATTTTCGGGTCGGTGGAGAATATTTCAGTCGGTTCGCCGTCCCAGGAGGCGGCATAAATCACGCTGTGACCATCGGGCGCAAACCTTGCTGAGTATACCGTGCCGCGACTAACGGTCAGCCGCTGAAAATCTGGCGGCTGCCATTTGGCTGTACGGTGGCCGAGGAAAACGCCGGTCCCAACGAGGATTCCGCCGATCACGACTGCGAGAAGCGCCAGGAGCGTGCGGCTGAATACCGATGCCACTCTGCTGGGTTGAACCCCGTCGATCGCCGGTAGCGGCGGATGCGTATCCACCGAAGCTTCGTCCAACGTGGCAACAAAGCGGTAACCACGACGTGGCACGGTCTCAATGAAGGAGGGATTTTCGGCCGAATCGCCCAGAGCAGCGCGGAGTTTGCCGACCGCGACATTCACTGCGTGGTCGAAGTCTCCAAAACTGTCTTCCGGCCAGATACGGGACTGCAGTTCCTCGCGCGTGACCAGGTTTCCCGGGTGCTCCAGCAGAATTTGCAGTACTTTGAAGGGTTGGTCCTGGAGTTTGATGCGGCTTCCGGACTTGCGGACCTCTCCGGAGGGGAGATCGGCTTCAAACGCCCCAAAGCGTATCGTCCGGTTCCCGTTATTCACTATGGCTCTTCCGTTATTTGGAAAGTCTAGCATCTTTGCTGACCTTCTCTATCGACGCCGTAGAGGCTGATTGGTTTGTCGAATTCCGGTGGAGACTGTGGTCTCCACCTGTCTCCCGCGTGTCTCCTGAGCCGAGATTCACTGTGGATGCAAAAGCTAGCTGTTGTGAATTGAGCTCGTGGACCCTGATCAAATATACGTTCCAACGTGGGGCGGATTTGCGTCCGCAGTGGATCGTTTTTATTTGCGAGAAAGGAAGGAACATGAAAGTTACGAGATGGAGGAAAACGGCTTTTGCGGGCCTCTTTTCAATCGCTGTCCTATGCAGCAGTGCGGCAGCTCCAGATAAGCCTCAGGAACCCACGCGGGAAGTACACTTAGTAACCGCTGCCACGCCGCGTGAGCAGCAGATTCAACTGGCCTTGAGCGCGGCCCCGACCGAGGTATCGAGTAAGGCCACAGTTTATGTTTTGGGGCCCAAAGGGTACGAGAAAGTTCGCGAAGGCACGAACGGCTTCAGTTGTTTGATCGAGCGGTCATTCAGAGGGACAACGCAAACTTCGTCAGCGCCGGCGTGCTTCGACGCAGAGGGCACCCGAACTATTATGGTTGCTTACCTGCATAGGGAAGAACTACGGGCAGAGGGCCAGTCCGAGGCAGAGATCAAGGATGACATCGCGAAGGGATATAAGGATGGCCGCTTCAAAGTGCCCGGGCCGGGTTTCCTTTACATGATGTCGAACGAAAACTATGTCTACGATTCCGAGTCCAAGAAAAGTGGTTTCGTGCCCCCGCACTTGATGTTCTACGCGCCTTATAAGACCGCGAAAGACGTGGGATATGACTCGGTATCGCCCACAATGGTGCCTTATCTGACGGGGAGCGGAGTGGAGCCGGAATCATTGCTGGTCGTAGCCGCGGAAAAGCCGTCGCAGGGTGACTCCTCTGGCGACTCCCACAAGCACTAAGGGAGGGCTTGGTGGAGATGTGGCAAGTCGAAAAAACACGTTTGTGATAAAGACGCCTCGGATTATTCCGCCGGTGCCGGGTGGCGACCGAATTCCATAGGACCAAGTCCTTTGCCCGAGGTGAGGCCCATGCGTAGGCGCAATCATAGTCTGCGCAGCACGTCAGAGAACCTGCGACGATTCTGAGTGTATTGTCGGCAAGCCGGAAGTAATCCGCGCTTCCCAAGGTGTGCACGGCAAAACTGTTTCACTTCAGGAGTTCACTCGACCCCCCCGTCATTCATTACACATTTCGCCATGCAATTGGTTCTGCCACGATCTTCCTGTCGAGTTCGAACCAACCTTATGAAGGTCTCCGGACGCTTGCAACAGGATTGGCCGAATTGAAACCCAAGTCATTAAAGGTGGGTGGTCCGCCGATTTGCTGCTGGTCGTAGTGATGCTCCTACACTACGCGCGACCCATGCCATTTGCGAAGGACGCGCCACTTCAGAGTGCAGGTCGAACCGGACACCCCGGCCAACTCCAGGGTCCATGCAGAATGCGACTCGACGGCGAGATCTCCAGGAATCGCGTTCTGTCGAATGGATACCAATAGGCCGCCGATTTCGGCCATAACGTGAAGCGAGATCAGGAAGTTGAACAGAAGCGTGCGCACTCTCTGCTTTCCGTGTATGGTCGCCCGCGAATCTTCACTGCTCACTTCCACATCGTCGGCGTAAAATGTTTCAAAGATCTCAAGAAACTCTAAGTAGCTCCTGGCGATTTCGGCACGCAGGATCGCCGCGTCCAGGGTTAGCTCCGCGGCCTGTGAGCTTTTGTAAGCGTCGCGATCGAACCTGCCGACAGCGACGACATTAGCTTCATCGATCATCGGCGTCCTCAATTTAGGCGAGCAACGGTTCGTCGCTTTGAACGACGGCTGTCCCGTTTACATTTCCTATGACGATACGATCGTAAGTACTTGGTTTCTTACCGCGTTTGAACAACTGTCTCTTTGTAGACTCCGTTCATGGCTAGACCCCCGCATCGGCAATTTTTAGGGGATGATGCGCATATCGCGAAGTCTGGTGAGCTGCCGCCGAAAACTCCGGTGCGTGTCGATGCAATCTCCAAAACCTGCTTGACGAATCTTGATTGTGCTCAGGATTGTCTCTTCACGGAAGTTGAGCATCCAGTCCACGAACGCCCAGTTTGCAATCTGGTCGTAGGGCGTGGCGTGCAGGCCGTAGCGGGCGACCATTGCATCCCACAGTGGAGCCTTCCCGCTCATCTCGGAAACAGTGGACATCGCAAGTGGCTCTGCGACGAGAAGGTCGTAGAAGACGGCGAGCTCCTTCCACAGTTGCCTCCAGCGATAGACATCTCCGTTCGACATGTTGAAGATCTCATTCCGTGCTTTGTCCTCACCTAGCGCCCACAAAGTTGCGCGGCCGAACAATTCCGCGTCCGTTGTGTCCTGCAGAATGTTCCATCCTTCCTTGGAGCCAGGAAATCGTAAGGGCAACCCGAGTTCGCGACTCATCGCAGCGTAGGTCGCGAGACTGGTGACCAGGTTCATGGGCGAGTTCAGGCTTGGTCCCATGACCAAATGCGGACGTAAGACCGTCCAGCTGGCTCCGTTCCTAGCGGCCCATTCAGCCACGATGTCTTCTTGCTGGTGATAGTGAATTGGCGCAATCAGACGTGGCTCTGTCTCTTTCGCTGGAGCGTTGAACGCCCCAAGACTGAAGCCATACGACTTGGCTCCGCCGGCAAGCACGATGCGTTGAAGAGGGACATTGCGCGCGGCAAGAGCTTCGAGCGTGTTTTTCAACATTCTGGCATTCGGCTCGACTGTTTCGGCCATCGTGGGTTTCTCGACATAGGCAGCGAAGACCAGATCGGTCACCTTATTCAGAGATGAAAATGCCTTTGTCGTGCCTTCGCGGTCCACGAGGTCCACGGTGATGTGAGGAGGTGCGGCCTGCGCCCGGTAGGTCGGAGCGGGTCGGCGCGCCGCAGTGGTGATCCGCCATTTTGGATTCTCGGCAACGGCGTCGATCACGCCGGTGCCAAGGACGCCATAGGGTCCAACCAATAGGATTTGGCGTTCCCTGACGGGTGATTCAGAACGAACGGACATGACAATTCTCCTGTCCAACCTGCCTGCAGCTTATTTCAGCCGCACGGGGCGCAATCAAACGCCGCAGAACACAGGGAACTTTGGCGAGTGGACTCCGGCGCGATGTCTGTCGGGCGGCTCACCTGACTAGCAGTATCACTAGATGGCACACTGGCAACCCAGGAACCATAGTCACCTGAGTAGCCGACCCGTTCCTGAAGGGCGCGAATTCGCTGCTCGAGCGCAGCGATTTCAAGGTATGACGGACGCGGCATCCATCGGATTCGATCCTGAACAGCCTGCGCTTGCGCAGCACCTCGGGCTTGAGCGCCCGCACAGAACCGCGTGGACGGCGCGTCCTCATCGCCGACGCCGATATAGTTTTCGATGAGCTGGGTAGTGACTTGCTGGCTGTGTAATAGTGACGAGCGAATATTGCCTTGCCCGGTAACGACATTCCCGACTCCGAATACGCGGTCGGATCCGGCGTGCCGTGGCAGAGTTTCATCGTCGAAATCGTAATATTCGCCCTTCATGGAGACGCCCGGGATCTGCTCAGGCACGGACCCGATTGACGAAATCACCATGGGCGCTCGGAGTTCGTACTCCGAACCAGCTACGGGCTCTGCTTTTCTGCCTTCCACATTGGTCTCGGCCACTTTTAAGCCGACCAGGCGGCCATTGGCTACAAGCAGCCCTGTCGGCATCCTGCGATCCTGAACCCGGAACAAGTATTTCTCCTGCGCCAAACGAAGCATCTTCAGACGGGTCGCTTCTGTCTTCGCGACCTGATCAGGCGTGGCATTCTTTGCAGGCTGAGCCAGCGGCATGTCTTGCGCGCGGCGGCGATAAATTAGTAGGCATCTTTTAATGCCAAGATCCTCAGGCGAGATGCCGTGCAATTTGCAAACGGCGGGGATGCCTTTCTTTTCGAGCTCGTACACATCCGTTTGCACTCCGCGCGCCCGAAGAGCACGCTCATAGTTTTCGAGTTGCAGGATCTTCACGACGTCCATCGAGGCAAGCCCGCCGCCTACGACCAACGCATCGTCAGGAGTTTGGTAATACGGGCCGGTGTAGCGCTCCTCGTTCTTGTGGTTGTACCAATAAATGAAGGGATTCTGGTAAACCAGACCTTTGCCGACGAATTCTTGCGCCCCCGCCATTCCCAGTTCTCTGTCTCGCCATGCTCCGTTTGCGAGGAGCACCGCGGAAAAACCCCAGTTGTCGCGGAGATCTTGAAAATCCAGGTCACGGCCGAGCTTGGTGGATGGAAGGAAGAAAATTCCGGGCTGCTTCAGGCGAGCGTCGATGCGACCGTACTCCTGTTTGCGCTGCTCCCGGTGCCAGCGCGGCAGGCCGTCTTCAATCTTGCCGTAAGGTCTTGCGTTCTGTTCGATGACGACGACACGAATCCCGTGGTGCGCCAATATCTCTGCCGCGACTGAACCGGCGATCGCTCCTCCAACAATGGCCACAAAGTGATACGGTCTGTCTTTCATCGTAACTCCCGAGCGCACTCTGCAAAGTGCTCAAGCACCACCGCGAAGTTGCTGACGAAGTGGATCGGACGATGAGCCACGGCGTTGCTGTTCATAAAAGGGATAATCGGTGTAGCCGCGAGCGTCGAAAGTGTAAAAAGTATCGCGGTCGTATGCATTCAGAGGTAGCCCGAGCCTGATGCGCTCTGGCAAGTCGGGATTGGCGACGAAATACCGTCCGAAGGCCACTAAATCCGCATCGCCAGCTCGAACAGCAGCTTCGGCAGTATCCGGTTCAAACCCCCCGGCCGAAATAATCGTTCCCGTAAATATCTCTCGCAGCCTCGCGGTCGCGATGTGCCCTTGGCCTTCGGCGATCAGCACGTTCCCTTTGACACGCGGTTCGATAATGTGCAAGTAAGCGAGCTCAAAGCGGTTCAGTTGCTTTGCGACGTAGTCAAACAGCGCGATCGGATTGCTGTCTGACATCTCATTCCATCGCCCACTTGGCCCGATGCGTACCCCTACGCGGTTGCCACCCCAAACCGAGACCATGGCCCCGACAACTTCCAGCAGGAACCGGGACCGGTTTTCGATGGTACCGCCGTAGGCGTCGCTGCGCTTGTTGCTCCCGTCCTGCAGGAACTGATCGGGCAAATAACCATTAGCTGCATGAAGTTCGACGCCATCGAACCCAGCCGCCTTTGCCCGCTCGGCAGCTTTGCGGTAGTCTCCGACGATGCCTGGAATTTCAGCAATATCCAGCTCGCGATGTGGTGAGGGCTTGAACCAACCAGCCGGGGTCGAAGCCATTGCAGTTGTTTTGGGACCGTAATACTCCGGCACGACGGAAGGCGCCACCGGCGCCGCGCCGTTGGTCATGCCAACATGTGACGAGCGTCCGGTGTGCCACAGTTGCGAAAACATGCGGCCGCCTTTGGCGTGAACTGCATCGACAATTTTCTTCCAGCCGGCGACCTGGCCGTCCGAATACATTCCCGGAGCCCCATACCAACCGCGAGCGGTGATCGAGATGGTTGTCGCTTCGGAAATGATGAATCCACCTTCCGATGCGCGCTGCGTGTAGTACTCCCGCATCAGGTCGCCGGGAATGTCACCAGGTTGAACAGACCGTGAGCGTGTGAGTGGAGACATCACCACGCGGTGCTTCAGCTCCATGGGTCCGACTTTAACTGGTGTGAACAGCTTGCCTGCGCTTACTGTTTTCATGAGCCCGCACTCCCTCAGAATTGTTCTGCCAACCCGAGGCCAGATGCCGGTTATTAAAATTCCGCTCGCGCATCTGGCCTCGCTCTGTGCAACGTTCCGCGTGCGTTCGTTCAAGCGTTCATCCCGCCGTCCACGGTGAGATTCGCGCCGGTAATGTAGGAGGACTCGGGACCGGCGACAAATGCCACCATCGCGGCGATCTCATCCACACGCCCGTAGCGATCGAGCGCTGTGGCAGCCTTCTGCGGGACGGCCCATTCGCCGGCTGCGGGATTCAATTCCGTGTCGATCGGACCGGGCTGCCCGTTGTTGACCGTGATGCCGCGGCTGCCGATCTCTCTGGCCAGCGCCTGAGTGAACATCTTGACAGCTCCCTTTGTGCCCGCGTATGGCACAAGCCCGGGTGCCGCGACACGCTCACCTACAGCGGAACCGATCATGATGACGCGACCGCCGCTCTTCATGTGCTTTAGCGCGGCCTGCGTCGCGACGTACACGCCGCGGACATTGATGTCGAGCACGCGATCCATCTCTTCCAGCGTCGCCTCCGCGAACGGTTTCGGAATGGCCGTGCCGGCGTTGTTCACCAGCACATCCAGACGGCCGAAGGTTGCAAATGTCTTTTCCACCGCGGCTATAACTGCGTCGGCATCGGCGGCGTCCGCCTGAATTGCGATCGCCTTTCGGCCTGTACGTTCAATCTCCTTGACGACTGAGGCGGCCGCATCGGCACCTTTCGTGTAGGTGATGGCCACGTCCGCTCCGTCCGCGGCGAGACGCCGAGCGATTGCAGCACCGATTCCGCGCGAGCCGCCCGTAATGAGTGCAATCTTTCCTTCCAGCTTCTTTGACATTGTGGTTTCTCCTCGAAGTAGATCCATGCCCATCAGGCATGAGTCGAAATCTTATTGCTCGCCTAACGCATTCCGGTCGCTACATTAGATTCGGAAACCAGGTAGCCGTCGCACGAGGGAGCATACTTTGTTAAGCTCGGAGCGATACTTTGCAAGCATGGAAGCGAGGAATGGAATTACGACATCTACGTTACTCCGTCGCGGTTGCCGAGGCAGGAAGTCTGACGGTGGCGGCTGCACGAAAACTACACACGTCACAATCTTCGTTGAGTCGGCAGATTCGAGACCTTGAGCACGAGGTAGGCGCGCAACTCTTGACGCGCCGCGCTCGCGGTATCGAACTGACACCCACGGGTCGAGCTTTTCTCGAACACGCCCGCTCGGTGCTATCGCAGGTTGCAGCAGGAACCGGAGCTGCTCGCCGAGTCGCTCATCCCGCCAAGCCGTGCTTCTCGATAGGCTTTCTCACTGGACACGAATTGACGTGGATGCCCGAAGCCTTGCGGATCTTGCGCGACGAACTGCCTAACATCGACGTGATGATATCGAGTCAATACTCGCCGCAGCTCGCCGATGCCATTGGGAAGGGAACGGTCGGTGCAGGTTTTCTTTGACGCGAACAAGGCGTGCCAGAATTGGCATTCCGTCCTCTCGTCAAAGAGCTCTTGGTAGTGGTCTTACCTAGTGCACACCGTCTGGCTACGCGCAAAGCAATCAGTCCTGGCGACCCGGTGGGCGAGACATTCGTTGGCGTGTCGCGCACGGCTCCTGTGCTGCGCGCGGTCATTGACGATTACTTGAAGCGGTCCGGAATCAATATCACGCCGGATCACGAGACGGAGCACGTCGTTATGGGAGTGTCCTTAATAGCGTCGACGGGCGGCGTAGGGCTGTTACCTGCTTACGCCAAGAACTTTCTCACTGGGTCTGTAACGAGCCGTCCTCTCAAGGGAAACACGCCGACTGTCGAGCTTGTACTCGGGTACAAAAAGTCCGACGAGTCTCCCGTCCTGAAGCTTTTGCTTTCGAGCTTGGACGAGTTGGTCGCTCGTGTCTCGAACCAGTCACATTAAAGCCTTCCTATGCAGCACGGTTGGGTCAGTTGTGCCGCAACTCGCCTTCCGAAGTCCCGTCCGAACAACGGACGATCCGGAAGTAATCGTCGCCCTGTGTGGATCATCAAACTGTCTCACTTTAGGGGTTCACTCCACCATCCGATTTGAACGCAGCGGCGGACAGTGAACCCCGCAGTGAGACAAAACTGCGCATGACACCCTTGTGTGACGTGGGGTTTCGCCTCGGATTACCGCCCATCATCGAGCTATGAACTTGACTACGGCCGCCCGACACTTCGCAGGAGAGCCAGTGGCGCCCAGAAACGTTTACTTCCGGTTCGCCCGTAATCCGACCAGAATCGTTGGCAACTGCCCAGATCACTTCCTACAAGCGGACTTCTGGACAGTCAGCGGGATTAGGGGACATCTGTTGCGACGCCGTGGGTAAGTGGCCTCGCGTCCGACGGGGAGACTCTGCTCACAAGTTCCCGGATGCTCGGACAACCCCACAGGATCAAAGATGCATTGGCCAAGCGGAGGGCATGAGACGTCGTGGAATCAAAAGTTCACGACTTCAGCAAGCATTTCCGTCAAAGGATAACAACGACTCGACCGCGACGAGTAGGATGATCCGCTAGTTCGTGGGCACGGGCGATTTCGGCAAGCGGGATTCGTTCGCCGATTTCGAATCCTGTCCAACCGGCTTCGAGTGCGGAGTTGATATCGCGCGCTGCCTGCATTTTTGCCGCGCGCGGGAAATCGTCGCTGCCAAGAAAGTACACGCGGATATTCTTGAAGACCATTTGCCAGAAGGGAATCTTCGGAGTCGCGTTGTCGGTGGCATAGGAGGCGATGGAGCCGTCATTTTTCAGCATCTCGACGTCGGCATCGACGTTGGCGCCGAAAGCCACTTCGACGATGTGATCGACGCCCTCGGGCGCGAGTGCTTTCACGCGCGAGACCAGATCACTGCTGCTGACGATCACTTCTTGTGCGCCAGCGTTGCGTGCCGTGGGCTCGTCCGACCCAGACCGCACCGCGCCGATAACCCGCGCTCCGACATGCCGCGCCAGAGCAACCGCGCAGAGTCCCACGGACCCCGCCGCGCCTTGAACCAAAACCGTGCGCCCGCGAACCTCACCGCCAACATGAACCGCGCGATGTCCCGTGATGCCCGGAATGCCGAGACACGCACCCTGCTCCATCGAGACGTTGGCGGCAAGCGGTGCAACGTGATCGACGGGTACGACCACGAATTCCGCCGCCGTGCCGAAGGCGCGATACGACTGCGCTCCATAGCACCACACATTGCGGCCGGTCCATTCGGCGCTGACGCCCGCGCCGATCTGGTCGATACGGCCGGCGCCGTCGCTGTGAGGAATCACGCGCGGATACGGCATCCCGACTCCGAACGCGTCTCCACGTTTTTTGGTGTCGCCGGGATTAATGCCCGAGGCAGAGATGCGGATGCGAACTTCGCCGGGGCCTGCGGTCGGGGCTGCCATTTCGCCGACTTTCAGCACGTCGCGAGCGGGACCCTGCTTTTCGTACCACGCTGCTTTCATAAAGATTCCGCGAAGACGTTAACACGTCCGGAGGCGTTACCGGTACAAGTCCAAGGGGGCCCGCAGTCATGGTCGTTTGTCCGACCTCTATGAGGTAGCCGTCCGGGTCGCGCATGTAGCATTGCAACTCCGTCGCGTGGACTTTCGGTTCGGTGATGAATTTCGCGCCGCGCGCGCGCCAGAGGTCGTAGTAGCCCCTGATGTCTGTCACGCGAAGGTTCAGAAATATGCTTAGAACGTTCGGATCGCGCGGCGGCGAAGCGACGACTTCCGGTTTGTCGTCGGTCGGGCCGCCGCCCCCATTGATCGTGAGCCAAACATTTCCAAACTGAAGAAATGTCGGCTCGCCCCGACGCAGCACCGTGGCTCCGAGCACGTCGCGATAGAATTCGACGGATCGCTGTATGTCTCGAACGATAAGGGTATTGGTCACGACCAACTTCCGTTCAGCACTCTGATCCGGTCGAAGCGACATGCCGACTCCTTCGATCCCTCTCCGATTCAGTATTTGTCGTCCCAGCGCACGTACAGAATTGCCGCACGTACCTGGCTTTCCATCCAAACATCGACTCCGGCCAGGCGATTGATCCATCGGGGCTGCAATTCTTTGACGGAATCGCTCGTGACTCGGTCCAGGACAACTTTAAAAAGCAGGAATTTGTTGTCGGTTCCGACAATTTGCGCTGCCTGAGCCACGACCGCATTCTGATCCAAATTGTTGTGGACTCGCTTCACGGTTTGATAGACGTCCATCGTGAACTCTTCGGTGATCTCGACGTCTTTCTTGGAGCCCGTGGCGGTCAAGTGCCCTCCACAAAACGTTTCAAAATCGTAGGCCATCAGCTCGGCGAAGACTTTCATGTATTGGCCGAAATTGGCCGTGATGTCAAATCCTTGGAACGGCGCATAGCCCGGCGTCACGCAATCGACGGCCATCATGAATTTGGCCGACGGCACGTAGATGAAAAGATCGCCTTCGACCGAGTGGTAGAAGTGGCGCGTCAGCTCGACGCTTTTCCCGCCGAGTGTGATTGTCTTCCTGTCGGCAAAAACCACATTGGGAATCAGGCGGTTCGGGTCGTTTTCCTCTTTCAAAAACGCCGCCACGCCATCGACAGCGACAATCTTCAGGTCCTTGATATCTTTGAACACCGTCGAGCCGCCGATGTGGTCTTTGTGGGCGTGCGAATAGACGAGATATTTGATCGGCTGGTCGGTGACTTTTGCGATGGCTGCCGGAATGCCTTTACCGAAACTCTCCGGCGCGTCGAATACGATGACGCCGTCGGCCGTCACGAAGAATGCGGATTGCCACATGTTGTCGGAAATGACGTACATGTCGCGGCCCACATTCTTCACGGCGTATCCGAGTTTCGGATCGACGTCGAAAAACTGCGCTTTCACCGACGGCAGAATGGGCACGTAGCGCTTTAGATCTTCGTTCGAAGATTGCGCCAAAGCAGAGCTGCACCAAGCCGCCGCAACAGCCAAAATGAATATCAGTCTTTTCATGACTTCCTCACGCCGGTAGCTTTTCGCGCCGCGCGACACTGCGCAGGATCCAGCCACCGCGAAATATAGGCCGGGCGCTTTTGCCAGAATATCGATAGAATCACAAATCTATTTCCCATATTTGGGATAATCAAGCGATCGCCCCTTGACACCCGAGTGATCGAAAATCAGAATCCATCAAGCTTCAGATCGGGAAGGTGCGGCCGCGATGCCGGTGACATGGTTCACAACTTTCTCGGCCGCGCGCTCGGCCAATCATCGATCAGCGAGCGAGACGCGTGACGAGTATCTGACAATCATACTTCCATGAGCATGCCGGATCTGAGCTCGCTCGTTATCTTCGCGAGAGTCGTTGACGCGAACAGTTTCTCCGAGGCTGCGCGCCGCCTTAAGATTCCGCTTTCGACGGTGAGCCGACGCGTCGCCGAGCTCGAGGCCGATTTGGGTGTGCGCCTGCTGGAACGTTCCACTCGCAGTTTGCGGCTCACCGATGTGGGATCCCGCGTGCTTCAGTTCGCGGTGCGTGGCGCAGAGTTGAGCGAAGCTGTCCTCAATATCGCTTCGGACCATTCGTCGAAAGTCTCGGGTACTTTGCGGCTGGCCGCGCCGCCCAGCATCTCCGATTCGCTGCTGGCGCCGCTGGTCAACTCGTTCCAGGAATCGTATCCCGACGTCCGCGTCCAAATCATGGTCACCGAAAGGATCGTCGATCATATTGGGGAGGGCGTCGACCTGCTCTTTCGGGTCGGCGCGCTGAGGGATTCGACTCTCGTTGCGCGCAAGATTTTGACCTATCGGCATCAACTGCTCGCGAGTCCCACCTATCTGAAGACCCATAAGCGAGCGACGACGCCGGAGGACTTGCTCGGGCATCGCCTCATCGCATTCTCGAGGTGGCAGCCCGAAAACCGCTGGCACTTCGTTCACGCCAGTAGCAAGGAAACGACAAAACTGCGGTTCGAGCCGTATCTTTCGATAAATGATTACGCCGGAATTGTTCCGGCGCTACTGGCGGGAGTTGGCATTGGAGAGCTTCCACCGCTCGTGCGTCCGGAGTTGGTGCAGCAGGGCCGGCTCGTCGAGGTAATGCACAACTGGCGCTTGCGCACCTTCGATCTCTGGCTGCTCCACGTCGGAAACAGGCACCTCCCTCGCGCTGTACAGTTGTTCAAGGAATTTGCAGCGAAAATGACGCCGAGATTGTTTCCCAAGCTTCCCGTCTGATTCCGGAAGGGCATTCGGGCTCCGCCCACGGCGAGAAGTTGACAGGTGTCGCTTGCAAACAAACACGCGGTTCGCGAAACGAACGTTCATGGAGACGTTTGACAATTCAGGAGCGATGGGACTTTCACTAACGCGGTCATCTTTGGTGGCGGCTGTACCGCGGACCATGGCCCTTTAGTTAGCTCCTGATTAGCGCCGGCTGGACAAGTGCCTTTAGCTGGCCACAAACGGGTTTCGAGGAGATCGGACCACGCTGCCCTGATTCACATCGCAGTTCCCCGAAGCGGACTCCTTGCCCACAATAACTTCCGGTTAGTCCGCCACTCGGGAGGAAACGCGACAACGGTGAATAGCGCTGTATCCTCCCGGCAACGGAACGGTTTGGAGCAAGTAAGAGAGACAACGAAGGTTGCAGGATGCTACTCAGGCGCCAGCACTCGCAGCGCGAGCTGTCTGTTGGCTGGTCATTTGTTCCATTTGTTCCTTCATCTTCTGTTGCATTTCCTTAGGGGTGGGTTGTGCAATGTGGGTAGCGACCATCCACGTGTAACCCTCGGGATCAGCAACGGTTCCACAGCGGTCGCCCCAAAACATGTCCATCACGGGTCCCTTGAGCACAGCGCCGAGTTTGACGGCCTTGGCAACCGTCTTGTCTACGTTCTGCGTCAGCAGATACAAACTCGTCGGCGAGGCGCCGATTGTTTTCGCGCCGCGAGAACCCATCTGCGGCATTTCCGGCCCCAACATTAACGTCGTGCCGCGGAGCGTCAGCTCAGCATGGACCGCCTTGCCGTCTGGACCATTCATGATCCCCCGTTTGGCAAAGCCGAACGCTTTTTGATAAAAGGCAGCTGCCGCTTTCACGTCGGTCACCGTTAGAATTGCCGTTACTGAACCGTAGAGTTTTTTATTGAGCGGATCGATTTTTCCGGGCATATCACTCCTTTCGCGAGGCGAGTATTCGAGCTGAGTTTCGCCAGAAGCTGTTCATGAATGCACCGATCGCAGAAACTCGTGGGCGACGGCGACCAAGAATACTCCAAGGAGAAACGTGTGGTCAACGTGCGGGTCGATGGCATGCGGGTCGATGGCACAGCACACCCTCCCGAGTCTCTTCTCGCGCCCGAGGTAAGTTGACGAATTCCGACCGACACCATGGCTCCTTCTGAATGGTCGGCTCACCGGAAGTGATCTGATGCCGGCAGAGGACAAGCTGAATGTGCTAGACCGTTGTACGGGCTAACACCTGTGCCGGGGTTCGAGTCCCTCCGTCTCCGATCACTTCACGGGTTCCCAGCCCTCGGGCAGCATATCGAATGCCAGCGTGTCACGGTAGGCGTACTGATTGCCTTCCAATACGGCCACTGGCGTTAACATATGCCAGATGCGTTCATCGTCGAAGACGTAACACTCACCCGATTCGCGCATCGTGAAGCGATCCATTTCCTGCTTGTCATTGTCGGTTATGACGACTTCGCCGCCCTGAGCGCCGCAGCGGCCCACGAGATGCGTCGCGATGTACTTTTCCCCGTCTTTATGTAAGCCCGGTGGACTCGTGTCGCACGGCCGGCCAGGCGCAGCCGTGAACCTTATTAGGTGAACGTTGACCAAATACTTCGTACCCACCGTCGACAGCGGTAGGTAATGAAGGTGGTGAGCAATCATCTTGCGAACGCCTATGGAACCTGCGATCGCCGGGGGCAGCGGAGCGTACTCTCGCGGCTGGCCGCCGATTGTCGTGTTGTATTTTTTCAGCTGCACATAGGGCGTGCTCTCTTCGCTCAACCAAACCTTTACACCGCCCTCAACAATCTCGGCCCTGAAACGATTTAAGGAACGATACCTGTCGCCCCCATCGTAGTATTTGTCCTTTGGAACGGACCAGGCGGCACGGGATAACGCTTCCAGCGAGCGCGCTATGTCTACGTCAACCCTGAGCGGCTGACGACTGAACCCGCGCTCGACGAGGTCGCTTCGCGACCTGGCATTGGTTGCAACCGGAATAAAATTATCTTGACTCATGATTG
>JABCZK010000020.1 GCA_013289695.1 Acidobacteriota bacterium
GGACAAAAGCAAGCGGCAAAATGACGGACATCGGCGTGCTCCCCGGCGATAGCCTCAGCGAAGCTCTGGACGTCAACGATCAAGGTCAAGTGGTAGGCGTATCGCTCCCTTCCTTTCACGCCTTCCTGTACGAAGATGGCAAGATGCTTGACCTCAACTCCTTAATCCCGAAAAGTTCGCCGCTGCTCTTGATCGGCGCCAACGGTATCAACGAAAAAGGCGAGATCACCGGCCAAGCGTGCGTCGTCTCCGATGGCGGTTGCCCGCTGGGCGCGAACATTCCAGCGTTTCTGGCCGTTCCTCGCTACCAGGGCTACGGGGACGCCAGCGTTGACGCCGCCTCCGAAGCCCGCAATAGCGAAGCCGCAAGTATTACCGTGTCCGAAGGCATCCGCCAGCAGATGATGCGCAAGCTAGCCTTCGGCCACTTCGGGCCTGAGCCGGCGATTTCGCAAGTAGCGAAAGAAAAAAGATAGCAATCGCCAATGTTGTATCCAGCGCGGGAAGTCCAGCGGCGCGAAGCGCGACGGAACGAGGGTAGGAAGCCCCTCCTACTCTCGTTTCTCGCATGCAATCAACCGTCGGGCATTTTGCCGCCGCGAAAACCCATCGCGAGAAGGAGATCGAAGTGAATCCGCTTGCTCTTTGGCTGAAGGTCGGCGTTGTTGCCATGCTTGCCCTGTTTGTGGGCATGGAAGATCGGCTCCCCGGCTCGGTCTCTTTCCGTGACTACACAAAAGCGTCCGCTGCCGACGATAGAAACCTGGTCGCGGCGCTGGACGCTGCATACCAGTCTGCCGTCAAAAAGAACGATGCCTCAACAATGGATCGTATTCTGGCTGACGATTTCACACTCGTGACAGGTTCCGGCAAGACTTACACCAAAGCCGATTTGCTCGAGGAGGCGCGAAACGGCCGCTTCGTCTACGAGCATCAAGAAGACAGCGCGCAGATGGTTCGCATTTGGGGCGATACCGCGGTTGTGACCGCTAAGTTGTGGGAGAAAGGTGCGCAAGACGGAAAACCATTCGACTATACAGTTTGGTTCTCGGACACATATGTGCGCACCGCGACAGGCTGGCGCTATGTATTCGGTCAATCGTCTTTGCCGTTGCCGAAGGCTTCGCAGCAAACCGATAAATCGTGCTAAGTAACGCTTGCGTTAAGAGGCTGCCTTCGCTCACGACTGTTTGGCGATTTGGGTCGAGCACAGGGCTTATGTGTGCGACGTTTTCTAGAATGCAGTAGTCACATTTCTTGACCCTTACGGGATAACTCCCGATTAGTACTACTGTGTCATAAACGACGGATGCAACAAAATGGGCAGCAAGGTAGCTGTTTGAGCAACAATCTAGCGAGTTTGATCCGGAGTGTAGCGATCGAGTACGGATTATGCCGCTCGGCGCGAATGCGACGAGCCCCGCGGCCGGAAGTCGGGCGGAATTTTCTGGGTGCGTAGGTCCAGTTGACCGGCTCGCGCCGAGGGGGAAAAACGGCTTCTCTCCGCTACCAGGAAGCCGTATGCGGCGATGCACATCGTGCCATGGTGATGAAATCCGCGCCAACCGCGACCTTCGTAGTGGCCTAATCCCAGTTCTTGCTTCAGCTCTTCAAAGTCGCGCTCAACGATCCAACGATGCTTGGCTAGCTTCACCAGGTCCACGAGTTTGCTATCGGCCGGGAGCGTAGAAAGCCAGTACTTCGTTGGTTCGCTTTCTCCCCTGGGCCATTCGATCAATAGCCATTCTTCTCGACGCAGTTCGCTGCGCCAATAATCCCGATGAGCAACTCGGACGCGCTGTGCTGCAAAGCGGGAGCAGAGTCTCTGCTTGGTTCCCTCGCGCCAGGAAACATTTCCCCAAGCGCTTGCCGCCAACGACTGCGCCAGTTGTTTCACGGAAACGGGCTGATGTTGGTTATCCCGGCGCAGCAGTTTCGGTGGGCGTCCCAGTCCCTGCCATCGTTTTGCGGACAGGGGGGCTTCTCCAGATCTCCCAACGGTCGTGGTTCCCTGAATACCGACCACATACGCTCCTTATCGGGACTGACAGAGAGAGGCTGACCGGGCCCCGATCCGTAAGAAAAGTCGCTGCAAACCCTGCAAGGAATCGCTGCGGCTTCGTTCTCAGGATGATGCCCGCCGCTGCGTGCATGGTTTCGTTCTCGAATGCTCGGCGGCATGATCGCCACATTAGGAGGATTTAGCCATGAATCAGAAATTGAATCTCGGTCTTTCCCTTGTTGCTGGCCTACTTGGCGGCATCACGTCGTACAGCCTGTCTCCCCGAGTCTTGCGGGCGCAGGAGCAGGCCCCGCCGCCGAAAACGATCACGGCGGAGCGATTCATTCTCACGAATGAGCAAGGAACCACCGCCGGCATCTTCGGCCTCAAAGATGGCAAGGCCAACATCACCCTGTTCGATTCCGCGGGTCGTGTGATATGGAGTACTGAGGTCAGGCCAGCACCTGTCCGACAGTAAAAGTCGAGCATCGAGCACGAACTACCGTGAAGATGGCGCGCCGGGAGGCCTGGTGCTCTTTTGACAGAGACTTAGCATGGACGCCGCGTTACGGGAAACTTGGAGTAGCGCGTCAACTTTCCGATAAGGAGTTGGGATCGGGAAGTAGACAATTCACTCAACAATATTCGATGGCTAAGAGGATAACGCTCTACACTGACCGATATGGCGATCACGGATTTTCTGGCTGAGTTCAGGCGAGCTACCGAAGCAAAATGGAGCAATACGTCAATAAATCCGACGATTTATGGATTTCAAATTCAGCGGGGTACCCGCTGGAATGTCGGACTGTCGGTCAAATTGATTGAAGAGTACGAGAGTGTGCTGAGTACCCGTTTCCCCAAAGATTTCAGGTCGTTTCTTCTTGAGATGAACGGCACAGATCTTCCGACGCTAAATGTAAACGCTCCGGCTGGATCGCAACGTGAATCTGTCGGTGTCTATTCGTATCCGAGGGATATCGAAATTGTGAAAACGCTCGTGGAACGAATCCGCACCAGCGAGCACGAAATAATCTCGGACCTCGCCGGGCGGGGATTTCAACTCACGGTAGAGGCGAGTCTCGTCCCCATTTACGGCCATCGATACGTCGTCTGCACCCCGGATCTGAGTAGGAGTACTGTACTTTCCATCGTAGTGCATGACACTGATGCGATCGTTTACGGCAATTCATTAATGGAATATTTGGAAACTGAATTCCTCCGAGCGACATCCTGAATGGAGCGCGCAGATGTTCGAATTGGGCTTACCTACTGGTGATTCACGCTACCGGAGCCCCACTTTTGGTTCGATTCCACGAGTGGCTTGAGAGTGAGGTATGCAGGTTCGGATTTTGCGGCGAAGAATATCGCTCGATTCCGCGCGAGGTCAGTCTCCACGGGCTGACCAGACTCAGCTTATCTATGCAGTGGCGACCTAACGCCTGATTTGCGTCCCGTCACCGAAGATTTGAAGTAGCACTTCACATGTCCGGCGTTAATAAGGACTCTAGACTGCGATTTGATCTAGACTCGTTTTCATGACCCGCACAGCAAAAGACTCACCCTATCGTAAACAGCGTTTTCTCGACGTGGTCAAAAAGGCTGACGGGTCATACGACGTGTTCTTGGACGACTCTCCGATCAGAACGAATATCCCCGAAGAGTGGCTTGAGAGTGAGGTATGCAGGTTCGGATTTTGCGGCGAGGAATATCGCTCGATTCTGCGCGAGGTCAGTCTCCACGGGCGGACCAGACTCACCTTATCTACGCAGTGGCGACCTAACGCCTGATTTGCGTAACACGACATGTTCCGGGCTAGTACTCTACTTGTCCGGCGCGTTAACCAGACTTACGCTTTCATGCAACATTCCGGACCCGCTCGGCGTCTAGACCTCACATGAGGTGAGAGTTTATGTTCGAGAGGTTATCATTTTCGGCGCTGTTCGCAATTGGTGTGGTCCTAGCGTCTTACGGTTGGAGTCAGGCGCAGTCAGAACAACCTGGTTCGCACCTTCGACCAATCCAGCAAAACGGCAGGTGGGGGTATATCGACCGCACTGGGAAGATCGCCATCGAACCCCAGTTCTCGTGGGCGGAGGAATTTTCAGAAGGGCTTGCGGCGTTTGAAAACGAAGATGGTAAACACGGTTACATCGATGAGACCGGCAAGCCTGTAATCGAACCCAAGTTCGATAACGGGACCAATTTCTCCGAGGGGCTCGCTGCAGTATCGGTAGATTTCAAATGGGGTTACATCGACAAAAGCGGGAAGTGGACCATACCGCCTCAGTTCGCAGTCGGAAGGCCCTTCTCTAATGGTCTCGCACTCGTCGGCGTACCGCTCTCCGGCGAAGTCACGTTTCCGCCCGGTCCAGAGAAACACGAGTTTATCGACAAGACTGGAAAAGTCGTGATCAGCTCTGAACACGACATCCTGAATGGTAGTTTTTCAGAAGGGTTCGCTGCGGTCCAATTCATCACGAACAAGGGCATAGATGACCAGCTGATTGATAAGACTGGAAAGACTCTCATCGCCGTGCAAGATTTGCAGCTTAGAGGCTTTTCGGATGGCTTGGCAGTGGTAAAGAAAGATGGGAAGTGGGGGTACGTAGGTAAGAGCGGGCGCTTTCTCATTGAACCGCAGTTCGAAGAGGCTGAGTCGTTTTCGGAAGGGTTAGCCGCGGTCGAAATTGATAAGAAGTGGGGATATATCGACCCTCAAGGCGCAATAGTTATTGGGCCAACTTTCGATTTTGCTCCGGGCGAGTTCTCCGAAGGATTGGCATTGGTTTTCATGAATGGTGAGTGCGCCTATGTTGACAAGACAGGGAAAGTCACCATTCATGTTCGTTGTGACGACGCGGAGGGATTCGAAGGCGGCTTGGCCTCTGTGCATATCGGAAAAGACCCTGAGGAAAAGCGCGCCTATGTAAACAAACGAGGTGACTTTGTCTGGGGTCCTGCTGCCTTCAAGTATCGGTCGCTTGAAGAAATTCGGGCGCGCGCCGAGAAACGAAGTAAAAAGGAAGAAGTATTGACACCTTTGACTGAGGAAGAGCGGTCGCTGAATCTACGCGACGTGATTCTTAATCAACCCGATTTCGTCGCAGATCTCAGCTTTTTCGTTGGAGAAGGATTCGGTGGTTTCAGCGGTGGAGAGCGTCTTGCCCGGAAAGGAAACAGGTATCGTCAAGAGAGTCAGTTCTGGATTTTTATTGGGGAAGTCGGTAAGTCTGCGGCACGCCTCTACCCGAATGCCAAAGTCTACGATGATTTCGAGGCGGCGAGAGGCGGGCTGGAGGACGGTCTCCTTTTTGACCTGAGGGCTTTGGCCCTAGAATCCGATGTCAATTTCACAGCTCTGGGAACGGCACTGATTGACGGGCAGAAATGTATCAAGGTCGAAGCAACAAGGCCCGGGAGTCCCGAGAAAACGTACCTCTACGTTGCGCGCGGTTTGAAGAATCTGGCTATCGTGTCCCAAAGCATTGGGCCAAAGCGCAGCATGGTGGAAAGGTTGAGCAATGTTTCTCTCGAAGTGCCAGCAAATCTGGTTGAAATCCCTTCTGACTATAAACCCATCGGGCACGACCGATGGGTCAAGGTCGAGACAGCCAAGGTAACTTACAAAGGCAATCCTTCTAAGGATTTCGGAGTCTTCCGGGCACCGGGCGGTGAGTTGTTCATATGGATTAGTGATGCCTACTACCCTTGGGAGTATCTCGTTCGGCCAAACCAGGGGACGGTCGAAATAGCTTTCGAAGGGTTACTGGTGACGCGTTCCGGCGAATACGTTTGGCAAACCAAGGAGATGGAAGCGTTCAGTCAGACGGGTTACCGAGTTGCCAGCGAGCGAGGAGCTTACGAAACGGACGAAGATAGACGCGTGATCGTAAGTCAGAACTCGGTCAAATTCCGCTCGCGCAGTTACGAACAAGACAAGGCGATGATTGAAGTTAGCTGGTAGGATGTTGGGATCATGAATCGAATGCCTGATAAGTAATCGGAAACTGACCCACTACCGATTCCCTGGTAGGTTGGACTTTGCCGCAAAAAGCAGATTCCTCCCGGCGTCCCGCGCCCGCCAAACTGCGGCTGGAGAGATCCTTCGGCGGGCGTGAAGCAAAGGCGCCGACCTCCCTTCGCAAAATCACTCAGGGCAGGCAGGATGACGATGCTCGTCGCATCGTCAGAAAAAGCGCGGGACTCCGTTCCCTTCGCAGGAGTCGCTCAGGGCAAGCGGGACGACACGCGACATTTTCGTGCGCAAGACTGTGACGGGTCGCCCTGGTGCGGAGCAGGCAACGGCGAAGAGAGAACCGTGCCTGCGGCAGGCAGGCTTCGTTGATGCGCTCCCCAGGATGACGGTGCGGGCTGTGATTGAGCTGACGTTATAGGGGCAAGTCTCAGACTCGCCCCTACAGGTTCAAACACAGAGTCAACTGCGGCCGTCCCGCAAAGGCGGGACGGCCGCTACAAAGTGAAAGGCAGCGGCAAAAGAGCCGGCGGGACGCCGGCGCTACGAATTCAAAATCATAAACGGCGTGGATTTTGCCGCGGGCTGTAAATACAGAATGGACAGAGACGCGAGCGGCCGCAGCGGACGGTGCGGGCTGCGGGGGCGGACGTTAACTCGTGGAGTTCACTTTCGGCACCTGGGCCTTGTTTCGTGCTGGCGGCGGACCTAGAATTGGGATAGAAGGGTGTTTTAACGGGAGGTGATGCCCTTGCAACTCGACGACCGCATGAAGCAGTTGCTGCGAGAGCTGGGACACGCCATTAATGATACGGTGTCGGATTCGAACCGGATCGCGGAAGCGATATCGGGAGTGCGTTCGGCGGGGTTCGACATTGTGCTGAAGCTGGACGCGACGATTGGCTTGGCGCGGCGTTCCGCGCAGGACGCGAAGATGACCACGCAGGACCGGCGCTTTTTGGAATCGCTGCACATCCGCGTCGACGATGAAATCATGGAAGAAGAAACGATCGAGCCGCGGGTGGAGATCACCGCGCAAGACATAAAATTCTTGAAGTCGCTAAAGATATCCTTTGATGAAGAACTGTAAATTCATCGCAGCCGCGCTATTTAGCGCCGCCGCTCTGCTGGCGGTGGCCGCGCCGTCCGCGCGCGCGCAGGTTACCGAGCCGGCGCGCACACCGATTCCCACCGCTCCCAACACGCCGGTGGTGGTGAAGCAGCAGCCCACCAAGGCGGTGTGGTTGAAAGCAGAAGTGATTCACGCCGACCTGAACACGATCATCGTGCGGGAAGTGGGCAATGAAATGGTGATCCACACCTTCACATTCTCCGAGAGAGCCAAAGACAAAATCGAGCAGGTGCAGGATGCAGGCGGGTACCAGTCCGGGGATCACGTCAGGATTTTGTGGATGCCCGGCACCAGTGAAGCGCTGAATATTAAGGGCAGGCCTTCCAAACCGATTTGATTCCTCGTATTGAGAAGTAGGATTTCAGTACAAGCCATCTCATAAGTATTCGACTACGATCGGGAAGCGCTGCTTCCCTGGCGCGCAGCCGGTCGTGACGGTGTCACGTGAACGGGAGTGACAGTGTGGCAGCGGGCGGTTCGCGAACCGCCCCTACAGCGCGCGACGGGCTTGGCATGACGATGAGCACGGGCGCAGCGGCGCGTCGCGATGCTGACAGCTCGACAAGCCGGGGCGCAGCCCTTCGATTCGGCACTGCCGAATCTCAGGATGAATCGCCCTGCGGGGTGATTCACAAGCAGCGCCCCTCCCATGGCCTCGGAGGGTTGCCGATCGATGGCGACCCCGCCCTTCCGGATTTAACGTTGATAAGATGGCTTGTAACGACAAGAGCGAGAAACGAGCTGGCGCTACGAAATGATTCGCCCTCCTGCAGTTGCTGGACGCTTCTACCCATCCGAAGTGAAGGAGCTTGCGCGGCAGATTGCCGAATTCGCGCCCGCGACGAGCACGGGCAAAATTGCGGCGCGCGGGTGCGTGGTACCTCATGCGGGCTACCTGTATTCGGGACACGTCGCGGGTGCGGTTTATTCTTCGCTGGAAATTCCCGCGCGATGCATTCTGCTGGGGCCGCGGCATTACCCGCGCGGCGAAGCGATGGCAATTCTGTCGCAGGGAAGCTGGCAAACTCCGCTGGGAGATGCGCCGGTAGATGCGAAGCTGGCTGCTGAGCTGATGCAGGCTTGCCCGCGTTTGCGTGAAGACGCCGTAGCACACGAGCGCGAACATTCGCTGGAGGTGCAGATTCCGTTTCTGCAGCGGCTCGCGCCGGACTTTCGATTTGTACCGGTGGTGCTGGGGGCGGATCGTTATCCGTTGCTCGAGGAATTGGGCCACGCGGTGGCGAAGGTGGTGGCTGCACAGAGCGAGCGCGTGCTGGTGATTGCCAGCACGGATATGAATCATTACGAGAACGACGCGTTCACGCGCGTGAAGGACGCACGGGCGATTGAACGCATTCTGGCTCTGGATCCGCGCGGGCTGTATGACACGGTGCGCGCCGAGGGGATTACGATGTGCGGCTACGCGGCGACGACGGCGATGTTGGTGGCGATGCGGGATCTGGGCGCGGAGAGCGCGGAGCTGGTGCGCTATGCGACGTCGGGCGATATTACCGGCGAGCGCGATGAGGTGGTTGGGTATGCAGGGTTGATCGTGCGCTGAGCGGTGGCGAGTTTCTGTGGCGGCGGTCTTCAGACCGCCATCGGTTGTTGGCGTGACGCCGAAGGCGCACTGAAATGCGCCGCTACAAAAGCGAGCTTGCGTCGCTAGTTGACGTTGAGCGTGAAAGTGAAAGTGTGCGTGGTCGTGCCGCTGGTGGCGGTCACGGTGATGGTTTGGTTCTGCACCACTGGCGTGCCTGGGTTGGTGGGCCCCGTTCCGCCGCCGCCTCCGCACGCAGCAATTCCGACCAAGAGCGTAAACATCAGTACGGCGCCAGTGAGATTCCAGCGCCGTCGGCGCGATTGAATTGCCAGCGCGAGGAGCGCGACGCACAGGAGCAGGACGCGAATCGCACCAGCGGTGGTGCGCCATCCGCCGAAGTCAATGTGGCGGCTTAGCGGAACGAGCGAGCTGGGAGCCGTCGTAGAAACCTTAATAGTTGAGGTGCCGCCCGCGGCCACGGTAGCCGGTGTGAAGCTGCAAGTGCTTTCCAAAGGAAGATTGGTGCAGCCCGTGAGATTGACTGAAGCGGTGAAACCGTTCAGCGCGTTCACGGTCACGACGGTGGTTCCTGACGAACCGGGAGCGCTGACATTGACTGTTGGCGGCGCAAACGAAATGCTGAAATCTGGGCCAGGTGTGACTTGCTGATTGATTGCGAAGGACCCGGCGGCATAATTCGTATCGCCTGAGTAGTTCGCGACAATCTGAACGTTACCGAAGGTCAAAGCAGCGGTGGTCAGCTGCGCCTGACCGTTACTCAAGAAAACGTTTCCAAGCGTGACAGAATTTCCAAGGAAAGAAACGGTACCGGTCATGGCTGGTCCGCCAGACTTCCCGGGCGTGACTGTTGCAGTGAAAGTGATGGACTGGCCCTGCTGAATCGTTGGCGCGCTGGAGGTGAGTGCGACGCTGGTGCCAATTTGGGCATCCACTTGAGCCGTCGCAGAAACCGCAGCTGCGTAGTTGGTGTCGCCGCTGTATTTGTAGGTGATTGAATTATTGCCAAGCGTGTACGCGCTGGTGATAAGGGATGCCGTGGCTTGGACAGCGCAATTTGAATTTGTGCTGGATTGAACTGTCTGAGGCGTTCCGAATTGAGTCGCGCCATCGAAAAACGTGATCGTACCAGTCGGAGGATTTCCGCAACTCTGAGCGGTTACGGCGCCCGAAACCAAGGCCGCTGAGCCAAAGATCGCGGTCCCGTTCCCAACGTTGGGGGGAGCTGCGGCGGTTACGGCTTGGGTGATCGTAAAAGATGCGGCGGGCGAGGTGCTGGCGTTGAAGCTGGGGTCGCCGCTGTAGGCGCCGGTGATGGGATGAGTTCCCGCTGTGAATGTGAACGTAGGATTCGTGGGCAGGACATTGCCCTGGCTGTTCAACGTCAGCGCCGGAATTCCGCTGATGGCCTGGCCGTTGTCCTTGAAGGTGACGGTGCCGGTGGGCACGCCATTGCCGGAATTGCCGCTTACGTCGGCGCGGAGATAGACCGTAGAGCCGTACGGTCCGGTGCTGAACGGGAAGATATTGCCTTGCAAATCTTGAGTGATGAAGGAAACGGCGGTCTTGCTGCCTTCCGGGGTGACCAGGACGGAGACAGGCGGCGTGGAGTCACTGGCGGCGAAGGTGCCGTCACCGGGGTAGTGCGCGGTGACGGTGTAAGTGCCGCCCGGCAGCACATTCGTTGTTGTACTCACCGACCCGTTGGACAGCGCAAAATCGGTAACGCCCGGGTCAATGGTGGTGGTCGAGAGCAGCGCAACATTGCCTGTGGCCGTGCCAGTGGCTGGAGCAGTGGGCGTTACATTGATCTGCACGGTCACGGGAGTGCCATGGACGATTGACGATGTTGGGTTAAGCGACAAAGTGGTAGTGCTGGGCTTCAGCGCGGAGGTGATGGTGCTCCACTTGTTGACGAGATTGGCGGCGTTGACCGAACCGAGACCGGTGGTCAGGTCATAACCGGCGGTTGAGTTGTAGCCGGACAAAATGCCGATGCCTGCGGGGCCGGGAGAGCCGCAGTTGACCTGCGATGGCCCGGTATCGTCGCAAGGCATGGCGTTGGTGCCGGTGGTGATGTCGTAAAAAATGCAAGTGCTCGCGGGCGTACCGGACGAGCTGCAGCTTGCGCCGGACTGCGCGGCTAATCTGTAAAGAGTGTAGTTGGCGTTACCCTGGCGCGAGCCGGCTTTCTGGTTGACCATCGCCATAATCCCAGCAAAGGACGGCGAGGACGCAGAAGTGCCCCCAGCGGCAAGGAATTCCATCTCCTGGGGGTTCTGGTCGCAGTAGATGCCGTCCGTTCGGTCAGCCTCACAAATAATGTAAAAGCTGCCGGTGTAGAATCCTGCGGCAGCGTACAACGAGACGTCCGGGACATCGCGTTTTCGATCGCTGGGCACGCCGGTGCCGGTCTGCCAAGAGGGCTTGGCGTAGCCTCCCGAGCAACTGGCGATATCCTGTCCGTCGCTCGTAGTACAGCCGCTTTTCCCGCCAGAACCGCCAACGGTGAATATATTTACATTGAGCAGTTGCGAATTGTTGCAGTTTGTCAACGGATTGCTGGAGTAGCCATAAAATTCCAGCGCCTGACTGGTGCAGCTATCGTTCCAGGGAACCTCGGGGATGTAGCTCTTGGCGGATAACTGCGTGGTTGCGTTATTCGTCCTGCTCCAGTAGGTGGCGGGGTTCGAAAGGTCGTTGAAATCCGTACCGCCGACGGCGACGTTGTAGGGCGTGGATGCAAACCCGCTTACTTGCAAGCCGAATTCAGCGGGCGCAGGGGATGGATTGTCGTGGCTGTCGCAACCGGCGGAGCCAGAGTCGCCGGCGGAAACAAATGCAGTGATTCCTTCTGCGGCGGCTTGCTGCCAGACAGAGTTGTAGAACTGATTGCCGGCGGTACCCAGCGCGGCTTCACACATTCCATAACTTTCGCTGAGTATCGGAGCTACGTTGTTGTCCACGGTGAACTGCGCGGAAAGATCAACACCAAGAGTCGTATTAGTGGTGGCGGACGTGACGAATTTGATGGTGGCGCCCTTGGCGACCGCGCCAGCCCATTGCAGATCGAGATCCGATTCCGTTTCATCGCCAGGCACGATGCCGGGATCCGGGCCGTCCAGGATGACGACCGGATCGTTCGCAGGCAGACCAAAGAGACTGCGGAAGTTCTCGATGTCCTTCATGTCCACATCGGTCTCGCCAATGATTGCGATGGTCTGGCCGGTACCGTCGATCACGGGAGCGGGACTGCCATTCCAGAGCGGCAAGACGTTATAGATCGTTGCAAAATCGTAGGGGCCCAGCCCGTAACAGGTCACCGGCTGGCCCGCTTGGTTCGTGCCACAGTTAAGAGTGAGTTCTGAATGGAGCGGTTTGATCTCGCCGGTCGTCTTGTTTTTCTTGAAAACGCCAGAAACCACGTGCATCGGTTTTCTGGGAAAATTGTGCAGTGTGTCGACGCCCACAATCACGGGCGCGAGCGCGGTGGGGATCGACGGATTGGTGGAGTTGGCCCAGTGGTCTTCGATTGCACCACCGGCGGTGGGGACTGAGTATTTGTGGATCGCGGTGTGCAACGCTTCCTGGACTTGGCCGGCGGTGCCGGAAAATTCGATCACGGTGCGGCCGTTGGAGATTGGGGCGACCTGGAATCCGTGGGATTGCAGCCAGGACGTTATGGTTTGGATGTCTTGATCGGAGGGGCCGAACTGTCGGCCGAATTGCTGCGGAGTGAGCCATTGGTGATAGTTCGGCGAGGATTGATCCTGCTGCTGGTCGAGCAATTGTTCGAGCGTGGCTTCCTGGCTGGGGCTGCGTTGCAAGACGAGGAGCATGCGGTTCATGGGCAGGCTGGCAGGAGCCGCGCCGCGATCGTATTCGGCGCTCGCCAGGTAATAGGTGTTGCCCTTCAGCACGGTGAGGTTCGATTCGTCCACCGCCTGGGTGATGCGCGACGACACGGACGTGGTTTGCGCTATCGCATCCAGAGGAAGCAGCATCAGAGGCAAACAGAAAGCAAACGGCACGAGGATGCGCAGGAAACGCGCGGGCTTGGGTCGCATGGTTTCGCTCACCTTGGTTCCTGTTTTTGGACAGCGAGGACGGCACGGAGAGTAGACGGAGTTGTAAGAAGTGTCAAGTTGTCCTTGGGGACAGATTTCCGGTAATGCCGGGGCTAAAACCGCTCATCGCGGCAGACGGCGCGCCCCGGCGGTGGCTGATTTAATGCGCGGAGCGGATGCGGGTGGCGAGGGTACGGGCGCGGGTGCGGGCGATGTCTATGAATTTCTCGTCGGCGGCTAGCTGGTCGAGGGTGGGGAGCAGGCGTTCGGGCTCGGGGAGGAGCTTGTTGTTGTAATCGCGTTCGATCTGCTGCATCACGTCGTTGACGCCGAGATGGTCGTAGCGCATGGTGCGGACCAGGTCGGAGAGGTCCGTGGTTTGGCGGGCGAGGCCCTCGAAGATATTGACGAGCTGCGTGGCGGTGTCGTCGAGCGTGTAGTTGAAATCGGTTTCGTGCTTTTCCGCGCCCTTTTCGTAGCGCAGGGTTTTCGCGCCGAGGTTGGCGAGGCGGCGATGAACTTCCAAATCTACGTTTTGAAAATTATTCAGCTTGGCGGCCAACTCGAAAATGCGTTGCGCGAGCGGCGCACTGACTTCAAATGGCTGCGGATTGGCGTCTTCATCGAGCTGGCGTATGTCGTAGGTGCCGGAACCGGCTTGATTGATTTTGATTTCGACGAACTCGGGGTAGCTGGTTTTGAATACCTTGCGGAAAGTAATCTCGGCAGCGGCGTTTTCTGCGGCGGCGCGCGAAGCGCTGCATGCGCGGTGTGATGCAGGGGGACGCAGCAGGCGGGTTGGCAGCGCAGCGGACGTTGCCGCGCCAGAAACCGCGAGGGCGAGAAAAAGTAGCGCGGTGCGAGCGAGCGCAGTAGCGCGGTGAAACTGTGAGGAACGAATCGTGAATTGGCGCATCACAACCCAGAGATGCGCGCCGCGCGGGTTTGGTTTCGCAGCGTATTCTTCGTCGCGCTGGCCGCAGAGCCCGGACGGACTCTTGCGGGACTTGCGGTGATGGAGGCGAGCAGGCGTTCGCGCGCGCGGAAGCTGTGCGCGTGGCAAAGCGCGACCGCCAGCGCGTCGGAGGCGTCGGCGGGTTCGGGGCATTCGGTCAGTCCCAGCGCGGAGCTTACCATCTGCTGCATCTGCTCTTTGGATGCGGCACCGTAGCCCGCGATGCTGGACTTCACTTCGCGCGGCGAATAACTGTGCGCGGGGATGGAGGCTTGCGCGGCCGCGAGCAGCACCACGCCGCGAACTTCGGCGAGCTTCAGTGCGGTGCGCATATTCAGCGCGGTGAAAACGGATTCGACGGCAACAGCGTCTGGCGCGAATTCCGCGACCAGGCGAGCGATCAATTCGTGAATTTCGCGCAAACGCGCGGCGAAGGTGGCGCGCGCGGGAAGTTTCAAGGCGCCGAAACGCAGCAGGCGCGGAGTGGAGCCGATGAATTCAACGACGCCGTAGCCGGTGGCGCCGGCGACGGCGGGGTCAACGCCCAGCACGCAGAGGCGCGCGGTCTTTGAGGTTATCGTGGTGGCTGCTGGGCGAATCATCTGAGTCCGCACAAGTGTAGTGCGCGAGGCGGACGGAGTGTAGTGTTTTTTCCAGGGTGGGCGACGCGAACACAACTGGCGGAGTCGACCAAGTATTTCTGGATCAATTATAAACGAGGTGAGGTCATGACCGTTCGTGAGAAAAATTTAGAAATCAGCTTCGGACAGGATATCCCTGCCATCGCAGCGGCCAGGGAGAAGAGTATGATTCCTGCGTCACTTGTTTCTCGGCGTACGTTCCTCGCGGGCGGAACCGCCGTTGCTGCAAGCCTGTTGCTGGGTCAAATGGCTGAGGCTGAAAGTTCTGGAGCCGTGGACGACCCCATTCTCAGGGAGTACGACATCGCTACTAATGGAATCTCCTTGCACGTAACTGAGCAAGGGGAAGGGCCAGCCGTTCTGTTCTGCCATGGGTTTCCGGACACTTCCTATACTTGGCGCCGACAGATGAAAGCCGTCGCGTCAGCTGGATATCGGGCAATTGCTCCAGATATGCGCGGTTATGGCCGCAGCTCAGCTCCGGCGGACGCAGCCTTGTACACGCCGCTGCATACGGCCGGTGATCTGGTTGGTTTGCTCGATGCGCTGAGTATTGCCAGCTCTGTGCTTGTGGGCCATGACTGGGGTGCAGCTCATGCGTGGAACTCTGCGTTGATGCGTCCTGATCGATTTAAGGCGGTGTTCTGTATGAGCGTGCCTTACGTTCCGCGTGGCGATGTCAGCGTGTTCGAGCGCATGCGGAAGTCCGGCCATCAAAATGATTTCTATATGTTCGAACAAATGAAACCGGAAGCCGATCAGATTTGGGCTGACGCTGCAGTCACCATTCCAGGGATTTTGTATTGGGCATCGGGTTCTGCTCCGGCCGATCAGAGGTGGAGCCCTATGGATCCTGCGCGAAGCCTTCATCGTCCGGCTCCCGGGCCGTTGCCGTCATGGGCGGAACCAGATTACGTCGCTCATAACGTCACTGAATTCCAGCGTACCGGCTTTCACGGTGGCCTGAACTACTACCGCGCCGCCGAACCGTATTTCTATTTGTCCGCCGCTTGGAAAGGCGCGAAGATCACCCAGCCTTCCTTTTACATTTCGGGGAAGGTGGATGGCTTGCAAGAACTCTATCCGCCAATAGAAAAAATCCGTGCCGGCCTTCCCGGTCTCGTGGGGAGTCTCGAACTCGACAACGTCGGCCACTGGGTACAACACGAAGCCTCTGCGGAGGTCGGTGAGCAGCTCGTGGCGTTTCTGCGCACTGTAAGTCCCGCCTAAGACGTGCCGTTCGATTTCCTGTTCGAGATTATGATGGCACAGCAATAAAACCAAGGCGACTTCTGGAGTTGGACTTTCAGCTGCGCTTCCAGTCTTGTAGGTCTAACGCGGTAATCGGAGACTGCCTCGCTACCCGCATTCCGGCTGGATTGAAACGAGGACTGAGCGACAAAGCGGCGGCGCTTCGGCCCGGAATCAATCGGGCACTGAGTGCGAGCAAGTCGCCGCACTGCGTGATGGCCTGGCTCGCGGTTAGCTGGCGACGGCGGCTTGCATTTCTTTTTCGTCGATATCGAAGTTGGCGTAAACGTGCTGCACGTCGTCGTGATCTTCCAGCGTTTCAACCATGCGCATCATTTGCTGGGCTTGCGCGCCGCTGAGCTTCACGTAATTCTGCGGAACGAAAGCGACTTCAGCGGTGGCAGGAGTGATGCCGGCGGCGAGGAGCGCTTCGCGCACTTTTTCAAATGCTTCGGGGGGCGTGGTGACCTCCCAGGCCGAGCCGTCGTCGCGCAGATCTTCCGCGCCGGCGTCCAGCACGATGCTCATCATTTTTTCTTCGTCCGCGGCTTCCTTGGGGACGATGATGTCCCCCTTGCGGTGGAACATCCAGCCGACCGCGCCGTTTTCGGCCATGTTGCCGCCATTCTTGGAGAACATGTGGCGGACTTCGCTGACGATGCGATTGCGGTTGTTGGTGACGACCTGCACCAGCACGCCCACGCCGCCCGGGCCGTAGCCTTCGAAGGTGACTTCGTCGAGCGTTTCGCCCTCGAGCGTGCCGGTGCCGCGCTGGATGGCGCGCTCGATGTTGTCGTTGGGCATATTTTCGCTCTTCGCCGAAAGTATGGCGGTGCGCAGGCGCGGGTTGGTGATGGGGTCGGCGCCGCCGGTGCGCGCAGCAATGGTTAATTCACGGATAATTTTGGTGAAAATTTTGCCACGCTTGGCGTCCGTAGCCGCCTTCTTATGCTTGATCGTGGCCCATTTAGAGTGTCCAGACATGCGTAAACCTTCTTCAGGGAGTGTGGCAGGAGCAGCAGGCTAGCTCTTGCCGCGATAGTGTAGCAGCAGCGCAACATTCAGGCAAGAGAGGGTGGCGCGCAGAGAGGGTGGCGCGCGGTAATTGCTCAGTTTCCGAGTACGTGGTTTATCAGAACTTGGGTATCAATCCAACGTTGAAGGCGGAAAAAAACCGAGTGAGGCGATAGCTTACGCGCTCTTAGCGGCGACGCCCGACAGCGTTGGGGTCCGATATTTCTCGCGAAAGCATTTTCTGAACAGCATTGCGGCGGAATTTACGTAAAAGTCCATCGAGAATGCCGAAAAGACGACGAAGCCAGTCCGAGCGTCCAATTCGACCTTTGCCCACCGAGAAATCCCGAAAGATCGGTACAGAAGCCAAGCCATTACGATGGCAAGATAGACCGCGAAGAAATACGTTCCTGTCTGCAACCATGTTGGGGCCTGTCTAACAATTTCGCGCATGGGGACGCCTCTCCTTGCGAGCGTTACGCCGCTCAGAAAAGCCGCCAAAACAAACGACGCGATGGCTCCTAGGAAAGGCACCACAATCCAGATTTCCGATGCTGACGCGCGACCCCATAGTGACAAAACATGGACACCCACAGAGACCATAAACCCAACTACAGCGGCTAGTAGCAACGATCTGCAAGCTGGTTTCATTCTTACCCTGCGAGCGATCATACTCGATGTTTGTGTCGAATGTAGATGCTCGGGCCAATTGGCAAATGCCTGATTAACCCGGCGCTGGGAAACTGACCAATGCTCGAGGCGTCTCGCTATAATTCCCAGTCATGCGAAAAATCATTTTCGCGATTTCGGTTTTGACTGCTGTGGTGGCTCGGTCGTTGTGTGTGCAGCAGCCTGTTCCCGCGACGGCGTACTTAGCGCAACCGGTCCCCGGCCGTTGGATAGCGATATCGCTCACGGCGCGGTGAGGCTCGGGTGAGAGTGCGGCCACCATGAAAATCTTGCCTTCACCAGGGAGAATTTCCTCGCGGGATTCCGGCGATTGTGCCTGAGAGAATCAGATTTTCGGTTCCCTGCTTGGATTGAAAATAAGTCCTGTGTTTTCGCGGTGTTTGCTCTTGACCAAAAGAGCACAGATCCAGAAGTGAGGCGCTTTTGATTCGCGACTTGGCCGAAGCAATGCACTTCAGGTCTGTGCCATTCACTTCACCGCTGGGGACCCTGGGGGAACCAAAATGCCAAACCTATTTACAACCGCAACGACCGAACAAGACGCACAGGTGGAAAAGCGATTGTGGCAAGCCGTGGTAGTGAGCACGATTCAAGAATGGATTTCCGGACCGCTGCGTTACAAACGTATAGCTGAAGAATATTTGTTCCAAGACCGCTCCGATTTTCCGCTGGTGTGCCAGTCGGCTGGGCTCGATGTTGACAGCTTGCGGCAAAAATTGATCCGGCTGCGCACGCACTCAAACCCTCTCGGCAAGGTCGCGTAGGACGCGTTCCCTCAGATTTGACCTAGCATGAAAACAGCCGCGGGGTGCGGTTTGTTGAGCGAGACATCTTGCGTCGAAGTTTCGATCGACGCGCGAATCCGGCACGCCGATAACGCGGCTTACCACGACTGGTACTTGCTTTAACTGGAATGAATTTCTATCGAGACCTGCCATGCTCTACAATCCCTCTGATCGAACCGACGTCGAATCGAGGAGCATGAGCATGAACAATCTCAACGACTTGCTACAACGTAATAAGCAATTTGCTGCCCAGCAGTCTGCTCAGGGCACGCTCATGCCCTCGCTTCCGCGAGCTATGCCCAAGGTAAAGGCGGTCATAATCGGTTGCGCTGATATGCGTGTGGATCCGGCTCATATCTTTGGAACGAAACCGGGCGAGGCCGTCGTGCTGCGCAACATCGGCGGACGTTTTACCCCAGGGCTGCTCGAGGAGCTGGCGCTACTTGGCCGAATCGGTCAGGTTGCTGGAGAAGTTCCGGGAGGTGGCGGGGAGTTTCACCTCATCGTGTTGCAGCACACCGATTGCGGCATCACTCGCCTGGCCGGCGACCCTGACAAGCTGGCACGCTATTTTCAAATACCGGAAGGCGAGGTGAAGATAAAAGCGGTGCTCGATCCCCGGGCGGCGGTTTCCATCGACGTTGCTGCGCTCCGAGCGGTCCCCGCGTTGCCGGGCGCTTGGCTGATTTCAGGCCTCGTTTACGAGGTGGCGACCGGACTTGTTGAGATCGTCGTACCGCCTGCGCCGATTCGTACTGCGTAAGACTCCCCATTAACGCCGCGAGCTCACCCGGTCCGCGTAGCACGGTCTAGTCGATTGATACGATCTTATTCTCAAGGAACCGCCGTGCACGAGATCTGGGCCGTCAGACGAGTACAGCTTGCACTGGACGGCGTGGGCTGGCGTGGGCTGACAGCTTCGGATAGCCCATATAGAAAACAAAAGTCGGCTGCCATGTGGAATCTGTGGTGACTTCGTTGAGCAGCGCGGCGCGAGAGGCCGGTCGGCCCAGTGCCCGCTCATGGTCCACCATTTCGACGGCCTCGTTACAGGGACGCGCGGAAAGTCCGTGGGCGGTCGCAAAGAGATGCGCGCGCTGCCAGATTCGGCCTGCTTGCAAGCATTGCTCCTGTGCGTATCGGTCGCGCACGGCGATGAATCCGATCAGCGGCGCGCCGAGCATCAGGTTCGCATAGCCATTGTCGGTGCTGCGCGACGCAGCCCAGCGCAGCATTCGCGCAGACATCATCTTGGCAATCGCAGTAGCTATGGGCGGCAGGCCGGAGGCATCAATCGTCAGGCCATCGCGGTATTTCTGGACCGCACTCCATTTCAAGCGGACCCAACGTTCGCTGCCGCGCTGAACATCTGGATCGGAATAGATCTCCGTATTTGCGGCAGAACTAATTTCGGCGATCTTTTTTCGATCGGCTTCGTCGGTGAAAAGAAATAGCTTCAGGTCTGCGTCGTCGCCCGGCAGATGTTTGAGTGCTGCTACGAAATCAGGCGGAATCGTTTTGCTCGGATCGTAAGGACCACGATTCGTGTGGCGCCGTGGGATGGCATTGTAGAGCTCGTTTTCTTCGCGCTTCCCAGGTGCGAGATTCACGCGGGCCAAGAGTTGTGGTTTGGGTGCCGCGGGAATCGGACCAAGTTTTCCCGGCAGCAGCTCAGCCGTGGCTGCGTATCCGTTGGCAGGCGCGGCCAGCATCAGATTCTCCAGAGCGCAACCCATGCCGATATGCTCTTCGCGCAGATAAGGATCGAGCGCGCCGACGTTCCTCTGTGTGTCAATGTACAGCCCGATTGCGGAATCGGTGATTTTGAAAAGCCAGGGCTGAGTGTTATGGGGGCTGGCGGCTAGAATCGCGGCGCGCACCAGCGCGAGTGGAGCATCGTTTCCGGTGTTGCGCCAGCCCTTCCACGGCTCGTAAGCCGGCCCCTCGCCGACGCTGAAAACTCCTTGATCCCAGGCGCGCCAGACGCCGCCGCCCACGACGGCGACGGTCACGATTCCTGTGCCTTTTAGGAAGGATCTCCGGCGCACGAAGCACCTCCGCGGACGGTTAGCTTTGGTAGCACACTGCCACGCTGCGCTCGGAACTAATGCAAGAATTCTTTCCGCGCGGTGGCAACAGCAGCCGTTGCAAGATTACTGGACTGGATTGTTGTAGCCGGCGTCGCGGGGGTCAATCGGCTTGCGTCCGGAAAATCCTTCGTCCTGGCGGTGGTAGAAACGGATGCGATCTTCGCCCAGCTTCCAGCAGAGATACACTTCCTCGTCGTCAATGCGCGCGGGAAAATCCAGCAGCCCCACTTCCAGATCCTTTACCACGCAACCGGTTTCCTGAATCTGGTCCAGCGCGGACTGCACGGTTTCTTCCAGGCGATTGCGTTCCAGGCGCGTCTTGGCCGCGCTTTCGTATGCCACGGCCAGGCCGCCGGAGCGCTGGATGCGTTCGGCGAGTGAATTGATCTGCTCGTCCACGTCCATCATCTTGCGGCGCGATTCCATCGCTTCGATCAGCAGCGGCTCGAGCTGCGAACGCAGCCGCTCCGCTTCCGTCAGCGAGAAATATTTGGACTCCTCATCCGCCATGTCGCGTTGCTCCCCAAACTTGCGGCCCCATCAGCCGCCAATATAGACCATCGTGCGCGAGGGCGGAACAAAATCCGGCTCGTTGATACGATGGCCCTTTTCCTTGGTTTGCACCATGGCGATAATCGCGTCGCCGATTTCGCGGTCGCCCATGCCGCTGCGCAGCAAACTTTTCACGTCGTGGTCTTCTTTGCTGAACAGGCAGGTGCGCAATTTCCCATCGGCGGTGAGCCTAATGCGCGAGCAATGTCCGCAGAAGGGCTGCGTTACGGGCGCGATCAATCCGATTTCGCCGCCGCCGTCCGCGAAGCGGTATTTCCGCGCGGTCTCGCTGCGCTCGTGCACCACGGGGATCAGCGGCCAGCGCGCCGAGATGCGCCGATGCACTTCCGCCGCGGGCACTACCATGTCGCGCGTCCATGCGCGGTCCGCATCCAGCGGCATGAACTCGATGAAGCGCATGACGATGTCTTTTGCGCGCGCGAATTCCGCGAAGGCTTCCACTTCGTCGTCGTTCAGCCCGCGCACCAACACAGCGTTTACCTTCACGGGACGCAGCGGCGAAGCCTGCGCCGCCTCGATTCCCGCCAGCACTTGATCGAACGTCTTGGTGCGGGTCACTTTCTCAAACTTTTCACGATTTAGCGAATCCAGGCTAATGTTGATGCGGTCCAGGCCCGCCGCCACCAGCCGGTCGCAGCGCTCGGCGAGCAAGTGGCCGTTGGTGGTCATCGAAAGGTCCTGCACACCAATAGCTTTCAGCCGCGCCACAAAATCTTCCACGCCCGGACGCACCAGCGGCTCGCCTCCCGTCACGCGCACTTTGCGAATGCCCATCCCCAGCAAAATGCGCACCAGCCGCTCGAACTCATCCCATTCCAGCAGCGCGTGCTCCGCCATGTGATTTTCCGGATCCGCCGAACGGCAATACACGCAGCGAAAATTACAGCGGTCCGTCACCGAAACCCGCAGGTCGGTGATGGGGCGTCCGAATTTGTCCGTCAGTGCCACGCTCTTTTTAGATGCTGTCAAGAATAAAATGGCCCAATCCGAATTCGGAATTGGGCGAGGATGCCAGCGGCGCAGCACGCTCAAAAAAACGCGCTCGCTGGATGCTCTCCTTTCCAGATCCGGGAGGAGCAGGCGTTTCCGCCCAATCCCTCATCTCCTGAAATTACCAGGAGCATCGCCCCCACGCCTTGGGTTGTCTCTCCGTTAGGCCGAGCGGGTCGGAGATATCAGAGCCGATGATACGCTTCCAGTCGAACGGGAGCAAACAATCGCGACGTCGGAAAGTGGCGCAAGCCGGCGCACAGTACGTCCAGCTAATTAAGTGCCTTGGGGTGCGAGAAAGTGTCGTATCAGTAAACATACTGATGCAAAGTGTGCCGTTTTGAACAGGTTCGCCTGCCCCTGTTCCCATATTGTGGTCACGGTTGCTTTTGAACCATTCCCGGGAGCCAGTTCGCGAAGGGGCTGGCTCTCGCTAATCCGGCGGACTTTTGATGTCTTCAGACTCACGAGAGCGCATCAAACAGGGCGAGCTGCCCCTGGTCCTCAACGGATCGGCAGGCAGAAGGCTGCCTTTGCGCATCCTCTTTGTTCACAGAGACGTAGCGGACGTGGAGCTGTGCATGCAAGCGCTGAAGAAGGCCCATTTCAAGGTCAGTGCGGACGTAGTTCTAACGCCGGACCAGTTTGGCGCACATTTCAAGTCAAAATTTTACGACGTGGTGCTGGCCGAATACCCGTCCCCGAACTGGGAGGGAAGGCGCGAGCTGGAAATGTTGCGTCTGCGGGAAAGGCAGACCCCCTGCATTTTCCTGATGGACACCGTGCAACCTGAGACCGTGGCGGAACTTATCAGCAGCGGCGCCGCCGATTGCATTGGCATGGACCACGTTGGGCACCTGCCCGTAGCCGTCCGTCGAGCCCTCAGTGAGAACCACCTTCGCGAAGAGCGCGATCGCACCGAAAAAAAGCTACGCCATTCAGAAGCACGCTACCGCGCTCTGGTGGGTAACCTGACTTATGGAATCTGCCGCTGCAACATTAAGGGCAAGTTCCTCGATGTCAATCCGGCGCTGGCGACCATGCTGGGTTATGCGTCGCGCGAGGAACTGCTGGCGGTGAACCTGGCAGCTGACGTCCTCTGCGATCCTGCCAAGCGAGCACAATTGCTGGGCCAATCCGCGGACCAGCATGACGCCGATCCGCTGGAGGTTGAATGGAAACGCAAGAACGGCGCAACCCTGAAAGTTCGGCTCAGCGGGCGCGAGGTCAAAAACGAAGGCGAGACGGGCAGTTACGAGATCATCGTTGAGAACGTCACGCAACAGCGCAAGCTCGAGGATCATTTGCGTCAACAAGCGGCCAAGGATCCCCTCACGGGCCTGGCCAACTACCGCCATCTGGTGGAAACAGTTGATAGCGAAATCAAGCGCTCCGAGCGCACCACGCGTGAGTTCGCTCTGCTGTTCCTGGATTTGGACGGATTGAAACAGATCAACGATCGTTTCGGCCACCTGGTTGGCAGTCAAGCTCTCTGCCGGCTGGCCGATGTGTTGTGCATCTGCAGTCGCAAGGTAGATACTCCTGCGCGTTTCGGCGGGGATGAATTCGCGCTGGTGCTACCTGAAACAGGACCAGCGCCGGCCAACCTGGTGGCCCAGCGCATTTGCGACAGTCTCGCGAACGACGGTCGAGAGCCGAAGCTATCGGTCAGCATCGGCGTTGCTATTTATCCGCAGGATGGCGAAAATGTGGATTCGCTTCTGGGCGCCGCGGATGCGGCGTTGTACGCGATGAAAACCAGAGCCCACAGCACGGATGCGAAGACGCGGACGAAGACCGCGTAACTGTTTCGTACGGCGATAGAAGGCGGCAAGGCGGACCAGGTGACCCAATGAAACACGAAGCCAAAGTAATCAGCATCCAGCGCGTTTCCTCTTTCCGGCTAGACCCAATTTTGACCGGCGAGGAAGCAATCGTCCTGCGAGCTCTTGCCTCTGGAAACAGCGACCGGCAAGTCTGTAGCCTACTGCGCATCAACCCGGACACGTACTTGCGCATGATGCGCGACATGCGCGAAAAGATTGGCGTGTCGGATAACGTTTCCCTCATCGCCTGGGCGAAGCAGCGCATCCAAGGCGTTGACCAGCGAATTGACACGGCCACAGAACGCACACGCTTGGCATAAATTGGACTGATTGCCGCAGAACGAAGCGGCCGCTCCCAGAACACCGTCCCCGTCATGTTCGCTTGCAGTCTGGAAATCTGCGCTCCGGGCACGGCTGTGAGCCGCATTGCGCAACCCGGTGCACAACCGGAAAGTGCCGCCGATGCGCGCGTTTCCCTGCGCGGCGGATATGATAAAGTTGCGAACCGATGCGCATCTTCGTACTGGGAGTGGGCGGCGCCGGCTCCTTGCTTGCTCAATTGCTCGTGCGCCAGGGTCACACGGTCTGGTGCGGCGATCGCGACCCGGACCGCGCGCGAAAGTTTCTCGGCAAGAAGAGCGCGATCGAAGTAGTGGAAGCGAACGCGCGCAATCTTTGGTCCATCGTGCGTGCGGCTCGCGGCTGCAACTTACTGGTCAACGCTTCCCCCGCCGTCTTCAACGAAATTATTCTGCGCGCGGCGCTGCGTCTGCGTTCGCATTACCTGGATCTAAATTCGCACCTCAATCGCAGTCCGTTCAAGCCGGAACAATTCCGCTTCCGCAAACGCTTCGAGGCGAAAAATCGCGCGGCGCTGATCTGCACCGGCGCGGCGCCCGGCCTCACCAATCTTCTCGCCAAACGCGGCTCCGAATTGCTGGACAGCGTCGAGTCCATGCAAATTCGCCTGTACGAAAGCACCGAAAGCAAGGATCCGGTTTCCACCTGGTCACCAGAAGTGATGTACGACGAAGCGATCTCCAGCCCGCGCGTCTATCGTCACGGGCGCTTTTCGCTCGCCAAGCGCTTCGCGGATCGTGAAAAATTCCGTTTCCCGCCGCCCATCGGCGAGACTACCGTGTACCTGGCCGCGCAGGATGAAGTTTGCATGTTGCCTTACGTGGTTCCCATGCGCGATATGGACGCCAAGATCGGCGGCAATGATTTCGATCGGCTGTTCCGCTGGTATCGCCAGGGACGCCTGAACCGGTCGCAGGGAATCCCGCGCAAACGCTTCCCAAAAACTCTCACGCCCAAGGGCGTCGCCGGGATGATTCGCAGTGGCGTGCTGGAAAATGCGCGCTTCGCCGCGGCCGTCCTGGTGCGAGGAGTGAAGGACGATCAGCCGCTGCTGTTGCGCTACGACGCGAGCTTTCCCACGCTGTTTCAGATTCGCCAGCGCGGATTGATCTCGACGCCCATCGCCTACGCGACGGCGCACCTGGCCGCCATCTTCATCAAGCATTTTCCCCGCGATATGGCCGGCGTCTTCGGCCCGTCGGAGCTGCCCATCGAAACGCGCCGCGCAATCCTCACCGAAGCGCGCTCCCGCGATTTTCGCGTCGCATTCAAAATGACGCGGCTGAAGAAAACCGAAGACGAGGAATACTAGACGGAAGCCTTCACCCGTAGCGCCGCCGCAGGCCCTTTGCTGCAGCGACACCGGTGTCGCACGGGACGTTTGTCGGGGCTGGTTTGGAATGATGGCACGCCTTCGCGCCGTTGCATGTGTAGGCGCCCGTCTCAGACCCGCCCCTACCAGCACCAGCGCGGGTATATCGAGGTCAGTACGGCCTGGCCAGCGGCTTCAGCAAACCGAAATCGGTCAAGCCGTTCACGACGAACTGCACTGCCAACGCCACCAGCAGCAATCCCATCAGCCGCATCAGGATGCGTATCCCGGTTTCGCCCAGATATTTTCGCACGCCGTCCGCGCCGGCCAGAATCAGGAACGAAAGGAACGACGTCAGCAGAATCGTCGCGTAAATCACCACTTGTTGCCACAACGAGTGTGATTCGCCCACCAGCACCATCACCGTAGAGATCGCGCCGGGGCCCGCCAGCATCGGCATTCCCAGGGGAATGATGCTCGCGTCCTGTTTTTCCGCGCCTTCCTGTTGCTCTTCGGCCGTCGCTTTCGTGCCGGACTGCTTGGCCTGCAGCATGTCCAGCCCAATCCCCATCAGAATGATTCCTCCGGCGATCTTGAACGCCGGCAGCGTGATGCCGAATATTTTGAAAATCAGGCTGCCAGCCAGCGCAAACGAGCACAGCACAATCGCGCAAGTCACCGCCGAACGGCGCGCCACGGCCCGCCGTTCCGATGAAGGCGAATTCGCCGTCACCGCAAGAAATAAAGGGATCACGGCGAACGGGTCCACCAGAAAAAACACCGAAGTAATCGCGAGTAGCGCGAATTCAAGAACGGTTTTGATCGAGCCAGCCATGGAATTCAGCGCGCAATCGCAGCGCCGGGGTCACAGTAACATTCTTGCACAATCCCACGCTGCGGAAAAATCCAGCGCAAGCAACTGTAGTTGGCCCCGGCAGGTACAGCGCAAAGCCACAATTTGCAGTGGTTCAGCAGGCAGACGTAACTAGCATTTCATTCGTAGCGCAATGCGACCATCGGATCAACGCGCGTCGCTCGCCTTGCGGGAATGTAGCAAGCCGCCAGCGCGATCGTTGCAAGCAGCACTGAAACCGTCACGTATGTGACCGGATCGGTCTCGCTAACAACTAGAAAATTCCTGGCGACGCGGCCTGCCGCGAACGCGGCAGCCAATCCAATCGCCAAGCCCACCAGCACGATCATCGCTCCCTCCCTAAAAACCATCTTCAGGACGTCCGCTGGGCTCGCGCCAAGCGCCATTCGTATACCGATCTCATGGGTCCGTTGGCTGGCGGCGAACGATACGACGCCATAGACACCGACAATCGCAAGCATAAGTCCCAAGCCGCCCAGTGACGCGGCCAACCCTGCGCCGATTTGAAAACCGAGCAGACCACCTAGGGTGTAAAGCCCCTGCCGCATCGTCTCCACATCAAAAACAAGCAAGTCCGGTGACAACGTTGCAATCGTACGCTGAATTTCAGGCATCATCGCTTCGGGCGCCGCATATGTTCTCACCTGAAGCGTCTCCAAGGAATTGAAGGTGTAGTGTTGTGCGAACGGAAGATAAAAGAACGGCGCGATCGGACTTGTGATGCTATCGAATCGAGAATCTTTGACCACTCCGACGACTTCGATGGAATGTACCGGCTCACTGCCAAGTTTGAAGTGGTGTCCGATCGGATCCTGGTTAGGCCAGAATTGCTTGGACATTGCTTCGTTGACGATCCCGACATACTGCGTGTGTGCGTCGTCGGCAGACGTAAACGTGCGCCCCCGCACCATCGGAATCCTCATCGTCTCGAAATAATCCGGAGAAATCACGTTATAAAGGAAAGGCGGCACGGATTGGCCAGTCGGCGGCTCGTAACCGTCAATTACGGGAGTGTCGGCGTTGCTCAGATAACCCAGCGGCACAACGGCCGCGATGCTCGCAGACTCGACGCCAGGCAGTGCGCGAACGCGATCAAGGAGATGCTTATAAAACTCGCGTCCCTGCGCTTCGCTGTAGCCAATTTGGTTTGGGTCCATACTCAAGTTCAGTACGTGGCTGGGGTCAAAGCCGAGGTCTATCCGTTGCGCTTCCATGAGGCTGCGTGCGTAGAGCCCCGCGATGATCAGCAGCATCAGCGAGCCGGCAACCTGTGCCACCGCAAGCGCACGGCGCAGCCGAGATTTGCCTCCGGCAATTCCGCGGCCGCCTTCGCGCAGGACGGTCGCCAAACCGCTGGAAGAGCGAATGGCCGGTGCAATTCCGACGATCACTCCCGTCAAGAGCGCGACCACCAGGGCATAGGTGAAAACGCGCCAGTCGAACCCGAAATCGAACTGCACCGGAAGATCGGTCTGGAGATGGATCGAGCCCAGAGTCGTGCTTCCCAAATACCCAAGGAGAAGCCCCGCCACGCCGCCCAAGAATGCGAGCACAACGCTTTCCGTCAGCAACTGGCGGATCAAACGGCTGCGCACTGCCCCGAGCGCAGCGCGGATTGCCATTTCCCGTTCGCGTGCGGTGGCGCGCACGAGAAGAATGTTAGCCACATTGGTGCATGCCAGCAGGAGCACCAGTGCGGCCAGCCCGAGAAAGAGTCCCGAAATAACAAGCGTCGTATGTTGAGGGTCGGCCGCTTGCAGCCTCAGAAAGGCTTGAATGTTCATGGCCTTGTCGGTGTCCGGATATGTCTGCGACAGGCGTTGACCAATAACGCCCAATGAGCTTTGCGCCTGTTGGAGTGTGATGCCGGTTTGCAAGCGCCCAGTCACGATGACGAGACGCTCTCCTCGATTGACCATGAAGTCTTTCGGATAGACTCCAATTGATGCCATGCCGAGAGGTAAAAAGCCCTGGACGGACAAGAACGGGCTCATGCCGTGAAATCCCGCAGGAGCTATCCCAACAATCGTGATCGGGTGGCCATTCACAGAAACTGCCCTGCCGACGACGTTCGGATCGCCCCCGAAGTGCACCTGCCAATACGAATAACTCAGAACCATCACCGGATCCGCTCCCAAAGTTTCTCCTTCGGAAGGCAAAATCAAGCGGCCGAGCGCGGGCTTGAGACCGAGTACAGAGAAATAATTCCCGCTCACATAATTGGTCATAATCCGATCGGACTTTCCATTCACTGCCAAACCGTCCATTCCGGACAGATAACACATCAAACCAGAGAAAGAGGCGGACGCCTGATCTCCCATCTCTTGATAGTCGGGAACGGAGAAAAAGAATTGCAGAGGGCCGTTACCCTTATGGAAGGCAAGAACAGCCGTTTGGTCGGGGTCCTTTATTGGCAGAGGACGAAGCACGATCGAGTCGACCACGCTGAAAATGGTTGTGTTGGCGCCGATCCCGAGGGCGAGCGTGAGGACGGCGATGCTTGTAAATCCTGGCGATTTGCGCAGCGTGCGCAGGGAATGGCGAACGTCCTGCAGTAAGTCTTCCAGCCACGTCCGAGCCCATTGATCGTGCGTGACGTCCTGGATGACTCCCGCGTTGCCCAGCTCACGCTGCGCCGCTGCGCTGGCTTGCGCTGATGATTCGCCGCGCGCCTCGCGATCCCGCGCGGCCATCTGCAAATGGCTGGCGATTTCTTCGTTCAGTTCTTGTTTACGCTTCTCGGCGTCGCCCCACGGGAATTTCATGCCTTGCTCTCCTCGCCAGCCGGGCCCAGAATCCCTGCGATCGCCTGCGAAATCTGCGCCCAGCGCGACCGCTCGGCCGCCAGCTGCTTCTTCCCCGCCGCGCTGAGCCGGTATACGCGCACGCGCTGGTTATTTTCTGAAACCTTCCACTCCGCCGCGATCAATTTCTGCCGCTCCAGCCGGTGCAGCGCCGGATACAGCGAGCCCGTATCCACCTGCAGGATGTCGCCGGAGTTCGCGCGAATCGCAAGTGCGATCCCGTACCCGTGCTGCGCTCCCCAACGCAACGTCTGTAAAATCAGGAGGTCCAGCGTCCCCTGCAGCAGCTCGATGCGGTTCTGATACCGTGGCTTCATGGTCTCCTCGGATGTAGAGCATCTACATCCTGGCTGTAGACGCCCTACACCCCTGCCGTGCTGCAATTGCCGTGCCGATTGTTTGGGAGCGAAAGTGCTTGCAGCCAAAGCTGTTAGTGGAATTGCACGCGCGGATCGCAGGCTCCGGACTGCCCGATTCTGGGACGCCTCGTCGCCAATTCGAACGGTACTTGCGCCATGCGTCGGCGATTGCAGCAGCCGTCTGCCCGTTGATCAATCAGCCGCGAAACGGCGCAGAACTTCGGTCTATAGTGTCTCGATGATTCTGCCCGCGACTTCCCGGCCGCCAGCATCTGCACGCGGCCTGACCGCGATGGGCATCTTCCTGGTGTTCGGAGCCTAAATGGCATCCTGCGCCGGACTGACCTTGGCATTGCCGGGCACGCCGCTGGCCCGCATCTGGATTCTCAACCCGCGCGTCTACAAACAGCTCGCGCCTCTCGACAAAGAGGTGGGCGTCCTGTTCCTTCTGCTTGCCGCCGCTCTCGCGGGTTGGTTCAAACGCCGCGTTTGGGGATGGCGGCTGGCTACAGCGATTATCGCGACCCAGATCGCCCCAGACTTGGTCAACACTTTCTCGGGACACATGATCGAAGGCGGGCATCGGCGTCGTAATCGCCAGTGCGCTGCTCCTCTAGCTGTTGCGCTCGGACGTAAAGGCCGCGTTCGCCGTCGGCGAGCGGCAAAATTGAAAGCCAAAATTCTGGTTTACGCATTCACCATGCGCGGCACAGCAGTGGCACGCACGCGCTCAGCGATTGCGAATCGAAAGCGGTGAGCTGCTGATCACAGAGGCAGCCGCAGCTTTGGATGGTTCCGGTGCAGACGGCTTTTGCGCCTTCGCGGGCGCGGACGCAGCGGGAGCCGCAGTCCTGGTTTCCCAGGTTTTGCGAAGCTTTTCGCGTTGCGCGAGCACGTAGCTTTTGGCCTCGTCAAAACTGCGGTACACGCGCCGCCCCTTGATCATGTTGCAGGAACGGCAGCAGGCCACCAGGTTGCGTTCATCCTTCTTGCCTTTGCGAGCGCGCGGCACCACGAAATCCACCGACATGGCCAAAGCATTCTCGAAGCTGGCCGCTCCGTCGAGTCCACAGTACTGGCAGCGGTGATGATCGCGTTCCAAAATGCGCAGGCCCTCTTCGCGGGTCACCGGCCTTTCCACCAATCGAAGTGTCATCAGGTCTAATGGCATGGAACACCTCCCGAATCGGAAATCTTCTGGCGAGATGAAAGACGTGGATTTCCGATCGTCGTTGCCCAGACCATACGGCACGCGTGTGCCAGTGTCAAGATCACGAAGCAGATTACGAAGCAGGAGAAAGCTCGCGGCGCACGGCGGCATCGAATCGTGCATCTGAAAACCAAATCTAAGGCCTCCGTGTTTACCACGAACTGCCCGCTAGGCGTGATTAATTCCTGTTCTCGACGCTAGTCCGGAAAAACCAGCATCGTTCGCCTTCCGGTGTTCCGCGTTCAGTAATTACCGCGCTGCCGCAACAGCGCGCTCCGGGTCGAAGTTGAGGTAAATGCCTTTTTCATTCGACAGCCCAGCCTTGACCTGTCGGGTCATCTCATCGGCGAGCACTTCATCGCGGCCAGCTGCAATTGCACTCAGCACCTGCCGCACTACGTCTACGGGCTTGACCTTCGGAAGAGTGAGCTCACTCGCCATATCCGTGTCCACCGGGCCGGCGTGCACCCCCACCACTTGCGTGCCTTGCCGGTGCAAACCATTGCGTAGCCAATTCGTCAGAGCCCAAGCGGCGGCCTTCGAAGCGCTGTACGTTCCGGCGTTGGGAACTGCTACCCAGCTCAGGATGGAGAGAACGTTAACGATGGCGCCACCACCGTTCTGCGCCAGAATCGGAGCAAACGCACGGCTCATCAGGAGCGGCCCAAAGTAGTTGGTTTCCATTTCTAACCGCGCGGCTTCGACGGAGTCGCGTCCCAGGAAACCGGTCCAAAGGGCAATGCCGGCATTGTTTATTAGCAGGTTGACGTCGGTGCACTTGTTAGCGGCAGCAGCGATGGTTTCAGGCTTCGTCACGTCCAGACGTATCCGATTCACCCCCGTCGAGCGTTATGCGTTCCGGGTTTCGTGCTGCGGCGTAGACTTTTCTGGCGCCGGCAGCGAGCAGTTCTTGCGCAAATGCCAAACCGATTCCGCGGTTTGCTCCTGTTACGAAAGCGACTGAATCAGCGATCTTCATGTGTTATGCCTCCTTGTGTCGGCGACAAATCCTCCGATATCGTTGGCTTGGGTTGCTCATGAGACCGAGCGGTCGCACGATTTCCCAGCACCCCAGGTTCGATGCCATAAGAGACTGGTCGGTCGCAAATATACTTAGACCGACGCGGGGGGCGGCAGGCAAATTCCTGGTAAGCCGCGCCACCAGGCATTCGCTTTTGGCCCAATCTTACTTGAGAAGTTCGGTTAGGACTCGCGCGCTATAAACCTGCCGTCTCCGCTGGTGACAACGCGCCTCTCGCAAAGTGACCTTACGAGAATGCAACTCGAGCGCATAATATGATTCTGCCGAACGGTCGGTGGCGCGAGCCGCGGAGCGAGAGCTGAGCTCCGCAGACCCTCACGCGTTACCATGACGACATCATTCACATGAGGAATATTGTCGTCTGCGGTTTTCCATACGATCATCATTCAGGGCTTAGCGGACGAATGTTTGGCTTCTCAAGTTTCCGCCACGAATTCGTTGACTAGAGTTCGATGTTATTTACTCGGACCGCCGTCTCGGATCAAGCAACTGCTTAGCCACAGCCCAGGCCAGCGTCGAAGGAGGAATAAATCATGAAGCCCCCTTGGTTGCGCCGCGCGAGCGAAATCAACGGCGAACTCTGGCTGATTCTTTCGTTGTTTCTGATCGCGATGTTGCTGAATTATATGGTTAGCATGCACCATGCTGTGCTTGGCTTTTATTTCTTCCCGACCATCTTCTCGGCATACTTCTACGGCCGCCGGCATGCCACGATGACCGCCCTGCTGAGCTTTGCCCTGGTCGTTTCGCTGACATATTTCAACCCAAGTTTATTCACCTTTCATGGCGGGCAGAGTCTGGCGGACAGCAAATGGTTTGACATCACCCTTTGGGGCGCGACGCTGATGGTAACCGCCTACGCGATGGGCACTCTCTATGACCGCAACCAAGCGAAGCTTCGGGAGCTGCGCCAAACCTATCATGGCGTTCTTCTCATTCTCCGCCAGTTCATCTCCAAGGATAAATACACACAGAACCATTCCTATCGAGTTTCGATATACGCCACAAAGATTGCTTCAGCGCTTCGATTCAACGAGGAGCGCATCGAAGACGTCCGTGCCGCGGCACTGCTCCATGACATCGGCAAGCTCGATATCAGCCGCGATCTACTTTATAAGGCAGCGCGCCTGACCCGGGACGAGACTGAGCAAGTTAAGACGCACATTGAAAAAGGAGGAGAAATCCTGCACCCCGTCGGTGGTGCGCTCCATCGAATCCTTCCCATCGTCCTTGCACACCACGACAACTTCGATGGTTCGGGACACCATCCGACTCAGGGAGAGGATATTCCGCTGGAGGCGCGCATCATTTCCGTCGCTGATGCGTATGATGCGCTCACCAGCGACCGCCCGTACCGCAAAGCCACGTCGCCATTCGAAGCCAAAGAAATCATCATGAAGAGTGCCGGGAGCCAGTTCGATCCCGTTGTCGTCCGGGCATTCAACACCGCCTTCATCGCCGGCGAGATGGAGGTGCCCGAACTTGTTGTATAGTTCGGGCGAAGTATCTTTTCAGGCCGGAGCACAGCTATTTGTGAAGGTTCCTTTTCAATGCTAGATGCCGCTATCGTAGACGGTTACGGAATCGGGCTAAATAAAATCCTGAACGCACAACGCTGAGGTCGCTCTCCGATTCAATCCACACGCCATCGCGCGCCCCGTCATTCGTTCATGGCCGGCATCCATCTCACCGACCTAGAGTCGGAGAAGCACCTTGCCGCACATATCGAGAACCTGAACTTGCTGGGATGCTTTGTCGAAACCGTGACGCCGTTCCCGAAGGGCACCAAGGTCAGACTGCAAATCTCGCATGGTGGCGTGAACTTCATTGCGATGGGAAAAGTAGCTTATTCGCGGCCCAACTCGGGGATGGGAATCACCTTCACGACGATCGAGCCAAAGAACCAGGAAGTCCTAGATCTGTGGCTCGCGAACCTGCGAAAGTAAGCCCTGCCAGCTTGCCCGCAACTCCTGATTCGCCGTGCCAGCTCAACCGGTCGATGCAACACCACCTATTGTATTGATTCGACAGTGCTTCTGCGGGAGAACCATCTCTTTGGTTATGCTCGGTCAAAATGTAGCCGGGCAGCGTTCCGGCTGGTCCAACGCTAGCGAGCGTTTTTGGCTCTTGTTTTCAATGCAAGGCGGGTTCGAGCGGGCGACGCCGGCGATTCCCTCACCCGACGCTTGATCCCGCGGCATAATCTCCCTCATTCCACGGTAGGACATCCACAACTAGGACCCCGTACCGGTACCTGAAAAGTTGCAAATAGTTGACACCTTTTAAACAGAAATTTGATATGAATCGCCAACCGCGCGGGCTGTACGCACATGTTGACCTCTTCGGCGGAGCGAAGCTTGGCTGAAGGGGCGCTGGACATCAATGCATCAGGTACTTGCACATCTGAAAAAAAGCGAAGTGGGAATCCGACGATGCAACACGTTTGAACTCTGCCGGCGAGTCAGCAGAGCGGGCCCGCACCATTTTTGGATCAGATTAACTCTCAATCACGACGGAGGTTCACCAATGAATCGGAAAATACTACTGACGGTAGTTTTTTGCGCTGTGGCTGGCCTGAGCGTTGTCGCATCCGCGGCGTTTGGGCAGGAACAACAAGAGGCAAAACCGAAGCTGCAGGTTCGTCATGCCATCAAGCCCGCCAAGGCAGCGGACGCCGAGCAGGTGACGAGCGCGGTGGCGGCGGGGAGCGCAAGCAAGACTCCGATGCTGCCTTTATTTACATTCAACGTGGAATCGGACCGAGACGGCAACGACTACACGGGCGTGATGGTGGGCGCCAACCCGTTCACAGGATTTGGAAAGAAGGACACGCACGTGAAGACGTTTATCGTCCCGGTGATCGTAATCACCAATACGGTGGGCACAGCCTTTGATCCCACCACTGGGGTCATCACTACCGCGCCGGGCGTCACTGTGTTCGACCCGACGAAAAACGACAACGGGTGCTTGGCCGCGCCGAACAACAACCCGCTGAAGCTCCTGCAACAATCGCCGATTTTCGATTCCTACGACATCTCCATCGGCGGCACGGATATGGGCCACACCCAATACGAAGACGCCCACCAGCGCGGCGAGTTCTGGAACGTGATTCAGAATAAGAACGACTATCATGTGCTATTCGATCCGATCGAGAATCTATCCGCCATCGTGATCAACGTTCCGGCGGCTTTCAGCACCACACTTCCTCCAGCGGATTTCCCGGCTTGCGGGCCGTTCGGAATCGTGGACGTAGATTGGTTCGATAACTATCTCAACACGAACGTGCTGCCTGCGCTGCAACCACAGGTGAATGCGGGCAACATTCCGTTCTTCATGCTGTACAACACCGTGCTGGCCGGCCCGGTCACGAATCTCGGCAGTTGCTGCATCCTGGGTTACCACGGTACGTCCAACTTCCTGCCTCTGCAGGCCTATTCGCCCACGGACTTCGACACCACCGGACTGTTCGGGCCTACGGCGGGCGACTCGAATACGCTGTCGCATGAGGCGGGGGAATTCATCAACGATCCATTCGGCAACAATCCCACGCCTGCTTGGGGCGGAGTAGGACAGGTGCCACCGGGGTTCTGCCAGAATAACCTGGAGGTCGGTGATCCGTTGACCGGAAGCAATTTCTCACCGATTGGCGGGCGCAACGGCTTCACCTATCACCTGCAGGAACTGACGTTCTTCTCGTGGTTCTTCGATTCGAAATCTATTGGGATTCACGGGTGGTTTTCGAACAATGACACGTTCACTACAGATGCGGGCCCTGCCTGCGTGCCCGCAGGCGGCTCGGGCGGCGCGACCAGCCCGATTCGCGTAATCGGTAGCAAGTAGAAATGTAGAATGGATCGTGCGGGGGCGGCGTGCGACATTCGCTGCCCCCTACTTTCTTTGTAGCCGAACGAGATTTGCTGCGCGTCATTTTCGCCTCTTGCTATTGACAAACCTCCGCCTTCGGTACAAGTTCTCAAACGGCAATTTTCGAGATTTTCCGATGGTAAAGGGGAGTTCTGAATGCGCATCGCGTCGAAGTGCGTAGCTAGCTGGTTGGTTGTAGCGGGGCTGATGTGCGCGCCGGTGATTTGCGGACAAGAAGTTGGCGCGCCGCCCACGCCGCCGAAGCCGAAGACGGTGGAAATCACGCCGACGAACATCCAGGCGCACGTGGGAGACAAGATCAAGTTCACCGCAGTGGCCAAGGACGACACGGGAAAGACGATCGATGTGAAGCCGATGATCTGGATCGCGCTGCCGCCGGATATCGCCGGAGCAGATGCTGATGGCACGGTGGTTTTTCGCGCGGCGGGGCAAGTGACGGTGGGAGCAGTGGTGGCGGGCAAGCCGGGATTTGCGACGGTGACCGTTGGAACGCCGCCGCCGGCAGCGGTGGAGGTGACGCCGCTGACGCAGGCGCTGGTGGTAGGCGGTTCCACTGTGTTGACGGCGACGGCGCGCTCCGCGAATGGCGACCCGCGGACCGATGTGGCGATTCACTGGAGTTCGAAGGCGCCAACCATCGCGAAAGTGGATGAGTCCGGGCTGGTGAAGGCGCTGGCACCGGGCACAGCGACTCTGATGGCGACGGGCGGACCGGCGAGCGGCGAAGTTTCCGTTAAAGTGGTGGCGGACACGCTGCAAAGAATTGCATTGGAACCGGCGACGACGACGGCGAAGACTGGCGACGTGGTGCACTTCACTGCGACACCCGTGGCGGCGAAAGGCGCGGCGGCTGCGGCGAAAGACCTGCTGACGAGCTGGAGCGTCAGCGGGCCGCAGGGCAAGGTTTATGCGGATGGCGCGTTCGTCGCGAATTTGCCCGGCACCTACGAAGTGACGGCAGCGATCGGCGGCCACACCGCGAACGCTTCGATCGTGGTCGCGCCGCGCAACGTGCAGCGCGGCCTGGACGTAGTGGCGCACATCCCGACGAAAAATGCCGAGGGCAAGGCAGTCCAAACGACCGAAGAGTGGGTCGTTGGCAATCATCTTTACGTCGCGACGATGGGAGACCGGCTGTACGCCTACGACGTTTCCGATCCGGCGCATCCCAAGGCGCTGGACAGTTTGAAGGCGGATGCGCGGCTTTACAACGATGTGAGCACCACGCCGGACGAAAAAGTGGGAGTGTTCACGCGCGAGGGCGCGTCGAACCGCAAAAATGGAATCGTGCTGTTTGACGCTTCGGACCCGGCGCACTTGAAAGTGATTTCGGAATATACCGAGACGGTGACGGGAGGAGTGCACAGCGCGTTCATCAACAGCCACTACGCGTACATCACGGACGATGCCACCGGCTCGCTGCGCGTCATTGATTTTGCGGACCCGGCACACCCGAAAGAGGTGGCGCGCTGGCAAACGGAAAAATCGCAGGAGCAAATGATCGCTTCGCCGCTGGGCGAGGGCATGATCAGCACGGGCCGCTATCTGCATGATTTGTACGTGAAAGATGGATTGGCTTACCTGGCGTACTGGCGCGACGGCTTGGTGATTCTGGACGTTGGGGCCGGCATTAAGGGTGGCAGTCCGGAAAACCCGAAGCTGGTGGCGCAGTACAAATTTAATCATTACGAATTGTATGGAGACGGCTGGCTGGCGGGGGCGCACACGGCATTCCGCTACAAGAATTATGTGTTTGTGGGCGATGAGGTGTTCCCCGGATATTTCGATATCGGCACGAAGGAACGCATTCCCGTGCGCGGAATTTTGCACGTGATGGATGTGACGGATATCGAGCACCCACGCGAGGTGGCCAATTACGAAGTGCCCGAAGGCGGGATGCACAACGTGTGGCCGGATAACGATATTTTGTACCTGGGCGATTACGCGGGCGGAGGTCGCGCGGTGGATATTTCCGGCGAATTGCGCGGCAATCTGTACGAGCAAGGCCGCGAAATCGCGAGCTTTTTCCCCGGCGACCCGAATGGATATCGCGCCAATCTGCCGTTCACATGGGGCGCGCAGCCTGCCAACGGATTGATCTTCTTCAACGACATCAACAGCGGAATTTGGATCGTGAAATTGGGCAAGCCGAAATTCCAGGGATCCACGACCGCGCCGCAATTGCGGGACGAGGGAGCGACGGCGGCGAGCCCGTTTTAGCGATTGAAGTGTGCGGCCAACGCGGCGTTGCGATGAGACGATGAAAGGGCAGATGATTCCACCGAGCGAGGTTCCTTTTTCGATCAGTTCAGGAGACGTTCACCCGCGTTTTGGCAATTCTTCGCGCTGATGCTCGTCTTGAACGGTTTGTACGATTATCATAACCAGAGCGGAATCGTGATTGATGTTATCGCCGCGATCGTTCTGGTCATTGTGTATTTCAGAGATCGAAGCGCGAAACAATGAGCGCGGTTGCGGTTCGGGATGGGCGGTAGCAAATCAATCGCGCCCGCCTGAGGGCCGCCGCTACAACGTCAACTGCGAAGAGCCGGCGGGACGCCGGCGCTAGGAAAAGCGCTACTGCGAACGCTGAACGCCGACCTTCCTGTTCGGATCACTTCAAACCGAAATGCGTCAAGCTACTTCGCTGAAGGGCTTGGCGCGTATCCGGTGACGCCTAATTGCCAGAAGAGGAAGGCGACCTCGTCGGCTAGTTCGATGTCGCGCTGGGATTTGGTTGAGCCAATCCCGTGGCCGGCGTCGTAATCCACGCGCAGCAGGATGGGCTTGCCGCTGCTGGTCGAAGCTTGCAAGCGCGCCGTCATCTTCGCGGCCTGCCAGGGCGCGACGCGCGGATCGTTCACGCCAGTGGTTAGCAGAACCGCAGGATAGGGCGTGCTGGGTTTTACGTGCTGGTATGCGTCCATGCCGAAGAGCGCTTTGAATCCGTCCGCTTCTGTGACCGTGCCAAATTCCGGAATGTTCGCCGGGCCGCTGGCCATGGTTTCGGAACGTAGCGAATCCGAATCGCCGACGCGAATGAGCGCGGCGCCGAAAAGCTCGGGACGCTGGGTGATCGCGCCGCCGATGGTGATGCCTCCGGCGCTGGTTCCCTCCCCTGCCAGGTGAGCAGCGGAGGTGTATTTGTGTGCGATCAGGTATTCGCCGCCGGCGAGAAAATCGTCTATGGTGTGCTGCTTGGTCAGCTTCTGCCCAGCCTGGTGCCAGTCTTCGCCGTACTCACCGCCTCCGCGCACGTGCGCGAAGGCGCGAACGCCGCCACGTTCCAGAAAGACCAAAATTGTGGGATCGAAGTAGGGATCGTAGTTGATGCCATAGGCGCCGTAGCCCGTGAGCCATGTGGGATGCGAGCCATCGAGAACGAGGCCGCGCTTATGGATGATCGAAAGCGGAACCATGGTGCCGTCGGCGCTCTTGGCTTTTACTTCTTGGGATTCGATTTGGGAGTAATCAACCGGGGATGGCGGAACCAGCGCGGTGTCGCTGAGTTCGTCGGTTTTCGCGTCCAGCGAATACCACAGAGGTGATTTGGTCCAGGAAGTAAGTTCCAGCCAGGCGCCGGATTCCGTGGGATTGGTGACGAGCGATTGGATCGCGCCGTCGAACGGGAGCTTGATGGGCTGAATGCTTCCGTTGCGGTACGGCAGGCGGCGCAAGCGGCCGATGCCGCCATCGAGATCCTGGACGTAGAGCGCGTCCGCCGCAACGGTGATATTGGTGATCACCACTTCGCTCGCCGGCACCGCGACCGCGGCATGCGCCAGGTCTGGCGCGCTCAGGCTCGTGCGCAAAACCTTGAAGCGCGAGGCGTTCTTGTGGGAAAGCAGATAAATTTCGTCGGCGTGTACATCGAGGCCGGTGACTTCATCGCTCTGGTCCGCGATTTTCTTCCAGGCAGTCTTCGCGCCAGTATTGGCGTCGAACGGCACGGCATAAATGTCAAACTCGCGTTTCACGCCGTGGATGACCAGACCAATCATAAAGCCCGGGGCACCCGGTGAAAACAGCAGGTTCGAAAAATCATTTTCGTCCACGCTCACGGCGGGATTTGCGCCGAAGCCAAATACTAAAGGCTCGGCCTCCGGATCGCCTCCCAGCGTGTGACGATACACTTTCAGCTTCTGATATTTTGCGGTGGGTGGCGCGCCGGAAGCGAGCTTCTGCGCGCGGGTGTAGAAGAAGGATTTGCCGTCGGGCAGCCAGCTGGGAGAAGCAAACTCGGCGCGATCAATGCTATCGGGCAATACCTTGCCTGTGGCGCTCTGCAAGACGTGCAGGACGCTTTCTTCCGAGCCGCCCAGCGAAATTCCATAAGCAACGTAAACGCCATCGAGGGAGGGCTGGAAATAATCAATGGAGTAGTGCTTGCCGTCGGCGGTGGTCATCTTTTCGGGATCGACCAGCAGGCGTTCGGGCGCGCTGAGAGTGTCGCGCACGAAGAGCTTGCGATTGTCCGAACCGGGCTCGGTCTTGTAATAAAAATAATGGCCGCCCCAGACCTGCAGCGCGGAAACCACGTTGCCGGCGTTGTCGAGCGCCTTGATGCGGGTGAGCAAATCATCGCGACCGGGAATGCGCGCGAGCACGGCGCGCGTGTAATCGTTCTGCGCTTTCATCCAGGCGATGACTTCCGGGTCCGAAGTGTTCTCCAGCCAGCGATACGGATCCGCTACTTTGGTGCCAAAGTAATCATCAATCACCGCGCGCACGGGAGTCTGCGGCAACGCCGATTGCGCCGTGGTCAGAGCCGGGAGAAGCAAGAGAATCGGAAGCACAATGCCGATCAGTCGTCGCATGAGTTGTCCTTGGCAGTCAAAAGATAATTAGCAGCGTAAGACGATAGCTTGGAATCACGGATGCGCTCAAGTTGTTTGTCGAAGCCGCGCACATCGGCAGCGATTTGAGATCCTGAGGCATCCCTCTGGAATCGCAGACGCACAGCAGCAAGGTGTTGCTTCCAATCGCGCCATCACCCAGAAGTGTTCAGCAGGGTTTGATGCTGGCCGCCTACCGCACGTTTGCTTGCTGGCGAGGCTTCCTGGGTTATAGGCGGCGCGGCGCTATTCGTAGCGCAGCGCGACCATGGGGTCGAGTTGCATGGCGCGGCGTGCGGGCGCGTAGCAAGCCCAGAAGCCGATCGCCGCAAGCACCAGCGTCGCCGTCACGTACGTGAGCGCATCGGTGGGGCTCACTCCCACCAGAATTGTGGCCATCGAGCGCGTCAGCGCCCATGCCAGCACGGCGCCGGAAAATACGCCCGCTATCACCAGCAGCAATCCTTGCTGCAAAACCAGACGCAGGATATCCCGGCGACCCGCGCCGAGCGCCATACGGATGCCAATCTCATGGGTACGCTGGCTGGCGGCGAATGAAACCACTCCATAGACGCCCACCACTGCCAGCGTGAGTCCAAGAAAACCCATGGCCGCGGCCAGGATCGCGCCGATTTGGAAAATGAAAAATCCATTCCCGCTCGCGAGCGACTGCCTCATCGTTTGAACGTCCGATACCGGCATGTTGGGATCGAGTGCGCGAACTTCGTTCTGCATCTGCGCGATCATGCTCTCCGGCGGCAGCGAGGAGCGAACCTGTAAGGTCCGGAACACGGAGAAATTCTGCGCGAGCGGAACGAAGAAATATGGTTTTTTGTCCCAGCCAATGAATATGTATTTCCCGTCGGCCGCCAAGCCCACGATCTCGACAAAAGGTCCCGTCGCGCTCTTCAGACTGAAACGTTTCCCGATGGGGTCCTGGTTAGGCCAGAATTGCTGCGCCATGGTCTGGTTCACGATGGCGACGAGCGGCGCCTTGTCGTTGTCGTTTTCGCGGAACACGCGCCCACGCAGCAACGGAACTCGCATCGTGTCGAAATAAGGTTCGTCCACATGGTTATAGATCACCACAGGAGGCGGCTGGCCGGGAGTGGGTGGTTGACCTTCGATGTAAACCAAGCTGCCGTCTTGCACGGGTCCCATGGGCACGCTGTACGCCAGGCTCGCCGATTGCACTCCGGGCAGGGCGCGGACCCTGGCTTCGAGGTCGTGATAGAACGTCTTGGTGCGGGTGTCGTCGTAGCCTACTTCGCGCGGGTCCAGGGTCAGATTCAGGACGCGGTCGGCTTCAAATCCCAGGTACGCATGTTGCGCGCTCATGAGGCTGCGCACGAATAGACCAGCAACGATCAAAAGCACCAGCGAGCCCGCTACCTGCGCCACCACCAAGACGCTGCGCAGACGGTGGCGGCTCACGCCCGCTGTATCGCTTCTGCCGCCGCTTTGCAGCACGGTATTCACGTCCGCTCGCCCCGCGCGCAAAGCCGGCCACAGGCCGACGATCGCGCCGGTGAAGAGAGCAACTGCCAGTGCGTATGCAAATACGCGCCAATCAAAACCGAAATCCACCCGAATGGGAAGTCGTCCAGCTGGGAGGATCGAGCCAACCGCCCCGCTGGCCCACACTCCCAGGGTCAGTCCAGCAATCCCGCCGAAGAGTGAAAGCATAATACTCTCTGTGAGCATTTGGCGAATCAGCCGCCAGCGATTCGCGCCCATGGCCGCGCGGATGGCCATTTCGCGCTGGCGCATGGTCGCGCGCACCAGCAGAATATTCGCCACGTTCATGCAGGCCAGTAGAAGCACCAGCGCTGCCAGCGTTAGAAATACGCCGGCGATGAAGGGAACGATATTGTTCGGAAACGGCTGCGGCCGCGCCAGTCTTTCCGGAATGATGTGAACCGATATTCCCTTGTCCGTTGCAGGGTATTGCTCCGCCAGCCGCGCCGTCACCACGTTCATCGAACTTTGCGCTTGTTTCAGAGTCACGTCGGGTTTCAGCCTCGCCAACACGGACAGCGAGCGGCCGCTGCGGTCGCTCCAGAACGTGGCTGCGTCCTGCGCCGGCATCATGTTCAACGGGACGTAGCCGTCCAAATTCAGAGCGAAGTTTGTGCCTTGAAATCCCTTCGGTGCCACGCCAATAATTGTAGCCTCTTGGCCGTCAATCAAAGCCTGCTTTCCCACAACACCGGCATCGCCGCCAAAACGCTTTTGCCAGAAGTCATAACCCAGCACGATGTAGGGATCCTTGCCGCCTGCTTCACATTCCGACGAGAGAAACAGTCGCCCCAGCGCCGGCTGCACGCCCAGGCTCGAGAAGTAATTTCCGGTCACATAGCCATACACGAATTGATTTGCTTTGCCTGCGTAGCTGAGCCCTCCGAGATTGACTTGAAAAGCAAACACATCGGAAAACGCATCGGCCTGTTTGCGAAGATCAACGAGTTGGGGGTAGGAAAGAGTGAAGATTCCCAGAGTGTCGCCCTGCACCTGCGCGGCCAGCACCATGATCTGCTCGGGGGTTTTTACCGGCAGAGGCCGCAGCACAAGGCCATTCACGATGCCGAAGATTGCGGTGTTGGCGCCAATACCCAACGCGAGCGTGAGGAGCACGATTATAGTCAGCATCGGCGATTTCCCGAGCATCCTGAAGGCGTAACGGACGTCCTGCCAGAGCGTGGCCATGAAGGTATCCTCCTCGTGCGTTGGATAGATATGCACGTGTCTGTCCCGCGGGTGATGTTCGCCATCTCTATGTTGGGAAATGACTTATAGCAGCACGCGGGATGCTTTCGACAGACGTGGTGAGCGATTCCGAAACGGGCCGTGACGAAAACGAACACCCGCGCGATTGGGCCGACAGGCTGGCTTGACATGTGATTTGACCGCTCGTTGTTTCCTGCTAGCATGACTGCGTTCGCGCGTTCGCCATGCAAGCCCTCAAACACGTTATCGTCGGGACCGCCGGGCACATTGACCACGGCAAATCTTCGCTCGTAGAGGCCCTCACCGGCACAAATCCGGACCGGCTCGAAGAAGAAAAGCGCCGGGGCATCACGCTGGATTTGGGATTTGCGTTCCTGGACCTCGACGGAGTGAGGCTGGGACTAGTGGATGTGCCAGGGCATGAGCGCTTCGTGCGCAACATGCTGGCGGGAGCCGGCGGCATTGACTTGGTGCTGCTGGTGATCGCGGCGGACGAGGGGATCAAGCCGCAGACACGCGAGCATTTCGAAATTTGCCGCTTGCTGGGAATTCCGCGCGGAATTGTCGCCATCACGAAATCCGAGCTGGTTGATTCCGACTCGCTGGGGTTGGTGCGTCTGGAGATCGAAGAATTCGTGCGCGGATCGTTTTTGGAAGGCGCGCCGATTGTACCCGTGAGCGCGCGCAGCGGCGCGGGGCTGGACGAGCTGAAGGCCGTGCTGCGACGCGGGGCACAAGCGGTGGCGGCGAAAGATGCGACGCAACATTTTCGTTTGCCGATTGACCGCTCGTTTGCAATGAAGGGATTTGGCACGGTGGTAACCGGGACGCTGATTTCCGGCGCGGTGAAGGTGGACGACGAAGTGGAGCTGTACCCGACGCGGAAACGATTGCGCGTTCGCGGGCTGCACTCCGGTGGCAAGCAGATCGAACGCGCCGTCGCGGGGCAACGCACGGCGGTGAACCTGGCGGGAATCGAGCACGAGGAAATCACGCGCGGGATGGTGCTGGCGCCGGCCTGTGTATTCGAAGCAACGCAGCGAGTGGACGCGCGCGTCACGCTGCTCGGTTCCGCACCGACGCTGAAAAATCGCGCGCGTGTGCATTTTCATCAGGGTACGGCGGAAGCGATCGCGGAAGTGATTCTGCTGAGTGACAGCGGCGAACTCGCGGCGGGCGGATCGGCGTTCGCGCAATTGCGGCTGGATAAACCCTTGCTGCTGCTTTCGCGAGACCGCTTTATCCTGCGGCGGTTTTCGCCGGTGGTGACGATTGGCGGCGGCGCCGTGCTGGACGCGCGCGCGCCGCGGCACAAAAGCAGGGACGCGGCGGTTGCGCGGTTTCTGGGGGTGCTGGAACACGGCAAACGCGAAGAAATTCTCGGCGCACTGGCGGAAGCGGCGCCGCGCGGGCTGACGCTACCGGAGATTGTGGCGCGGTCGGGGTGGATCGAATCGGAGACGCGCGCGACGGCCGAAAAATTGGCGGCCGCGAAACGCGTAAGGATCATGGGGAGCGCGCCAATCGTGGTGGCGCCGGCACAGGCGGTCAGCGATTGCGCCGCGGCGATTCGCAAGGCGGTCGAGGCTTTTCATCGCACGAATCCCCTGCTCGCGGGAATTCCGAAACAAGAATTGCGCGCGCGGGCGGGGCGAGCGCGGGTGGAAATTTTTGACGCGGCGCTAGGTGACCTGATGGCGGCGCGAGCGCTGGTGACGGCTGGCGATCTGGTAAGCCAGGCCGGGCGCGAAATCACGCTTTCAACCGAAGAAACGCGCGCGAAGGAATTGATCGAGCGCGAATTCGAGAGGGCGGGATTGACTGTGCCGGGGTTTGCCAGCGTGCTGGCGAAGCTGCCGGTGGACGCGGCGCGCGCGCAGAAAATTCTGCAGATTCTGCTGCGCGAAAAAGTGCTGGTGAAGATTTCCAGTGACCTGGTATTTCACCGCAACACGCTGTTGCGCCTCCGGGAGACGGTCGCAAAATACCGCGAGGAACGCGGCTCGCGGCTGCCTATCACTGTATTTAAGGAACTTACGGGTATCACGCGCAAATACGCCATCCCGCTGCTCGAGCACCTTGACCGCGAGCAGGTTACGCGGCGGGCGGGGGACGAGCGTGTTATACTTTGAAGGATTGGGGCCAGAGTGGCGAATCGGAAGCAGCCGCGCGGTCGTGTGCTGCGATTTGGTATCCAGAGAAGTCTGGAAGGCAGGTGATTTATGGAAGCATTAAGCCCGTTTCATTTGATTATTATTCTCGCGGTGATCGTGCTGCTCTTCGGGGGCAAGAAGATTCCCGAAGTGATGCGCGGACTGGGCGAAGGCATCCGCAACTTCAAGGATGGCATGAATGCGCCGCATCCGAGCTCGCCCAGCGCGAACCCGCCGGCGAATCCTCCGGCCGCGGCGCCCACTGTACCGCCGACGCCCGCAGCAACTGAAGAGAAGAAGTAGCGGCTTAAGTCGTACGGCGCGAAATTTGGAGCTAGAGATATTCTGACGGCGGCCGAGTGGTCGCCGTTTTCTTTTTGGCCCGCGCTAGCTACGTTGAGCCGGCTTCTTTCCAGCCGAGTGCTTGCAGCGTGGTCCAGAGGCGCGAGAGCGGCAAGCCCAGCACGTTGAAATAGCAGCCCTCGATGCGCGTGGCGAATGTTCCGGCGATACCCTGAATGCCGTACGCTCCGGCTTTATCGAACGGTTCGCCGGTCTGAATGTAGTCTTCGATTTCCTCATCCGACATTTTCAGGAATTCCACGCGCGTTTTTTCCACATGCAGAGATTCCTTCGCGGCGGGAATGTTGATCACGCAGAGCGCCGTCAGAACTTCGTGCGTTTTGCCGCTGAATAGCCGCAGCATGCGGCGAGCATCTTCGGCGTCTTTGGGTTTGCCGAGAATTTGGCCTTGCGCGAGAACGATTGTGTCCGCCGCAATCACGATGGCGCGTTCGCCTGCCGCGCGCGCTTGTTCGGACACGGCGTGCGCTTTGGCTTGCGCTACACGGCGGACATAGTCCTCGGCGGCTTCCTGCGGCAGGCGAGTTTCGTCAACGTCCGCGGGCCGGACCCGAAACACGAATCCCGCATTGCGCAGCACGTCCGCGCGGCGCGGCGAAGAGGATGCGAGGATCAATTCCATACGAAAAACGTAACACAGAACGCCTGTACGTTCGTACAGGTCGCAACTGTGCACCAGGGACGTGGCGGATTGTACGCAGGCAATCGTGTCCGGCGTGGCGGCGGGTGGCAAGATAGTCTAGGCTGATAGAGCTGACCGTGTGCCGCAGGATTGCTTCGCGATTGGCCGGCATTTGGATTTTAGGTCTTGGCAACGGACTCCTGCAAATGAGTGAGAGAAACGAAAAATGGGATTCCTGTTCTACGCAAGCTTCGTGAGATTTGTACTGGCAGGCGGCTATGGCCACGTGCTGGCCGAGCGCGCGCGTGTGTGGATGAAGGCCGCCGGCATAGCGCCACCGGGGGCATAGATTCACCCTAGAATCGCTATCCACCGCAGACAGAGCTGCAGAAAGACCGAGGACCAAGACAATGCCGATGACCAGGGAAGCGCGCGGGGGGCGGGGAGCGGATGCGCGCACGCCGGAAATGCTCGGCACGCTGGCGACGCGCGTGCCCCTGATCGAAGAATTTCAGTTTGTGAAATTCCACGTGGAAGGCGAGGTGGCCCATCTGCGCCTGGATCGCCCCGACCAGAATCTGCTGAACGAGCGCATGCTGATGGAAATCGCGGCGGGCATCAATTCCGTCAGCGAGAAGCGGGAAGTGAAAATGGTGCTGCTGGATTCCGCGGGCAAGACTTTTTCCGGCGGAATCGAGCTGGGGGAATATACACAGCGGCGCGTTTTCCAGTTGCTGGACGCATTTCACAGCGCGTTTGCGGCGATGATGGACACGTCGAAACCGGTGATCGTGGTGGTGAATGGCCCCGCATACGGCGGCGGCGCGGAGTTGGCGGCGCTGGGCGACCTGGTGATCGCGACACCCAATGCGCGTTTTGCGCAGCCGGAAATTAAATTGGGCGCGTTTCCTCCACTGGCAGCCGCGGTACTGCCTTACATTCTGGGCCCGAAGATGGCGATGGAGCTCGTGCTAACCGGTGAAGCGATGACCGCGGAGCGCGCGCGCGAAGTGGGGCTGGTGAATTTCGTGGTGGCGGAAGACAAGCTGGTGGAGAAGGTGGACGAGATTATCGGGCGGGTAACGGCGCAGTCCGGTCCGGTGCTGACCATGGCCAAGAAAGCAATTCTGGGCAGCCTGGGATTGCCGCTGCGCGAGAGCGTGCGCAATTCGATGAAAGTTTTCCTGAACGAGCTGGCCGACCTGGAAGATTCGCAGGAAGGTCTGCGCGCGCTGGTGGAAAAACGCGCGCCGAAGTGGAAGAACCGCTAAACACTCGTACGCCGATGTTGCAGTGTTCGTCGTGCGGCTGATCGTCTTTCGCAGCTATTCCCAATAGAAATCACGACAGCACACAAAACCGGCCCTGGCGCGCGAACAGCGATCGCGAACAGCGATCGGATTGACACCAAAAGCGCGGGCGCATACACTCGCCGAGGACAACTTAGCTGGCTCGGGGTAGCCTTGCGAGCGCGACCATCGCGCGCGCAGGTAAGAATTGAAATTGGGCTGGATGGATTTCAATTTTTAGGGAAGGCCGTGAAAATCGGCCACGGTCCCGCCACTGTAATCGGCCATCACTGAAGTGCGCTTTTCTTTTTTTGCGGGCGCACGGGTGATAGGTTGAAAGTCAGGGAACCTACCCGAACTGGTCGAAGCTGACACTCTCCGCGCGAGAGAGTGTGGCGAGACGCCTCGCTCTATTCGCGAGGCTTTTTTATTGCGCGGAGGAATATTTTGGCGGTGAGTCGAGCAAAACGACGTTTTTTTGCCAGCGCGTTGACGTTGGCATGTGGTGTGTTCGCGTGCGGCGTGCGCAATGCCGGCGCCGCCGACGTGCGCTCGCAGCAAAGCGCGGCCACGGCGACGGATCCCGCGGCGCAAACGGCGGCAAACAAGCGCGCCGTAAAGCAAGTGACGGACGAAACGGGCCGGCACATGGCGATTCCACTGAACGTGCAGCGCGTGGTGACCTTGGCGCCCAACCTGACGGAAACAATTTACGCGCTCGGCCTGGACGGCAAGCTCGCGGGCGACACGACGTATTGCGACATTCCGCCGGCGGCGAAGGAAAAACCGCACGTCGGCTCGGCGCAGGAGCCGAGCCTGGAAGCTATTGTGGCGTTGCATCCTGATCTGGTGCTGGCGACCACGTCCATCAACCGGGCCGAAACGGCGGACGCGCTGCTGAAGATCGGCGTGCCGGTTTATACCAGCGATCCGCACACCATCGCCGGAATGCTGGGTTCCACCGCGACGATAGCGGACTTGCTGGGCGCAAGCGAGCAAGGCGCGAAGCTGGTGGCGGTATTGCAGCAGCGTCTCGACGCGCTGCACGAGGCGTTGCAAGACCGGCCCTTGGCGCACGTGCTATTTGTCGTGTGGGAAGATCCGCTGATTTCGATCGGGCAAAATACTTTTATCGCGGATGCGCTGCGCTGGGCGGGCGCGGAATCCATTATTGCGGCCAGTCAGAATTGGCCGCAGGTGAGTATGGAAGAAGTAGTGCGCTTGCAGCCGGACTACATCGTGCTAACGCCGGACCATTTGGAGGCAGAAACGCACGAACACGTTGACACTCTGCGCAATCGACCGACATGGAGCGAGTTGCGCGCGGTGAAACTGGGACACGTGGTGATGGCCAGTGACGAATTCACGCGGCCTTCACCTGGGCTGGTGGACGCGATCGAATCGCTCGCGCACGAATTGCATCCGGATGTATTCAGCACGTCCGCAGCGTTACCCGCCCCTCATTTCTCACAGCGGACCGTAGGGGCGGGCCTAGGACCCGCCCCTACAACCGCAAACGCGCACACGCTTTCGCAATTTGCTGTGGAACGATTAAGCAATGAGGCTTCCAGATGCGCCCGCTGACGCCGAGACGGATTCTTTCGATCTGCGGGCTATTGGCGACGGTTCTCTTTGTCACGGTGGTGATTTCGCTGCGAGTGGGCGCTTATCCCATCAGCATGCGAGACATCGTGATTACCTTATTTAACGGCGCGATTGGACGCGGAGACACTTCGGAATTCAGCCAAGTGATTTTCGGATTGCGCCTGCCGCGCATCGCTCTGGGGATCTTGGTGGGCGCGGCGCTCTCCACGTCCGGAGCCGGATTTCAGGCGCTGCTGCGCAATCCGCTCGCCGATCCGTATGTGCTGGGAGTTTCCAGCGGCGCAGCACTGGGCGCAATGCTGAGCCTGATCATTGCTCCGCACACCGTGGGCGCAATTCAATTGGCGGCGTTCGTCGGAGCCGCGGCGACCATCGCGGCGGTTTATTTTCTGGGCAGGCGCGGTGGGCAGCTGGACAGCGCGACGCTGCTGCTGGCGGGGATCATAGCGGCGTCATTCCTTTCGGCGATCATTATTTTTCTGCTGACCCTGGTAAACGGACCGGGGCTGCGCAGCATGACGTTCTGGCTGATGGGCGACTTGACGGCGCCTGCGCCAACCCAGAATGTGCTGGGCTGGTTCGGTTTTCTGTATTTTGTTTTCGTGGTGGCGGCGGGAGCGATGTACACCACATCCTCCGACCTGAATCTGATTCTTACCGGCGAGCAGGAAGCGGGGCATCTGGGCGTGAACGTGACGCGCGTAAAATTGGTGGTGTATGTGGCCGCGTCGGTGCTGACTGGCCTCGCGGTTTCGGTGAGCGGCACCATTGGATACGTGGGCCTGCTGGTGCCGCACGTGATGCGCATGCTTTTCGGCACGGATTACCGGCTGCTGATTCCGACGTCCGCGATTGGCGGCGCGATTGTGATCGTGCTCGCCGATACGCTGGGGCGCACGATCGTCGCGCCCACGGAATTGCCGGTGGGCGCGATGACGGCGCTGGCCGGCGCGCCCGTATTTATTTACCTGATGCGCAGGAGAATTCGATGAACGCCGGCGCGGAAAACGGAGCCGCGATGACGCACCAGCCGATCCCGCTCGCGCCTCCGAAGCGCGTGCGCCTGAAAGTGGAGCAGGCCAGTTACGCTTATTCGGCGACCGACCGCTCGGCGCCGAAATTCACGCTGGGGCCGGTGAGCTTCGAAGCGCAGCAGCGCGAGCTGGTGGCGATCCTGGGGCCGAACGCCAGCGGAAAATCCACGCTGCTGAAATTGCTGGCGGGATTGATCAAGCCATTGTCCGGGCGCGTGGAAGTGGATGGCACCGAAGTGAGCGAGCTGGACCTGCGCACGCGCGCGCAGCAGATCGCGCTGGTATCGCAGGAAAGCGAGCTGCTTTTTCCGCTGCGCGTCTGGGAATACGTGCTGCAGGGACGCTACCCCTATGGCAAAAGATTGCGGTTCGAATCCGACGAAGATTGCTTGCTGGCGGGAAACGCGCTGGCGCAGGTGGGCGCCGACGCGTTGCGCGACCGTTGGATGGAGCAGCTTTCCGGCGGCGAAAAACAGCGCGTGATTCTGGCGCGGGCGCTGGCGCAGCAGCCTTCCCTGCTGCTGCTCGATGAGCCTACGCAACATCTGGATATCGGCGGCAAAGTGGAATTGCTGCGTCGCTTGCGCCGCTTGGCCGATGAAAATCGCTACACCGTGGTGGTGGTGACGCACGAATTGAATTTGGCCGCGGAATTTTCCGACCGCATCGCTTTGCTGCACAAGGGCAAGTGCCTGCGCATCGGAGAACCCGGGGAAGTGTATCAGCAGGAAGTGCTGGAAGAGGTGTTCGAAGCGCCACTCGAAGTCGAGAAGCGTTCGAGCGGGCGTCCGCGCGTGATCTTGCGCGGGAGCCACTAGACAGCCGGCAACCAGCGGCGTTCTTGGGAAGTTCGGGACGTCGTCCACAATCACCAGAGACTCCGCGCACGGGAAGACGGTGAAAAACCGTCGCCGCCGCGCGACTGTAAGGCGGAATTTTTCAGCGCGCACCACTGTCTGAAGCGAAGAATCGCATCAAGACCGGCGATTCGGAGTGGAAGATGGGAAGGCCGCGCTGATGCCGGGATTTCATCTTCGTGTATCGCGATGAAATCGCGGCAAGCCGCCAAGCCAGGAGACCGGCGGAGTCTCAATCCGGATGCAGAGGCGCCTGAGGCGGCGCCGCGCGTCATTTGGACAACCTTCAACTCCCGCGCGAGAGGGAGAGGAGGAAAAATGAGACTACGCACGATTATTCTGCCTTTAGCTTCGCTCTTCCTGGTTTTTGCGATCGCCACCCCAGCACAGACTTCCAATACTTCAGCGCCAGCCAGCAGCGCCCCACACGATCAAAAGGCGGCATCGATTGCCGGGACTGTTTTTGATCCCGACGGCCGCGTGGTGGCGGGCGCGCGAGTGACCCTTCTCCACGCGATGGCGCAACTGGAAGAACGGGAAACAAACTCGGAGGGCAAATTCCAATTTGAGGGTTTGCTGGCCGGGACGTATCAGATCGTCAGTACCTCTGCGAATTTTGACCAGTATCCTGTGGAAATTAATTTGCAGGGTGACGAAAAGCGAGTCGTGGATCTCCATTTAAAACTGAGCGCGCTACAGGATCGCGTCGTCGTCTCCGTTGCGCCGGGCGGCGCGCTGACGTCAACGATCGCATCTTCCGTCAGCGTCGTGACCGCGGAGGAAATTGACGACCGCGGCGCGCAGGTTGCTGCGGACGTGCTGCGAGGCCTGCCCGGTGTCGAAATCAATCAGTCCGGAGGCCGCGGAACGGTTACCAGCGCGTTCATTCGCGGCGGAAATTCGAACTACAACCTGGTGATGATTGACGGAATTGAACTGAACGATTTCGGCGGCGGGTTCGATCTATCGCCGCTGCCCGCTGAAGGGGTCGAGCAAATCGAAGTGATACGCGGTCCGGAGAGCGCGCTGTACGGATCGAACGCTGTCTCGGGCGTAATTAATATCGAGACGATTCACGGAGATGGCCCGCCGCATTTTTCCTTTTTGGGCGAAGCCGGCAGCTTGTACACCTGGCGGGTGGCTACTACCGGAGCGGGACTGAACAAGGGATTCAGCTGGGCGTACAGCCTGTCGCGTTTGCAAACCAGAGGGCAAATTCGGAACGACGGTTACCGCAACCAGAACTCCACGGTGAGCCTGGGCTATTCGCGCTCGCCGCGCCGCAAATTCAACGTGAATTTCTTGGGCTACAACGGAGTAGTTGGGCTCCCGGGCCCCTGGGGCTCTGACCCGGAAGGATTATTTCCCGGGCGCGACCCCGCCACTCACCAGAACCAGAATCTTTTCGGCTACCAGGCGCAGGAAGTCGAACAATTCTCTTCGCGCTTCCAGCAGGTCACCACGGTGAGCGTCTCCACGGACCGCATCACTTTCTTTTCGCCTACGGACGGAAACTCGTTCACCAACAATCTGCGCGTGGTGGCCAATAGCAGGAGCGAGGTCGCGGTTTCTTCCCAGGACACGCTCGTAGCGGGATTCGAATACGACCGAGACCAGTTCAAGAATCTCTTTGTGGAAGGGACCAGCGACTTGCCGTTTCTGCTGGGGCGCAATAGCTATGCGTTCTTCGCGGAAAACCGCTGGAATCCCTCCGATCGTTGGTTCATCAACGTGGGAGTGCGCGTGGACGACCTGCAAACCGATTCCGTTCCGGTCAACAGCGACACCGGCCAGCCCGGGATTCCCGCCAATACCCTCGCCAAGGTTACGCCGCGGATTTCCGCCGCCTATGTGGCGCGGCAGGGAGACGGCGACGGCTTTTTCGGCGGAACCCGCCTGCACGCCAGTTTTGGAACCGGCTTCCGCGCGCCGGACGGATTCGAACTCGCGTTTACGAATAATCCGGCGCTGAAGCCCGAGCAAAGCACGAGCTACGACGCGGGCATCGAGCAACGCATGGCGCACGACCGCGCGATCCTGGACGTCACCTACTTCTATAACAAATTCAAGGATCAGATTGTGTCGGTCGGCGACCTTCCCTCCAACTTTGATTCGGAGAACATCGGGAAGTCCCGAGCCTGGGGCGTGGAAACAACCATTCGCATCCATCCCTTTCGCTCGTTCGAATTTTCAGGTACATACACTTGGATGAATACCGCGATTCTGGCGCTGGACGGATTTGCGGAACCCGCGCAGCCTTTCACCGTCGGAGAACCACTGCTTCGCCGCCCGCGCAACGCTGCTGGATTCAACGCGACCTGGACCAAGAAGCGGTTGATGCTCAACATGAACGGAACGATTCGCGGCGCGGTGCTCGACGTCGAGCCGAACGATGGGACTTTTGCTTGCGAACTGGGGCTTACTTGCCTCTTCCGCAATCACGGATACGAACTGATGAACGCGGGCTTCGCCTACCAGCTGCCCAAGGGCATCGAAATCTATGGGAGGCTGAACAATTTTCTGAATCAGAGATACGAAGAGGCGTTCGGCTTTCCGTCGTTGCGCTTGAACTTCATGGCGGGATTCAAAATTCAAATTCCCACTGCAGGAAGCCACGGGGATAATTGAGACGACGATCATCTGATGACGAGGGGTAATTGAGGGTTTCTGAATCGGATTTTCTGGTAGGGCATCGCGAAAGCTGGACCGCGCGGCGAGCGCCGGAGTTTTCCGTCGTGAATATTCATGCGATGGAAATTCTCGCGACGCCCGAGCGGATTTTCCCGGAGTTGAGCGGTCAGGGGCTGCTGCTTCCGGCACGGCGTTGGAAATTGTTGTTTGGCTTGCGATTAGCAATCGGGAAACTTTTCGGCTGGGACCGCGACATGGTCTCGCACCCGCCGCAACCTCTGGAAGCCGGACGACACTATGGCTTTTTTGCGATCAAATGGGTCGATCCGCCGCACGAAGCCGGGATGGGTGTGAAAAATCGTTTGACGTCGGCGCTGATGTGCTGGGTGCTGGAGGAAATACCGCGAGGTACGAAAGTTTTTAACGTGACCCTGGCCAATTTCGCGGGTTGGCAGGGGCGGAATTATTGGCGCGTCATACGGCCGTTTCACGATGGGCTGATTGAGGATTCGTTGAAGGAACTGGCGCGGCGGGTCGCGTCCCGCTCGGCTACGCCTCCGGTCTGAAAACAGGTTTTTCCCCAGAAGGACCCCAACAATTGTGACGGATGCTATAATTCTGGGTTCGCAGCGGCCTAGCGCTGCGTTATGCGCCTTACAACATGACCCGAGATACTCAGGAAGCAAATCGCGTTACACCCGAGATTATGGCGAAGTACGAAGCTGTGATCGGGCTGGAGGTGCACGCGCAGCTGAAGACGCGCACGAAAGCGTTCTGCGGCTGCGCGACGCGTTTTGGCGATGCGCCGAACTCCAATACTTGCCCGGTATGTTTGGGATTGCCGGGCGCGTTGCCGGTGCTGAATCGCCGAGCGCGTGAGCTGGCGATTCGCGCGGCGCTGGCGCTGGAATGCAAGATTCAGGAGCGCTCCGTCTTCGCGCGCAAGAATTATTTCTATCCCGACCTGCCGAAGGGCTATCAAATTTCGCAGTACGAGCTGCCGCTGGCGCTGGCGGGTTCGCTCGCAATTGAAGCCGAGGGTACGGCCCAGCGCATCGGCATCACGCGCGTGCACATGGAGGAAGACGCGGCCAAAAATCTGCACGAAGGCTTCGCGGATTCCGACCGCTGGAGCTACATTGATTACAACCGCTGCGGCACCCCGCTGATCGAAATTGTTTCCGAGCCTGATATTCGCACGCCCGCTGAAGCGTATTCATATTTGACGACGTTAAAGCAGGTGCTGGAGTACACGGAAGTGAGCGACTGCAACATGGAAGAAGGCTCGCTGCGCTGTGACGCTAACGTGAGCGTGCGCGTGCGCGGCGCGCCGAAATTCGGAACGAAAGTGGAAGCCAAGAACCTGAATTCGTTCCGCTATCTGGCGCATGCGCTGGAATACGAAATCGAGCGGCAAATCGGCGTGCTTGAGGCCGGGGGCACTGTGACGCAAGAGACGCGGTTGTGGAATGTGACGGCGGGACGCACCGAGGCGATGCGCTCGAAGGAATTCGCGCACGACTATCGCTATTTTCCCGATCCGGATTTGCTGCCGCTGACAGCTTCGGCGGCGCTCGTGGCGCAGGTCCGGGCGGCCATGCCGGAATTGCCTGACGCCAAGCGGACGCGTTTGCTGAGCGAGTATGGTATTGCCGCGTACGATGCGGGCGTGCTGACGGCCACGCGCGCTCTGGCCGATTATTTCGAAGCCGTCGCGAGCGCGGGCGCTCCGGCGCGTGCGGCCGCGAGCTGGATTTCGGTGGAATTGCTGCGGCGATTGAAGGATGCCGGCAAGGAAATCTCGGATTGTCCGGTGGCGCCGGCGGCGCTTGCGGAATTGCTCGCGATCGTGGAGCGCGGAGAAATTACCGCAGCCAGCGGCAAGAAAGTGTTCGCCACGATGTTCGATACCGGGAAGAAAGCTGCGGAAATTATCGCGTCCGAAGGCATGGCGCAGATCTCCGATACTGGCGCGATTGAAAAGATTGCGCGCGCGGTAGTGGCGAAGAGCCCGGACAACCTGGCCAAGTACCGCGCAGGAAGCGACGGCGTATTCAAATTTTTCGTGGGCCAGGTGATGAAGGAAACGCGCGGGCAGGCCAACCCGCAGATCGTCAACGAAATTCTGAAGCGCGTGCTGGCGGAGGCGTAGCGGCGGCGCGTGTGCCGAGGCAGCTTGATTTAGCAACGTGTTGAGGGGCAGAAGGAGAAACGTCGTGTTGAAGGAAGGCGATCAGGCACCGCATTTTGAAGTGCTGGCGGACGACGGGCGAAAAGTATCGCTCGCCGACTATCGCGGCAAAAATCTGATTTTGTATTTTTACCCGAAAGCGAACACGCCGGGTTGCATTCACGAGGCGAACGGCTTCCGCAACATGTTCGCGGATTTCCAGGCGCAGAACGCGGAGATCGCCGGAGTGAGCGCGGACGTCGTGGAGGCGCAATCGAAATTCAGCAAGAAACTGAACCTGAATTTCCCGCTGCTGGCGGACACGGAATTCGAAGTGATCGAAGCGTACGGCGCGCGGCGCATGAAAAGCTTTTTGGGCAAGACCTTCATGGGAATCGTGCGGACCACTTTCTGGATCGGGCCGGACGGCAAGATCGTGAAGATTTGGAATGGCGTGGTCCCCCGAGGGCACGCAGCCGAGGTGCTGACTGCGCTGCGCGGCAGCGAGCCGGCAGACGAGCCCGACGACGCTGCGTCGGCCACCACGCCATCGAGTAAATCGTAAGCGAAATGCTGCAGCGCGCACGGTCGGAGAATTCGCTCGCACCCGGCTGGGAGAATCGAGATGCTCAAAGTAGGCGACAAGGCTCCGCACTTTCAAGTGACGGACGACAGTGGCGCGACCGTTTCGCTGCGGGATTATCGCGACAAAAACGTGATCCTTTATTTTTATCCGAAAGCGAATACTCCGGGTTGAATCAACGAAGCGTCCGAGTTTCGTGACGCCCTCAAGCAATTCGATGAACTGAACACCGCGATCGTCGGCTGCAGCGGCGATTCCGTCGAAGCGCAGAAAAAATTCAAGGTGAAGCACAAATTGACTTTCCCGCTGCTGGCCGACACCAAGTTCGAAGTAATCGAACCATACGGCGCGCGGCGCATGAAGAGTTTTCTGGGAAAATCGTTTCTGGGAATCGTGCGGATGACGTACTGGATCGGTCCCGACGGAAAAATCCGCGCCATCTGGGACAAAGTAACGCCGAAAGGGCACGCCACCGAAGTGCTGGCGGCCATAAATGGCCAATCGTAGGGCGCTTTTCCGCGCGTTTGTGGTGGTGCGCTAGACGGAAACTTTGAAGTGCTCGCCGTCTGGTTCGATGAGCGCGTTGTCAATCAGGCGCGTGTCTCCCACCTTCGCCGCGAGCAACACGTAGGACGTGCCGCGCAGATTGGTGATTGGCTCAAGCCTTTCATTATCTACAATTTCGGCGTAGTCGAGTGCTACGCGCGGTTCCAGCGCCAGCACGCGGCGCAGAGCGGCCAGCAAGCGGTTGGCGTCGCGCTCGCCTTTGGCGATTTCCTCGCGCACGGCTGCGAGCGAGCGCGAGAGCGCCGCGGCCGAGCGGCGGTCTTCCCCTTTGAGATAAACATTGCGCGAAGAAAGCGCCAGGCCATCGGCTTCGCGCACGATCGGGCAGACCACCACGTTGGTATCGAGATTCAGGTCCGTGGACATTTGGCGGATGAGACGTGCCTGTTGCGCGTCTTTGCGGCCGAAATAGGCGAAGCGCGGTTGCACGATCTCGAAAAGTTTCAGCACCACGGTGGTGACGCCGCGAAAATGACCGGGGCGCGAACGGCCTTCGAGCCGGTCGCTCAATCCTTCCACGACGACGGCCGTGCGAAAACCAGACGGATACATTTCCTGCGGCGACGGCGCAAAAAGATAATCCACGCCCAGAGCTTCCAACGCGGCGCGGTCTGCTTCCAGCGTGCGGGGATATTTATTGAGGTCTTCCGCCGGGCCAAATTGCTTGGGATTGACGAAGAGGGACACGACCACCGGCGCGCCTTCGCGCTGCGCGGCGCGAATCAGCGAAAAATGCCCTTCATGCAGCGCGCCCATGGTGGGCACGAGGCCGAGAATGCGCTCCTCGGCGCGGGCTTCGTGCGCGATTTGCTTCATCCATTCGATGGTGTGGACTGTTTGCATGGGAGTGGGCGGAGGCGGGCGCTCAGGTGAAATGCAGATGAGATTTGCGCAAGCAGCGGCGGTGAGCGTGCCTCATGATTTGGCGCTCGCCTGCGCGGCGCGCTCGCGATAGAACGTAATCAGGTCGGTGCCAGTGGCTTTAGCGCCCAATTGCCGCAGCAGAGTGGTCACCTGGCCGCGATGGTAGGTGCCGTGATTCGCAAGATGCTGCAGCATTTGCCAGAGCGGCTGCGCTTGCGGTACGCCGGCCGTAGTCTTGTGATGAACCACGCGCTGCGCATCCTCCGGCGTGAGCGAAGCGATGTAATCCGTCAAGTCGTTGTCAATTTCCGCCCAGCGGGCGCGCACGGATTCCGCGTTTGGAAATTCCGAACTAGGGGCGAAGGAATTCGGCGAGCGGCCGTGCCAACGTTCGAGCCACAGCCATTCCACCAGCATGACGTGTACCAGAGTGTCGCGCACGGAACGAAAGCTGGAGCCCATATCGCGCGTGAACTGTACTTCCGTCAGCTGCGAGCAGGTAGCGAGCGTGCGATGGTTGGCCCAGGAGTTGTAATCGTACAGCAGGCGAAAATCTTCCGCGTTCATGGGAAGCCTCCTGATGATTCGATTTGGCGCCGAGCGGCGCACGGCATGCGTCAGGTTCGCTGGCGCGTCAGCAGCTGCTCGCGCAACTGCGCGGGCGAGTGGAACGATTCGGCATCCGACGGAAAATCGCCGCGGCGGACATCATCGCAATAGCTGGTGACCGCGCGGGAAATCTCCGCGGCCAGGTTCACATACTGCCGCGCGAATTTCGGCTTGTGGCCCGGTGTGAGGCCCACCAGATCGTGGAACACCAGCACCTGGCCGTCGCACTCCGGGCCGGCGCCGATGCCGATGGTGGGGATGTGCAGCTTTTCGGTAATGCGCGCGGCGAGATCGCGCGGCACGGATTCCAGCACCACCGAGAACGCCCCGGCGGCTTCGACGGCGCGCGCGTCGCGTTCGAGCTGGCGCACCGCGTCGGCGGTCTTGCCCTGCACGTGAAATCCACCAAGCGCGTGAATGGATTGCGGCGTGAGGCCCACGTGGCCCATCACCGGAATTTCGGATTCTACGAGGCGGGCGATCAATTCAATGCGGCGCTCGCCGCCTTCGACCTTCACCGCTTCGGCGCCGCCTTCCTTCACCAGCCGCACGGCGTTGCGCACGGATTCGTCGAGAGTAATGTGAAAGCTGCCGTACGACATATCAGCGACGAGCAACGCGCGCCGGGTGCCGCGCCGCACTGCGCGCGTGTGGTGCACCATTTCGTCGAGCGTTACCGGCAGCGTGTTCTCGTAACCGAGCACGACCATGCCGAGCGAATCGCCGACGAGAATAATATCCACGCCGGCCTGATCGAGCAGCAGCGCGGTGGAATAGTCATAGGCCGTGAGGCAGGTAATTTTTTGCTGGGTTTCGAAATGGCCTGCCTGGGAACGTGTCTTGCGGGAAAGTATGTCGGGCACGGTCACTTTACCGTTGCCCGCACGCGGTGCCACACTCATTTGATCCTCCGGTGCCGCTCCCAGAAATCGGGATGCAGCCCATCAAGAGCTTTGATGCTAGCAGAAGGCCGGCGGTTTCCGCAAAACTATTGTGCTGGAGGGCGCGAAACTGCCGTGTATGAATTGGTTACGACGCTGCTGGCTATCGCGATTCGCGCGGTGTGCCCACGCGAGGTAGGATAACGATCAATTGAAACGGGCTCTGCGCCGCTTTCCGCGGAAAGCGGCGCAGCCGAAAAACCATCCGCACGCCGGCAAATTAATGATCGTGGTCGTGGTCGTCCCAATCGTGGTCCGTGCGCCACCTATGCCCATCCTCATCCCACCACCTGTGGTCTGCTTTCCAGCAACGTTCGCGTTGCTCCGCGAGTTCATGGCGCCAGTGGTCGGCTTGCTTGCTGTTGGGGCCGTGATGCTCAATGGCCTCGTGCAGGTTATGGTCAATTTTCGCGATATTGCGCTGGCAATCGTCGTCGGCGCGGACTGGCGTGGAAGAAAATGCCAGAAAACCGGCCAGTGCTGCCATCGCCGTCGCTACCTTTATGGCACTGCGAATCTTCGAACGATTTTGCATGGGCGTTACGTCCTCCTGTCAAATTGAGTTGGTTCGTTCGGATTACGATGTCATTCGCGGGCACCGAGCACCTTGGTCAGTGCCGACACCTGCGCTCTGGGAAAACACTACACCGGAGATAAAATTCTTCCAATCAGGTATTCGCCTTAAAGTACTGTTTCTATAACTGTAGAGGAAAATGAAGCAGCGCCCGAACAGGGCGTAGAAATTTCCGCGTGCCGCTTCACGCCTCGCGTTTCACGCTGGACGCCGCAGGAAGGGGCACCGCAGGGTGCTGCTCGACGCCGCGCCATCCAACCGGGCGGCCCTGCACCGCTTCCTTCAGCGCGCGGAACAAAACCACGTACATCATTTGCCGGTAATAAAAACGCTGCAGGATGAGCGGCGCGAGCAGAGTCCAATCTTCGTGCCTTTCCAGCGCGAAGGCGACCACGCAGGTGAAGAGGTCAATGAGCATAAAGAGCGCGAAGAAAATCAGGGAGCGCTCGACGTCCTGCAGCGTCCACAATTGCGGCAGTTGCGCGATGCGCAATTGCGCGAGGCCCCATAGCGCGATCGAGAGCAGGAAGAGCAGATCAATCAGCGGAGAGACGAGCGGCAAAACAATCTGGAACATCACAATATTGGGGATGGCGATCCAACCCAGCGTGCCGTAGCGCGGCTTGCCCACCGCGTCGCGATGCTTCCAGACGGCCTGCATCGTGCCAAAGGTCCAGCGAAAGCGCTGGCGAATCAGCGCCTCGACGGTCTCGGGGACTTCGGTGCGGCCGATGGCGTCTTCGTCGTAGAGAATCTTCCAGCCGTTGCGGCGAATGGTAAGCGTCAGGTCCGTATCTTCGGCAACCGTATCGCCGGAAAATCCATTGTTCGCGCGCAGCAAATCGGTGCGCCACGCGCCCACGGCGCCCGGCACCACCGGAATGCAATTCAGAAGATCGAAAGCGCGTTTTTCCAGGTTTTGGCTGGTGATGTATTCCAGAGCCTGCCAGCGCGTGAGCCAGCGATTGCGGTTCATCACTTTCACGTTGCCTGCGACGGCACCCACCTTGGGGTCAGCGAAATGGCGCACCAAGCGTGGAATCGCTTCGGGATCAACGATCGTATCGCCGTCAATGGAAACAATTACTTCGCCGGTGGCTTCCACGAGGCCATGATTCAGCGCGGCGGGCTTGCCGCGATTGGGCTGGCTGATGAGGCGTACGCGGGGTTCGCGCGAGAAATTTGCGTTGACCAGCTCGGCGGTGCGATCCGTGGAGCCATCGTTCACAACGAGAACCTCGAGCTTGGGATAATCGCAAGCGAGCGCCGCCTGCACCGTCTGGACGATGGCGGCCTCTTCGTTGTAAGCAGGAATCAGGACCGTCACGGTAGGTTTGTACTCGGGGTGATCGGCGGGCGCGGGACGCAATTTTTCGATGAGCGCCAGCAAACCAATAATCAGCGCGCGGCCGCTGACCAGCAGAATCCCGGCCATGAAAATGAATGCAATTCCGGCGCGGAACCAGCGGAACACTTCAAAGATAAAGGCATCCGCGCGGACCATCAGCCATTCCTGGTGCGAGAGCGGCCGCATCACCTGCGCGCGCGATTGCCCCAGCAGATCGGAAACGGAAACGAATTCGTAGCCTTTGGCGCGCAGCCCGTCAATGATCTGCGGCAGCGCCGCGACGGTGTTGGAGCGATTCCCGCCGCCATCGTGCATCAAGATAATGTTGCCTCGGCCGAGCGTGGCGTCGTGCAGCACGCGCTGCACGATTATGTCGCTCGTTGGAGGAGCGCCGCCATTCGGTTCGCCCCAATCGTGCGGGTCAATCTGCGCGCCGACGATGATGTAACCCATGGCCTGCGGAATCGGCAGCATCTGAATTTCGCTGGCGGTTTCGGGTTGGTGATCGATTCCGTAAGGAGGCCGGAAAAGCAGCGTCTTCACGCCCAGATTACTTTCAATCAATAGCTCCGTCAGATTTAGTTCAATCTGCAGCTGCGATTTCGAGATGGTCTCGAAGTCCGGATGCGTGAAAGTGTGATTGCCGATTTCATTTCCGAGCTGGTAGGCGCGCCTCACCAGCTGCGGATCCTGATTGGCAGACTCGCCGATGGCGAAAAACGCCGCCGGCGCATGCTTCTGCGCGAGAATATCGAGAATTTTCGGCGTCCACTCCACGTCGGGGCCATCGTCGAACGTCAGCGCCACTTTGTGCGGCGCCGCACCCATCTGCTCGATGCGCCAGGAAAGCGGATAACTCTGGTAGGACTCGTCATCGAAGACGTCGCTGGTGGAATCGTAATCAAACGTGCGGCGGCCACTCTGCGGCGTGGCGGTGATGCGCCAGATATCGCCCGCGCCTTCCAGAATTAAATCGTAGCCCGGCGGAACTTCCTCGATTTTGGCGCGAATCGCGTCGGTGGAGTGGGTGGCGTCCCAGATGGACCAGATGGAAGGATCTTCCATACCCAGGCGCCAGAGGGCCGTGCCGCGCACACCGGCGCGCTCGGCGGCGCGCAGCTCGTTGTAGGCCGTGACGCTATCGAGCATCCAGACGTTGTGAATCTGGTTCTGCTCGTCTTCGTAGGAGTAGTGCGGATTCAGCGAGTCGGGATCGAAAGTGACGTCCGATTCCGATTCGACCGCGGTAATAATTCCCTGCTGGAAAGTCATCGCCTGCGCGATGGGGTGAGGAACTTTTTTGGTTTTCGCCGGCCAGTCGTAGCCGTAGTTCGCGATGCCCATGACAATCTTTTCGGGCGGAACAATCTTCACGATGTTTTCGATGTTGCGTTCGAACCAGTCCTGCGGCGCGATGGGTCCGGCGTCCGATGTCGGATAATGCAAGTCATAGTTCATCAGGATGACGGCGTCGGCCTGCGCCGCCAGATATTTGTAGTCGTAACTCCAGTCCGCGGCGGGAAGCGCGACCATGAGTTTGAGGTTTGTGGCGTGCATCGCCGTCGCGAGATCATGAATGAAGCGCGCGAAATCCGGCTGGCTGCTTTGCGGCACCAGTTCGAAATCCACCACGATGCCGGACTGGTGCTGCGCGCTGGCGAAATCGGCCAACGATTTCGACAAGCGTTCGCGCGCCACGGGGTTCGCCAGCATCTCCGCGAGCTCTTTGGTGACCCACGTTTTCCCGTCGTAGTTGTTGACCATGGACATCACCGGCAGCTCGATTGTGCTGGCCTGCATCCACGTCAGAAGCTTGGGGTCCTGTTCGATGTCCAGGCGCCCGTCCGCCGAAGAAGCGTGCAGCGCTTCGGGGATCAACAAATCAATATCGTGGTAATGCAGCTTCAGCGAAGCGAGGCTGGTGGGATCGTCAGCCACATAAAACGCCGCGCGCAGCGGATCGTAGTTCTGCGGCACCTTGCCCAACGCGGCCACTTTTCGTTTGCGGCCCCGCGGCGCCGTCTTGGATTTCAGTTTTGTGGGGACGGCGTGGATATTCCAGTGCGTGGCCGCCGAGAGGATGTCCGGCAGCTCGGGCTTGCGAAAAACATTGACCACGAAGACGACCAGGATGAGCGTGAAAAGTCCGCCCGTAATTTCCAGCACGCGGCGCGTGCGACGCCAGCGGCGGCGTTCCTGATCGTAGAAAATTGGCTTGCGTTCAGGCATTCAGACAATCCAAGCTAGCTGGCCCTTGAGACGGTGTCAATGACCCCCATCAATAAGACGCGCGCAAACGTCGCCGCCGCGGTATGTGCTGGACTGGCACTGCGGGTGTACCTGGTACTGAAATTTCCGGTCACGGATACGGGCGACGCTCCATTTTACATCGAGTTGGCGTGGAACTGGTTGCAGAACGGCGTGTACGGGTTTGCTGTGCACGGGCAGCTTACGGCTGTGGACATGCGCGTGCCGGGGTATCCGGCGTTTTTGGCGGCAGTGTTTGCCGTGGCCGGGCAATCGGCGCGTGCCGCGATGCTGACGCAAGTGGTGGTGGACCTGGCGACGTGCTTCGTGATCGCGTTGATTGCCGCGCGGCTGGCGCCAGCAAGCTCACGGCAGCGCGTGACGCTGGCGGGGTTGTGGCTGGCGGCGCTGTGCCCGTTTACGGCGAACTATACGGCGGTGGTGCTCACTGAAACGCTCGTGATTTTTCTGACAGCACTGGCGATTCTGGTGCTGCTGCAGACGGATGCAGGCGGCGCGCAGGTGACGCGTGCTGGGTCGTTTCTCGCGAATCCGTGGCTGCTCGCTGGAATCGTGGTGGGATTTGGCACGCTGGTGCGGCCGGAAACTCCGTTGGTGCTGTTTGCGGCGGGATTGGTGCTGGTGGCGAAATGGTGGCGACCAGCGGACTGGAAGAAGCTGATTCGCGCGGGTCTGCTGATGGGTTTGGGATTGCTGATACCGCTGGTGCCGTGGGCTGCGCGCAACTGGCGCACGTTGCATGATGTGCAGTTCCTCGCGCCGCGGTACAGCGAGCTGCCGGGTGAATACACGCCGCTGGGCTTCACCGCGTGGACGAACACGTGGATGTGGCGTTATCGCGACGTTTACCTGACGCAATGGAAAGTGAACGAAGAAGAGATCGCGATTGACCGGCTTCCCGCGTACGCCTTCGATTCGCAGGACGAGAAAGAGCGCATGGCGGATTTGCTCGATGAATACAATGAAGCGCTGACGATTGATCCGCCCCTCGACCAGGAATTCCGCGAGATTGCGCGCGAACGGACTGAGCGGCATCCGCTGCGGACGTACGTGAAAGTGCCGCTGCTGCGGACTTTGACGCTGTGGTTCACGCCGCGCGTGGAGTTGCTGCCTTCGTCGGGGCATTTGTGGCCGCTGCGCGAGGAGTGGCAAGACGACCGGCCGGATTTTCTGCTTACGCTGGGGCTGAGCGTGGTGAACGTAATCTATGTTGCCCTCGCGCTCGCGGGAGCGTGGCTGGCGCGGCGAAGGCCAGGTTGGGCGCTGCTGATATTGTTCTGCGTGGTGCGCACGCTATTCTTCGCGAAGTTCGTGGAAACGCCTGAACCGCGCTACGTACTGGAATGTTTTCCCGCGGTGATCGCGCTTGCGGCGCAGATTTTTGCGTCGCGACCCGCTAATCCAATCTCAGGTCTTGAGACTTCGCAGCCATCGTAGGACCATTGGTCTCTACGCAAGAAGGTCCCGGGATGAGCACACTCGTCATAATTTTGTCGGTGCTTGCGGCGATGCCTACGCGTGGCCCAAGTGGTCGCATGTGCAAGAACAATCCTGAACTTGTCGGACCGTGCGTCAAGATTCATGGAAGAGCCCGCATTGTGAACGGCGGACCACAAATGCGCATTTGGCGCATCGGAACGAACCGAATTCTAGGAGTCCTTCCGTCGGAAGACGAAATCGTCCCGGTCAACCTTCGGGATGCAATGGAAACTGGTATGTAAGTGGACGTATACGGCGACTTTGAGGCCTGTCCATTCACCGAAAGCAAACCGAACGAGATGCAGATGGTCTGCACGGAATCGGCGACTCACTTGGTGGAAAAGAAAAACCCTGATTAGTTGCTGGAGCGCGCTTCTAACTTTCTTCCACTGGCTCGGGATGAATCGTGAGGCGGAAAATTTGCGGGAAGCGTTCCTTCACGCGGTCTTCCAGCGCGGCGGTGATGTCGTGGACTTCGGTGATAGGGAGACTGCCATCCATCGCGCAGTGACAGGAAACTAAAATTTTGTGATCCACGCTGCGGACGTGCACTTCGTGGCAGTCGGTGAGCTCGTGGTATTCGGACTGCAGTGAATTCAGAAACTCCTGCACGGTGCGCGAAAGTTCCTTCATCTCTTCGCCGCCGCCGATTTTCACTCCCAGCGGCTCGATGTGAATGTTCACTAGCGCGCGCGGATCGGTTTCTTTGAGGATGTCCTCCTCAAGTTCGGAGGCGCGGCGGTGCGCCTCGCGCAGGCTGGCGCCTTCGTCCACCTCCAGATGCAGCTCGATGAACAGGCGGTGATCGAACTGGTGCGCGGAAAGCTCGTGGACGGCGAGGCCGCGCCTTTGCGCAATGGCGCGAATGGTTTCGAATAGATTTTCGTCGGTCTTGGCGCGGGGTTCGACGTGCACCACCACGTCCGCGGGAACAATCTGCGCGATGCGCTTTTCCACGGCGCTGCTGGCGGCGTGCGCTTGTTCCAGGCTCGCGGTGCGCGGCACGCTGATGGTCACGTCCACGAAATAGCGCTGCCCGGCGCGGCGCACGCGCACGCGCTCGGACTGCAGCACGCCTTCGGTCTTGTCCACGGCGGTTTCGATGCGTTCGCGCAGCCCGCGCGGCGCGACGTCCAGCAGCGCGTCGGCGGTGCGTTTGCCCAGCCGCGAGCCAATCCAAATGATCACGGCTGCGACGCCCAACGCCGCGACGGCGTCCAGCATGTCCAGCCCGGGTATTCCGTAGCGCACGCCGAGCCAAGCGCCTGAAATGCCCAGAACGACAACAAAGGTGCTCCACACGTCCGTGGAAAAATGCAGCGCGTCCGCTTCCAGCGCTTCGCTGGGATATTTTTTGGCCACGCGATTCAAAGCGCGTGAGCGGACGAAATCAATACCCATGCATAACGCGAGAACCAAGATTGCCAGCAAGCTGGGGCGGATGTGCGCAGTATGGAAGAGCAACCGCTGAAAAGCTTCCCAAATGATGTATACGGCAGTGAAGAGCAGCAGCGCCGTTTCGACAAACGCGGAAAAACTTTCCACTTTGCCGTGACCGTAGAGGTGATCGGCGTCCGCAGGCTTGTCCGCGACGCGCACGGAAAGATAAGTGATGATCGCGGCCACAAGATCGAGGATGGAATGCAGCGTCTCCGACAAAATGCCCAGGCTGCCAGTGCGAACCGCAATAAATATTTTCAGCGAGACGAGCAGAATGGCCGAGCCTACCGAGGCCAGCGCCGCCCAGCGCTTTTCACTGGATGCGCGTTCAAGTGCGTCAAAGGCCATCGGGGGATTATACGCTGTGGCGCTGCCTTGGCCGCGCATCGAACCGTGTGTTTTTCCGCGATTAGCAGGAGGTGCGGTTGTTTGTTTTGAGCAAGATACGTAAGCTTCTAATCCCGCATATTCGCAATTAAAAATTTGGTAGGGGAGGGCGGCCGGCCTCAAAGCGAGGGGCCGTACCGCCGGTGAGAGCATCTAGTCCCCGGGGTGAACCGCCAGTGCGTTTTTCAGTTATTTTCATGTTCAGTTAACCACTATAACAAAGCTGTCAAATCGCGGGTGCGTGCCGCGTCGGAATAACGATTACTGGCGGGTCGCGTCGCTCTGGCCGGCGGCTACCAGTTGGCGAGCTTGGTCAATCCAGTTGAGGGCTACCGTGGGTCCGGAGGCCGCGGCGGTTCTGCCGCTGGTGAGCTGGAACATCACGAAGTGCTGGCCATCGGGCATCGCATCGTAGGAACCGAGTGGAGCGCGCATCTCGAAGTTCTTGGCGAAAAGAACTTGCGGTTGGCCGGGTTGGAAAGTGTTTTTCGCCACCGTGTAAGGCACCACGACGAGCCCTGATCCGTCCAAGTAGAACAGTTCGTGCCCGCTCTTTGACCAGCGCGGCTCGACGCCGAATCGGGTGGAGACTTGCCATCTGCCTCCCGGCCCGGGAAAGGGCACCACATAAATCTGGATGGTGCCGGATTCTGGCGAAGCGTAGGCCAACCAGCGCCCATCGGGGGAGAAGGCCGCCATAAAACCCTTCGCTACCCCGGCGACTGGACGCGGTTCCCCGGGCTTCCCTGATTCGTCGAGGGTGAGAGTCCAGATCTCGCAGCAGCTTCCGTCTTTTGAGAACCCCTGGAATGCCAGGACTTTGCCGTCTGGGGACCACGAATTCGGCGAGGCGTTCAAAATTGTTTCCGGGCTCAAAGCCTGTTCGTCGCCGGTGCCATCGGCGCGTTCCCAGAAGATGGCTTGTCCGGGGCGTTGTTGGGTGGTGCGAGGATGCTCGAAGGTCAGGCGCTGGCCGTCAGGAGTCCAGATAGGCGTGATGGCTGCGGCAGAACCAAGCGTTGCATGAGAAGTGGTTTTGCGCTCGATGTCGTAGATCCAAATGTTGCCGGAGCCCTGCTGAAAGGCGAGGCGCTTGCCGTCGGGAGAGAGGCGCGGGTCAGCGGCGTCCGGCTGACCGCTCATCAAAACCGAGGCGTTACCCTTGCGGTCCATCAGAACGACATTCACATCTTGCGCGGCAGAGCCGCCGTCCAAATGAACAACTGTGCCGTCCCTGGACATGCTGAACTGCGCGCTGCCGTTGGACATATCGTAGTTTACTCCCTGCATCACCGGAATCGCGGTGCCGGTGATTTTCAATGCGCTGGCGTCAAAGGGAGCAACGAACACCGTGCCTTGCGACACGTACGCGAGATAGCCTCCGCTGAGGTAGCGGCCAAAGTAGGCATTTTCCACCAGCACCTTGGGGACGCCGGTATCGAGCGGCGCGACGTCCACGCTGGCATGACCGAAAAAGTTATTGTCCGACGATGCCGTGAAGAGCACCGCGTTTTGGCCGGGGAGGAATTGCGGCCAGCGGTGTGTTGTCTCGAATCGAGCGGTAACGAGATGCGTAGCCTGCACCGGTGTGCCGCCATCCGCCGAGACGCGGTAGAGCGCGCTGAGGAATTGATTTGGAAAGATAATCGAGCCGTCTGCGCCCCAATCTCCACCGCGACCGCCGACGGCATCGCACAACGCAATGGGCGCGCCACCACGCACCGAGATTTTCTTCAATTTTCCCTCAACGAAAAAGCCGATCCATTGACTGTCCGCGGAGAAAAACGGAGCGCCTGCCCCCGCCGCGCCGTCGAGCAGCACGGCAGCCACTTTGTCCAGCTCGCGCACGTAGAGTTGATCTACGCTGGAACTGCCCTCGCGCGAGACGTAGGCGAGGCGCGTCCCATCGGGAGAGATAATCACGGCCGGCCCAGCGCCTAGCTCGAGCTGCTGATTGGAAGGAATCCACAGCGAGAGTGACACGGGTTTCCGCGCCGCAGGATGCCAGGCCTGATGCAGCGCGAGCGCAGCGGCCAGCAATCCAGCGGCAAGAATTGCGGCGAGCGCCCAGGGCGCGAAGCGCTTCGAGGAAGGTGCGGAGCCTCGTGACGCTAGTGACGAAAGCTGTGTCGCGGCTGAGGCAGGATGCGCTTCGGCGGCGAGTGAAACGGCGCTCCGCCTCCCGGAAGATGCCTGTGCCTGCGAACCTGCCGACGAAATCGATAATCTGCCGGACGCTTCTTCTGCCGGCAGCGCCTGATAGGACGCGGAACGACCTGTGTCGCTGTCGCGTTTCACACGCTTCAAATCGGCGCGTACGTCCGAGGCATTCTGGTAGCGCAGGTCGCGGTCTTTCTCGAGCGCCTTGTGAATAATGTCTTCGAGCTTCGCGGGGATGTCCGGGTTCAGGCGCAGCGGGCTTGCCGGCGCGCGATTCAAAATCGCGTCGGTAATCACGCCGGAAGTTTCGCCGCGAAACGGCAATGCGCCGGTGGCCATCTCGTAGAGCACCACGCCAAAGGAAAAAAGATCGGTGCGCGCGTCCAGTTCCTTCCCGCGCACCTGCTCGGGCGACATATATGCAACGGTGCCCACCGCCACACCGGGGCTGGTGAGATCTTCCGGGTTCACACCCGCGGTCATCTGCGTTGCGAGGACTGCATCCTGCGTAACGCTATGGACGACGGCGCGGCGCAGCTGCTTGGCAAGTCCGAAATCCAAAATTTTGGCGTTGCCGCGCTCGGTCACGAAAACGTTTGCAGGCTTGATGTCGCGGTGCACGATTCCCTTGCTGTGCGCTGCGTCGAGCGCGTCGGCAATACCAATGGCCAGGCCGAGCAGCACATCGGTGTCCATCGGTTGTCCCGAGATGCGATGTTTCAGCGTGGTGCCGTCCAGAAATTCCATGGCAATGAACGCTTCGCCGCTGTGATCGTCAATTTCGTAGATCGTGCAGATGTTGGGGTGATTCAGCGCGGAGGCGGCCTTGGCTTCGCGCTGAAAACGGCTGAGAGCTTGCGGGTCTTTGGCCACGTCGTCGGGCAGGAACTTGAGAGCCACAAAGCGGCCGAGCTTCACGTCCTCGGCCTTATAGACCACGCCCATGCCGCCACCACCGAGCTTTTCGATGATGCGATAGTGCGAGATGGTCTGGCCGATCAGGGACGAGGAACCGGGCATGTGGCGGACATCTTAGGTTGCCGCTGGAAGCAAGTCAACGAAGAGAGAAAGAGTGTCGCCGCAAAGTGAGAATGTCCGGATTGTGCAAAGTAGAAATGTCCGCTTTTCTAAGGGCTGGGGGGCCCGATGGCAGAGGAGCGGATCGCGTTGAGCATGAAGGAGCGGGAGCGGTTGAAGGTGTTGCACCAGATCACGCAAGGACATTTACGGCAGATCGATGCCGCACACCGTTTGCGCCTGAGCGATCGTCAGGTGCGACGATTGCTGCAGCGTCTGCGCACCGCGGGGGATGGCGGGCTGGTGCATCGGCTGCGCGGGCGTCCCTCGAACCGCAAGATTCCTGAGCGTATCGCGGAACGCAGTCTAGGAAGATTGCGACAGGCCGCTT